>NZ_PJQQ01000109.1:0-506 GCF_002858665.1 Pseudomonas sp. FFUP_PS_473
GCGGCAGTGACTGTCGTCACCGACACCATTGACACCACCACCGTGACCCTGAGCGCCACACCAAGCGTGGCTGAAGGTGGCGTCGTCACCTACACCGCGTCGGTCAACGCCCCGGTTACCGGTACCCCGCTGGTGGTGACCCTGGCCAACGGCCAGACCATCACCATCCCGGTCGGTGAATCGTCGGGTTCGGTACCGTTTACCGCGCCGAACAACGTTCACAACACCAACGCACCGCTGACCAACAGCATTACCAATGTTGAAGGTGGTAACTACGAGAAAGTAGAAGCCGTTGGTAAGCCGTCCACGACTGTCACCGATGGTCCTGGCACCCAGGATTCGACTGGCCTGAGCGTCAGCGCGACCGGCGAAGTGACTGAAGGCGGCAAGATCGTCTACACCGTGTCGCTGACCAACCCGGCCGGCACCGAAATGAAGGTGACCCTGAGCAACAACCAGGTCGTCACCATCGCCGCGGGCGCGAAAGAAGGCAGCATCACCGTTGA
>NZ_PJQQ01000110.1:0-505 GCF_002858665.1 Pseudomonas sp. FFUP_PS_473
CGGCATGGGTATGGTTGGCTGAAGCTCGCATGCTGGCCCGTCGGCTTACTACTTGATTTTGTCTACACCCTCTTAGAGCCGCACTCATAAATTTGTGGTAATTGACAATATGGAAAGCGCCCCAGCTGAAGTCTTCGCGAACCTCACTAATTTTGTCTCTGATGAACATGCGAAGCGTCAGGTTGAAGGTGAGTATCAACACAGGCTCGCCGTGGCGTTTATGCGCGCTCACCGCGCGCTTCGCCAATACGGAGGTTTTGCCCGACCCTGCAACTCCGCACACCTTGGCCCTGGCGCCTTCAACACTCTCAGATAGCCGCGCCTGTGGCTTTGTGTAGAGGATGGGTTTTCCTTCATTGGCGTAATGAAATGGCGGCTGCAGAAGGCGCATAAGCTCTGCATATACGCCATCCTCGAACTGAGGATTTTGAATCGCCCCTGGTTTCGTAGACACCTCCAAGCCTCATAATGAGGCCCAAATAGGAGGTGCCATGAGTCGTCAGCG
>NZ_PJQQ01000111.1:0-460 GCF_002858665.1 Pseudomonas sp. FFUP_PS_473
GCCGGGATTTCCATGCGCCAACGAAGCTCTTACCCCAAACCGTTCAAGGCCCAGGTTGTTCAGGAGTGCCTGCAACCCGGTGCGACCGTTTCCAGCGTTGCCATCCGCCACGGCATCAATGCCAACGTCATTCGCAAGTGGCTACCGCTTTATCGAGATCAACTGCCAGCGGCGTTGCCGGCGTTCGTTCCTGCGAGAGTTACGCCAAAACGACCAGTTGAACCAGCTGTGATTATCGAGCTACCGCTGGGCGAGCAATCGATCACAGTGAAATGGCCAGCTTCCGATCCTGAAGGATGCGCCCGCTTTGTCCGGGGGCTCGCCCAGTGATCCGTATCGATAGTATCTGGCTCGCCACCGAACCCATGGATATGCGCGCGGGCACTGAAACCGCGTTGGCCCGCGTGGTGGCGGTGTTCGGTGCGGCGAAGCCGCACTGCGCCTATCTGTTCGCCAATCG
>NZ_PJQQ01000112.1:0-452 GCF_002858665.1 Pseudomonas sp. FFUP_PS_473
GGCGGCCCCCCTGTTTTTGCAGAGGGTGGCGTCCTCCCCGTTCAGCACGGTCAAAGTAGGAATGGCAAACATGCGTGTGTAACTCCCCAGCTCAGGAACCTCTAGTTATTACGTATCGCCAGTGCCGTCATTGAACACCTGAAATATCCTTGTAGAATATATTAGGTCTCTTTATTAGGTATCGGCATGCACGTCCATTATCTGCACCGTTTTGTGTTGATGCAGCGTGTCCAGGACGCGGTCATCGATGGCTATGACCGTTACCAACAGATCGCTTGCAGCCCCGACAAGGCAGCGCAGCTCGCACGGCAGTTCGCGGCGCGATACGAGACCGAGATCAGCAAACAATCGCGCTGGCGACGAAAGCGCAGTGGTCTGGCCTGTGCGAAGTTTTTGTCGCTCAAGGAAGCGACGCTCACTGAGGTACATGCGTTGTTGATGGTGACGAGTGA
>NZ_PJQQ01000113.1:0-452 GCF_002858665.1 Pseudomonas sp. FFUP_PS_473
TCACTCGTCACCATCAACAACGCATGTACCTCAGTGAGCGTCGCTTCCTTGAGCGACAAAAACTTCGCACAGGCCAGGCCGCTGCGCTTGCGTCGCCAGCGCGATTGTTTGCTGATCTCGGTCTCGTATCGCGCTGCGAACTGCCGTGCGAGCTGCGCTGCCTTGTCGGGGCTGCAGGCGATCTGTTGGTAACGGTCATAGCCATCGATGACTGCGTCCTGGACACGCTGCATCAACACAAAACGGTGCAGATAATGGACGTGCATTCCGATACCTAATAAAGAGACCTAATATATTCTACAAGGATATTTCAGGTGTTCAATAACGGCACTGGCGATACGTAATAACTAGAGGTTCCTGAGCAGGGGAATTACGCACGCATGTTTGCCATTCCTACTTTGACCGTGCTGAACGGGGAGGACGCCACCCTCTGCAAAAACAGGGGGGCCGCC
>NZ_PJQQ01000114.1:0-424 GCF_002858665.1 Pseudomonas sp. FFUP_PS_473
TGTTCGGCCCTTGGTGGCGCGGTTAACCGCCACTTACTACGGCTTCGGCTGACTTCTGCACGCTCATCCCGTCGCCTCTCGACGCTCGGTAGCACAATGGCAAACGCGCAGATCTCCCAGGGTAATTCGCGCGACCTTCCTGCTTATGCCTGTCGGATTTACGTCGCAGCGTTCCGTGCAAGTATCGGGCTTTGAAGATTGTTGCCTTCTCACCCCGCTGCGCCGCCTCTATCCGCTTCCTGTACGTCAGGCCAGCATTTTGCCTCGGGCTTCCTTCAGATTCGCAGTCACCCGCGACACCCTTGCCTCTGGCTAACACTTCCCCTTGCCGGGTATGTAGAGGACTTTCACCTCCAAGTCACCCATTCAGCCACCACAGCCAAACGGGTTGCGCTAACGCGCAACGCGCCATGCCTGGCGCACA
>NZ_PJQQ01000012.1:0-149208 GCF_002858665.1 Pseudomonas sp. FFUP_PS_473
TCCAAGTCACCCATTCAGCCACCACAGCCAAACGGGTTGCGCTAACGCGCAACGCGCCATGCCTGGCGCACAACAAAAAGGGCGACCCTTTCGGATCGCCCTTTTCGCCACCACCCTAGAGTGGATTTAATTTGGTAGGCACAATTGGACTCGAACCAACGACCCCCACCATGTCAAGGTGGTGCTCTAACCAACTGAGCTATGTGCCTGCTGTGGTGCGCATTCTACTCAGGTTTTTACAACCCGTAAATAGAAATATGCAAATAAATCAAACTTTTGCTGCATGCCCTGAACACGCAAAAAATCGCCCCAAACAAAAAAGGCGACCCTTTCGGATCGCCTTTTTTGCTGCCGCCAACAGGAGCGGTCTGATTTGGTAGGCACAATTGGACTCGAACCAACGACCCCCACCATGTCAAGGTGGTGCTCTAACCAACTGAGCTATGTGCCTGCTGTGAGGCGGCATTCTACGGAATTGACGAATGGTGTCAACTCTTTTTTTCGCGCTAACTCACTGAATATTAAAAATATTTGTGGGTTGGTCGTTTTCAGAATTTTAAACACCCCGCTAGCGGGTGTTAATTATTGTTGATAGGATCAGCTCATACGTAAAAAATATAAAACAGAGGTCCACCCCCATGGCGCACACCCCCTACCCTCAGTCCTACTACGCCGCATCGGCCAATCCTGTTCCGCAGCGCCCAGCTTTGCAGGAAGAAATTGATGTCGATGTCTGCGTGATCGGCGCCGGCTACACCGGTCTGTCCAGCGCACTGTTCCTGCTTGAAAACGGTTTCAAGGTTGCTGTCCTGGAAGCTGCAAAAGTCGGCTACGGTGCCTCTGGTCGCAACGGCGGGCAAATCGTCAACAGCTACAGCCGCGACATCGACGTCATTGAACGCACTGTCGGCCCCAAACAGGCACAACTGCTAGGGCAGATGGCGTTTGAAGGCGGCCGGATCATTCGTGAGCGCGTCGCCAAATACAACATTCAGTGCGATCTGAAAGACGGTGGCGTTTTCGCCGCCCTGACCTCCAAGCAAATGGGCCACCTGGAATCACAGAAACGCCTGTGGGAACGTTTTGGCCATAATCAGCTGGAACTGATGGACCAGCGCCGCATCCGTGAAGTCGTCGGTTGCGACAGCTACATCGGCGGCATGCTCGACATGAGCGGCGGGCACATCCATCCGCTGAACCTGGCGCTGGGCGAAGCTGCCGCGGTTGAATCCCTCGGCGGCAAGATCTATGAACAGTCGCCTGCCGTGCGCATCGAACGCGGTGCCAACCCCGTGGTACACACCCCTCAGGGTAAAGTCCGCACCAAGTTCGTGATTGTCGCCGGCAATGCCTACCTGGGTAACCTGGTGCCGGAGCTGGCCGCAAAATCGATGCCATGCGGCACCCAGGTGATCACCACCGAGCCTCTGGATGCCGACCTGGCACATTCGCTGCTGCCACAGGACTACTGCGTTGAAGACTGCAACTACCTGCTCGACTACTACCGCCTGACCTCTGACAAGCGCCTGATCTTCGGCGGTGGCGTGGTGTATGGCGCACGCGACCCGGCCAATATCGAAGCGATCATTCGCCCGAAAATGCTCAAGGCTTTCCCGCAGCTCAAGGACGTGAAGATCGACTACGCCTGGACCGGCAACTTCCTGCTGACCCTGTCGCGCCTGCCTCAGGTCGGCCGTCTTGGCGACAACATCTACTATTCGCAGGGCTGCAGTGGTCACGGTGTGACCTACACCCATCTGGCAGGCAAGGTGCTGGCCGAAGCGCTGCGCGGCCAGGCAGAACGCTTTGATGCGTTTGCCGAGCTGCCGCACTATCCGTTCCCAGGCGGGCAATTGCTGCGTGTACCGTTCAGCGCCATCGGTGCCTGGTACTACAGCCTGCGCGACCGCCTCGGCGTTTAACGCCTACCGCTCAAGCCGTCACGGGCCAATGGCCTTGACGGCTTGGCGGGCAGCCTGTTCCTGGCCTGCCTGGGCCAGATCATTGGCTGCCTTGAGCCAGCGCTGCCGGTCTACCTGCGCCGGCAACTGCCCAGGTTGCTGTACCAGCACAGCCCAGGCCCCCTCCTTCTGCCAGGCAGCATTGAAGCTGTCGAAGCCCATCAGCAAGCGCCGATTATTGCCCGAGCGCAGCAACACGCGTTCCTTGTAGCGGTCGTAACCGACCAGCAAGGCATACCGCGGCTCGCCCCACAGCGCTGTCCCCTCACTGTAACGCAGCAATACCGGATTACCTGCAGCAACCTGCGTTAGCAGCGCCGGCAACTGACGGTCCAGTGGGTAAACCATCATCCCGTACTCACGCGCTACAGCCGGCATTGACTCCGGTAGCTTGTCGACGTCTTGCGGCAAATGCAGGGGGCCATCAAGCAGACCTGGCGTGATCCGCACACCCTGTTGAGACAATATCGCCGCCAAGGCCATTGAGGCACTCTGGTTCGCATTGCCACGGAAATATGGCACACCGCTCAACTCAACCCGCTGCGCCATGCCATTGAGCTGAGACGAGAATGGGCTGGCACAACCGGCCAGGCTCAGGGTTACGGCCACAGCCGCAAACAGACGACGGGATGCGATGGGAAATACAGGCATGGACTCTCGCTTGTTCTGGTGCCCGGCAGGCAGCGCCCGGCCTCGGCTGCGATCATAGGCCGGCAGCGCTTCGCGGTATAGCCCGCCTACGGCTTAGAACAAAGCAGACCAAGGTGCTAGACCATAGGTCAATGGCTTGCCATGTAACAACAGCTAGACTGTTGCATGAGGCAGGCGCAAGAGCCTGCTCGGCTTAAAGGAGGCACACATGAGCCTGACACTGGCGATTTTCATGTTGATCGGCGCTTGGCTGAGCGTCGCGGCCGCAATGCTCTGGGGCGTACTGCGCATCACGCGTCGCCACCATCACCCTCACCTGCAACCCCGGGATATGACGGCAGGCGTGCCTCATCGCCAGCGCCGACACGCCCACGCACACTGACTCAGCCCCACAGAAACGACAACGGCCGGCCCGGGTTACCCCGGCGCCGGCCGTCACGCCTGAATCAGTAATCAGGCCGAGATTTCTTCACGCTTCATGCGAGCACGTCGCGACAGAATGTTAAGCACTTCGATCGCCGTCGAGAACGCCATGGCCGCGTAAACGTAACCTTTTGGCACGTGGACACCGAAGCCTTCAGCGATCAGGGTCATACCGATCATGATCAGGAAGCCCAGGGCCAGCATCACGACGGTCGGGTTGTCGTTGATGAAGCGCGCCAGTGGATCAGCGGCTACCATCATCACCACCACGGCACTGATAACGGCGATGATCATGATCGGCAAGTGCTCGGTCATGCCCACAGCAGTGATGATGCTGTCGATCGAGAAGACGATATCCAGCAACAGGATCTGGCCAATCGCAGCAGCAAAGCCAAGGGTAATGGTCGACGAGGCCTTGGCGTCTTCCTGTGCCACGGGATCAACACTGTGGTGAATTTCAGTGGTTGCTTTCCACAACAGGAACAGGCCACCCGCGATCAGAATCATGTCTTTCCAGGAGAAACTCTGGCCAAACACGTCAACCACCGGTTCAGTCAACTGGACGATCCAGGCAACGGTACTGAGCAGCGCCAGACGCATCACCAGCGCCATGCTGATACCCACGCGCCGCGCCTTGGAGCGGTACTGTTCAGGCAGTTTGTTGGTCAGGATGGAAATGAAGATCAGGTTATCGATACCCAGGACAATCTCCATGGCCACCAAGGTGGCCAGGGCGACCCAGGCGGTAGGGCTTGCAGCAAGTTCTAACAGGTATTCCATGAATCAGTCCTGAACGGGGGGATTGGTTGAATCAGATGTCTTGAGTGCTGTCATCGCGCTCGGTGTCAGAAGGCTTCTTCTCTGCCTGCGAACCTGTGGCTTCGCTCAAGGCTTGTTGAGCCGCTTCATTGGTCTTGTCGATGGCTTCCTTGGCCGACTGTGCGGCCTGATTGAGCACCTGCTGGGCGGACTTTTCTGCCTGTTCACAGCCGCTGATGGCAAACAACGCCAGCACCAGCACCAACGGCGTACCAATCGATTTGAAGTGAAGCATGTTTTTTCCTCTTGTAACGGCCAGCCCTGAAGCCGGCGCTTTAGATAGCAATGCATTCTAAAGACCGAGATACATCAGGAAAATTCGTTTTTTTAAGGGTTATACTTCGGTTTTTACGAAGTGAGAGCCCTCATGCTCAACTACAGGCAGCTGCACTACTTCTGGGTCGTGGCCAAAACCGGCAGCATTGTGCGCGCCTGCGAGCAACTGAACCTGACCCCGCAAACCATCAGCGGACAGATCAGCCTGCTGGAACAAACCTATGGGGTAGAGCTGTTTCGCCGCGTAGGCCGTCAACTGGAACTGACCGAAACCGGTCGCCAGGCCCTGAGCTATGCCGAGCCCATGTTTCAGATCGGCGGCGAACTTGAGGCCCTGCTGCGTACACAGCCAGAAGAAAAGCAGATCCTGTTTCGGGTTGGCGTCGCGGATGTGGTGCCAAAGTCCATCGTTTACCGGCTGATTGCCCCCACCATGGAAATGAGCGACCCACTGCGCATCAGTTGCCGCGAAGACAAGCTGGAGCGCCTGCTTGCCGACCTGGCGATTCAGCGCCTGGACCTGGTCATCTCCGACAGCCCAATGCCCAGCCACCTGGACATCAAAGGCTACAGCCAGAAGCTGGGAGAATGCGGCATCAGCTTCTTTGCCACCGCCACGTTGGCCGCGCGCTACGGGGCCAACTTTCCTCAAGGGCTACAACATGCGCCACTGCTGATACCCGGGCAGGAAACCGTGGTACGCAGCCGCTTGCTGCGCTGGTTTGCCGAACAGAATGTGCAACCACGGATCATCGGTGACTTCGATGACAGCGCCTTGATGCAAGCCTTCGGGCAGTCAGGCAGCGGAATATTCATCGCCCCCAGCGTCATCGCCGACGAGGTCTGTCGACAGTACGGCGTCGAGCTGATCGGCCAGACGGATGCCGTGATCGAGTCGTTCTATGCCATCTCGGTGGAACGCAAGGTCAAACACCCCGGCATACTTGCCATCACCGAAGGCGCCCGACGCGAGCTGTTCAACTGGCCTCTGGCCGGAACCGCGCGCTCATCAACCACAGCCCCAGGATCACCGACGACGTGATCAACACAGCGGCAGACAATCCCAGGCGGGCCAAGCCCAGGGTATCAATGACCCAACCGCCAATGATCGCCCCCAGGCCGATGCCAAGATTGGCCCCGGCAATATTGAGAGAAGCCGCAAACGCCGGCGCCTTGGGGGCGGCCTTGATCAGGCGCACGTGGGAAACCAGAAACAGCGCGGCCTGGGTCGCCCCCCAAATGGCCAACGCCAACATCAGGCCCACCGTGGACTGCATGCTCGGCACCACCGCCACCAAGCCTATGACCATCACGGCGCAGAAGCCACTGGACGCCAGCAGAGGATGACGGTCCACGGCACGACCGCCCAGACTGTTGCCGACCAAACCGACCGCACCAAACCCCATCAGGTACCAACCCACCCTGCTGCCATCGAAGCCGGCCAAGCGCTCAAGCATATCGGCCAGGTAGGTATACGCCGTGAACATGCCGCTGAACACCAGCACCGACAACAGCACATGCCCCTGCAACAAACGGCTGCGCAAGATGCCAAATTGCCCGAGCAGTGACGAGGCTGGCGTCTGACGCGGGGTGCGTGGCAGGTAGCCGTACAACAACAACGCCTTGGCCAGCGCCAGCACGGCCAGCACCGCAAAAGCCGCCCGCCATCCCAGGGCGTCGCCAATCAAGGTGCCGACCGGGATGCCAAACACCGTCGCACACACCACACCAAAGCTGATCTTGGCAATGGCGCGTCCAGCGTAAGCCGGGCCGACGATGTCCACCGCCGTTTCACTGGCCAATGCCCAGAACACCGGCAACCCGAGCGCCGGGATCAACCGAGCCAGGCCCATTACATAAATGTTCGAAGCCACCGCCGCCAGCGCATTGGAGGCCGCAAACACCAGCAAAATTCCGATAAACAGTCGTTTTCGATCGAAGCGCGCGCACCACGCGGTGAGAAACGGCCCGCAACAGGCCACGGTGAATGCGAACAAGGTCACCAGCAGCCCCGCCTGGGAGACGCTGACCTGCAGGTCACGCGCAATGCCCGGCAGCAGCCCGACGATAATGAATTCCGTGGTCAATACAGTGAAGCCGGCCGCAGCCAGCAACAGGATAGGCAATAACATCCACACTCCAACGCAGAAAGCACGCGGCCGCAGCCGCGCCAAAAGGGCGGGCATACTACACGCCCGCACCACGCTCCGACACCGTGCAGCGACCCTCGCCTGCACACTGTGCTAAAGTCGCGCCCTTTTTCGCGGCCCTGCCATCCAGACGCCGTCAATGCGCCACGTTTCGGCACTGCCGAAACCCTTGAACAAGACAGAGAAACACCTGCCATGACCCCCGTTCTAAACCTGTTGAATAGAACCAGCCTGGTGCTACAGATCCTGGTTGGCCTGATTGCTGGTATCGCCCTCGCGTTGATCTCACCCGAAACCGCAGCAAACCTGTCCTTTATTGGCAAGGTCTTCGTCTCCGCGCTGAAGGCTGTCGCCCCCATTCTGGTGTTCATTCTGGTCATGGCGTCTATCGCCAACCATCGCCATGGTCAGGAAACCCATATCCGTCCAATTCTGGTGCTGTACCTGCTGGGCACCTTTGCGGCTGCGGTGGTGGCGGTAGTTGCCAGCATGGCCTTCCCTTCCCACCTGGCGCTGAGTACCTCCGAGGCCTCGCTGAGTGCTCCGGGTGGCATTGGTGAGGTCCTGCAGAGCCTGGTGCTGAGCGCCGTAGACAACCCGGTCAAAGCCCTGATGAACGCCAACTTCATCGGTATCCTGGCGTGGGCCATCGGCCTTGGCATTGCCATCCGCCATGCTGGCCAGACGACCCGAACCGTGCTGGAAGACCTGTCCAACGGCGTGACCGTGATCGTACGAGTCGTCATTCGTTTTGCGCCACTGGGTATCTTTGGCCTGGTCGCCTCGACCCTGGCAGAGTCCGGCCTTGATGCCCTGATCGGCTACCTGCACCTGCTGACCGTCCTGATCGGCTGCATGCTGTTTGTCGCGCTGGTGGTCAACCCGCTGATCGTGTTCTGGAAAATCCGTCGCAACCCGTTCCCACTGGTGTTCATGTGCCTGCGTGAAAGCGGCATCACCGCCTTCTTCACCCGTAGCTCGGCCGCCAACATCCCGGTCAACCTGGCGTTGAGCAACAAGCTCGGCCTGCATGAAGACACCTACTCGGTATCGATCCCTCTGGGTGCAACCATCAACATGGCCGGTGCCGCCATCACCATTACCGTCCTGACCCTGGCAGCGGTAAATACCTTGGGCATCACCGTAGACCTGCCGACCGCCGTACTGCTCAGCGTGGTGGCAGCGGTGTGCGCCTGCGGCGCCTCCGGCGTGGCTGGCGGCTCGCTGCTGCTGATCCCGCTGGCCTGCAGCCTGTTCGGCATCCCCAGCGAAATCGCCATGCAAGTGGTGGCAGTTGGTTTCATCATCGGGGTACTGCAGGATTCGGCAGAAACTGCGCTGAACTCCTCCACCGACGTACTCTTCACCGCCGCAGCCTGCCAGGCCAAAGAGCGTCAAGCCGCTCGCGCCTGACCATGCCCCTGCAGCCGGTGCCCGGGCACCGGCTGCTTGTGTTTTACCGTCAACCGCACCTAGGCTAGAGCCTTTCCTCGAATAGAGACAGGGCCATGTCCGCCGAACACGAAACCGCTTCCCCTGCCCGCTTCACCAGCACCGAAGTCCGTATTCTCGGCTCGCTGATCGAGAAACAGGCCACCAACCCCGAAACCTACCCACTGACCCTCAACGCCCTGGTGCTGGCCTGCAACCAGAAAACCAGCCGTGAGCCGGTGATGAACCTGAGTCAAGGCCAAGTCGGCCAGAGCCTGCGCGCCCTGGAAAGCCAAGGCATGACCCGCCTGCAGATGGGCAGCCGCGCCGACCGCTGGGAACACCGTATCGACAAGGCCCTGGAGCTGGTTCCGGCACAAGTGACGTTGCTTGGCCTGATGTTTCTGCGCGGCCCGCAGACCGTCAACGAGCTGCTGACCCGCAGCAACCGCATGCACGACTTTGACGATGCCGAGCAGGTCGTGCATCAACTTGAACGCCTGATTGCACGCGGTTTTGCGCTGCACCTGCCGCGCCAGGCCGGCCAGCGGGAAGACCGGTACACCCATGCATTCGGCGATCCGGAAGACATCGAAGCCATCCTCGCAGCACGGCAGCAAGGGCCGGAACGCTCGACCGCCAGCGCGGTGTCGCTGGAACGTATCGAAGCGCTGGAAGCCCGTATCGCCGCGCTGGAAGAGCGCCTGGCGCAGCTGGAGTAACACACACGGCCTGGGTGGCCGGGCCGACAACGGCAGGCTCCCGACAATACGCCTACAACGCTGCAGGCGCCGCCAACACTGGCGATGGCATTCGTGCGTACGCCACTGCCGCGGCGACCTGCTCGTCCGTTGGCCTTACCCCGGTGTACAGCACGAACTGTTCCAGTGCTTGCAGCGCAATCACGTCCAGACCAGTGATCACCGGCTTGCCCAGCGCCTGTGCCTGCACGATCAACGGTGTCTGCTCCGGCATCGCCACCACATCGAACACCCACTGTGCAGCCGCTATCGCCTCGGGCGCGAACGCCAACTGATCCGCCTCATCGCCACCGGCCATGCCAATCGGCGTCACATTGACCAGCAACTGTGCACGCAGGTTACCAAGCTCTGCTTGCCAGCCATACCCGCACACCTGCGCCAGTCGCCGCCCCGCTGCTTCGTTGCGCGCGACCAGGGTGCCATTGACGAAGCCGGCATCACGCAACGCGCAGGCCACAGCTTTGGCCATGCCCCCACTGCCACGCAAGGCAAAGCTCATGTCCGGGTCCAGACGATGGCGCGCCAGCAGTTGGCGTACTGCCAGATAGTCGGTGTTGTAGCCTTTCAGGTGCCCAGCCGTATTGACCAGGGTGTTGACTGAGTCAATGGCCGCAGCCGATGGGTCCAGCTCGTCGATCAAGGCAATACAGGCCTCCTTGTAGGGCATCGACACACCGCAACCGCGAATGCCCAGGGCACGGATCCCGCCGATGGCTGCGGGCAGATCGGTGGTGGTCATGGCCTTGTAGTAATAATCCAGCCCCAACTGCTGATACAGGTGGTTGTGAAAACGTACGCCAAAGGTGCCAGGACGGCCTGCCAGAGACATGCACAAGACGGTGTCTTTACTGGGGGTCATGCGGATCTCCTGAAATGCGCTGAAGGCACAGTATGCCAAGCGTGAACAGGCAACGTGCCTCATGTCGCCAAACCATTCAGATCGCCTGCCCCCGTACTACGCTCTACCTACGCACGCTGACTCAGCTCATCAGCAGGTTGGTCGGAAGTCGGGAAGCTGGAGACGCGGCTGATAGGTACACGCATGGGACAAGGTTAAATTTGTTTCATTTTTGGCCTAATGATTCCGGGGCAATCGACAGCCCCTGAGCCATACTCCTAAAATGTAACGGTTTTTTACCGAAAACCTTTGCACAGCCAACGACATACCAACATTTAGTGAGCGCCAACGTGAAAACCTCTCTTTCGATTTTAAGTCTGCTGCTATTGCTCACAGGTACCGCCGCAGTCTCGTCGAATGCTGTTGCCCAACCACCCGCGCAAGTTCAACGTGACCCTTCCAAGCTGCGCCTGGCATCCGGCAGTGCTCTGTTGATCGACGTGCAGACCAACCAGGTGCTGTACGCCAACAAGGCCGACGTCGTGCGACCGATCGCATCGGTCACCAAGTTGATGACCGCGATGGTAGTCCTCGACGCCAAGCAGCGCATGGACGAGGTGATCCCCGTCACGATTGCGCAGACCAAGGAAATGAAGGGCGTCTTTTCCAGGGTCAAACTCGGCAGTGAGCTGAACCGTCGAGAGATGCTGCTCATTACCCTGATGTCCTCGGAAAACCGCGCGGCGGCAACCTTGGCGCACCACTACCCCGGCGGCTACGATGCGTTCATCAAGGCCATGAACAGCAAAGCCCGCGCACTGGGCATGACCCACACGCGGTATGTCGAACCGACCGGGTTGTCGATGTACAACGTGTCGACCGCACGCGACCTGAGCAAGCTGCTGCTGGCCGCGCGCAACTACCCGATGCTGAGCGAGTTGAGCACCACACGCGAGAAGACCGTGGCGTTCCGCAAACCCAAATACACCTTGGGCTTTCGTAACACCGACCACTTGGTCAACAAGAGTGATTGGGACATCAAGCTGACCAAGACCGGCTTCACCAATGAGGCGGGGCATTGCCTGGTGCTGCTGACGCGCATGGCTGACCGGCAAGTGGCCATGGTCATTCTCGACGCCTTTGGCAAATACACCCACTTTGCCGACGCCAGCCGCCTGCGCCAGTGGATGGAAACCGGCAAGGCAAGCGCAGCGCCAGCCGTGGCGATGCGCTACAAGTCAGAGCGGACCCAGAACCGGCCAGTCGCCGACTGAAGGGTTACAGGGCCTGCCTGGTGTTGTACATGGCAGGCCCCAAGGCCAGTATCAGGCGCTGGTACTGACCAGCGAACCCGAACTGCTGCCTCCGCTGGTGGTCAGGGCTTCGAGCAAGGCACTGGTCGCGACCTGAATAGCGGCCATGGTGCTTGAAACGGCGCTTTGGGCGGCCATCACCGCAGCCGCCTTGGCTGTCTCCTCCTGCTTACTGGCCATCGCTTTCTGCAATTGCTTCTGCTGTTCGGCCAACTGCTTTTGTAGCCGCTCTATCTGCTCACGCAACTGCTTGATGTGTGCTGGCTCACTGTCGCTTGTGCTGGCACCACTGGCCTTGGCCTCGCCATTCTCCCGCACCTGGGAAAGGTCGGCCTTGACGCCGCTTGTAGCTGTCGCCTCGGCAGGCGCCGCGCCATTGATACTGACGCCGTTGACATTGGTTGCACTTGGGCTGCCGTTGATGCTGATGCCGGCCGCCAGCGTATTGATTCCGACCATGTGCTTATCGTCCTGATGGTATTTGCGTTAGCCCGCTTATCGACCGCACGGGTCAAACCTTTAACCCGCCCTGCTTTACCCCCACTAACACTGGCAGCGATCCCCTAACCACGCTGCATGCAACGCTGGTAACGCGCCTCGACCCGATTGGCAAACCAGGCGGTGGTCAGCGTGCGGGTAATCTTCGGGCTTTCCAGCACAATCCCCGGCAACAGCGCACGGGGTAGTGGCTTGCCCTCGTGCTGCTCGGCAAGGGCATACACGCGTCGATAAAGACGAGTACTTTCAAATGCCAGGCTGTCGCCTTCCTCCAACTGACTGCGGATCGCTGGGTTGCGCATGTCCAGCGCATCACCCAACTGCCTCACGGCCCGCTCTGTCGCTCCCGGCAGAATCGCACCCGGGGCGATCAGGTCGCCATCAAGCGCCAGACTGACACCTGATGCCCGGCTGACGGCATGCTGAAACGCCGCATTGCGGCTGGCGTACCAACCGGCATTGAAATCAGCGAAACGGTACAGTTGCCGATCATAGTTCGCCGGATAAGCGAGCAAATGAGCAATCCCGAAATACAGCCCACCACGGCGACTGAACACTTCCTGTCGGATCGTGCCGGTGTACGTGTAGGGGTAACCCTTGGCATGGCGTTCGGCAAAGGCGATGCTCACCTGCATCGGCCCGCCGGTGCGCACCGGATTGAGACCGCCAAGCAGTGTGCGCCCCATGGGCACGGTGCTGATCAGGTCATCGAAGATTGCACTCAACTGCCGCTCGCTGCGCACCGTTTCCAGGCGCTCGCTGTAGCTCTTGCCACTCGGTGAACGGGTATTGAGCGCCGCATTGACCAGAAACTGCGGGACATGCAGCCTGGCGGCACGACGGTCGATTTCTTCACGGGCGATGCGCCCCAGACCTGGCACGCTGGGGTCGGCCTGGAAGGTGGATTCCTGTTCAGTGACCGCCAGCGCAGCACACAGGTTGTCGCGGGTTGCGGCAATGCCCTGGTGGGTAAAGGCAACTTGAATATCCTTCGCCCAACCCTGGCGATCGGCGAGGTTGGCCGGCAACAGGCGAGCGATCTGAGCCCGCAACTCGGCAGGGCTGGCAGGCTGGGTGGTGCGCGGTGAGGCGCAACCGGCCAGCACGAGCAACACAGCAAGGCACAACAGCAATCGAAGTGAAGTCATGGACCACCCGCAAGGATACCGCCGTGGTTTCAGCAGCCGGGCGTGCTCAGCCCACTACCAATGGTCACGGCCGTCACCTCCACACCCTGGAAATGATGCATCGCCGCCGGGTCGAACGTACGCTCGCAGTTGAAGCGGGTATCGACCACGAAGTCGTCCCCCTTGGCCTTGCTGATCGCGTCACGCCAGTTGTAGGCCGCGTTGACCGCCTGATCACCCGCCAATACCACTTCTAGCATCACTTGCGTGAAGTTGACCGCATGTGGCCCCTCCCAAAGGGCATACACCGACGGATCATAGGCGTTACCACACAGGTCCAGACAGTCTGCATAGAACGCCATCGGGCCACCTGTAGAGCGGTTAAGCGCACCGAACGTCAGCGGCTCATTGCTCGGCGGAGCAAAAGTGCCGATAAAGCGGCTCAAGTCAGCCTTGCAGGTAGGCGACAACGCCAGGCGCAATGCACTGACCTTCCCGCCCGCTGCCGTTGCGGTAACCTCGCACCCTTGCACGCGGTAGCTGTGGGTATCGCCATCCGAAGCCTGGGCAACACCTGCAACCGATTCAAAATAGCCCAGGCTGCTGCCCAGCATCTCGCCATTGAAGACCTGAGCCACCGTTGCCTGGGCCTGTGCCTGGGCCAACAGCGCAACGCTGCTCAACGCCAGGGTCGAGCAAAAGGGAACGAGGGCACGCGTGTTCATCGGAACATCCTGTAGAAATCGAGGGTGGAAAAACGCGCACTCTAATTCAGATCAATAGGCCACAGCCATACCTCACAGGCACGTCAGGAGAGAATGATGTAATCGCTGAACTGCGCAATGGGTGCATGTTCGCCCGCGACCAACTGCACGTAGCGTCCCCCCACCTGATCAATCGCAATACAGTCATCGACATCCAGCACGGCATCGGTATGCGGCTTGAGCCAGTCTCGGGCCATCTGCAATTTGCCTTTGAGCCTGGCCTCCGCCGGACTGCACGCGACCACCAGCAGGTAGCGATGAGCCTCGCCAAAACTGCCCGGCTCATACCCCCCAAGGTTGATGAAGTACAAGCGTGGATCACCCGCAGCTGGCTGCAGGTCGGACCAGTGCAACACATACCCCTCAGCCCCATCAACCTCAAGCCAGGAGTCGATATGCAAGCCCTTGGGGCTGCCGAACCACTGCTCGCGCAATTGCGGATAAGCCGCCTCCAGGCTTGGGGCAACAGCGAAAACCACATCGTGGACTTCGATCTTGGCGCCGGGGTGCTTGCCCCCCAGCATGACAACAAACAACATGGCGTTCCCTACTCGAGAATGGCAGGTGCGATAAGCGACACCTGCAACGCAAGGGCCTCGGTTTCAGGGCTGCTCGCCCACCAGGTAGGTTTTACTGATGTGCCGGAACTGCTCGTGACCGGCGCTGCCCAGCAACTCGAACAGCACCATTTCACGGGTGACGATCTGCGCCCCGGCATCACGCATACGCTGCACACCGGCAGCCTGGCTCAGTGGGCTACGGCAGTCGCAGGCATCCTCGACGACAAACACCTGCTTACCCGCCTCGCACAAGTGCAGGACGGTTTGCAGTACGCAGATATGGGTCTCCATACCGCAGACAATGACCTGATCACGGGCGAGCAGGCTGGCCGGCAGGCAGTTGGCGGCCACGCAGGAAAAATGCAGCTTCTCGACCACCTCGGCATTGCGTGCCGCCTCCTTGAGTGCCGCCAGCGTCGAGCCCAGGCCTTTGGGGTACTGCTCGGAGAACACCACCGGCAAACCAAGCTCACCGGTGGCAGCCAGCAACCAGCGGGTACGGGCCACGGTGCCCGCCGGGTCAGTCACCGCGCCAATGAGTTTTTCCTGAACATCGATGACCAGCAGCGTGGCCTGGGTGGCGTCGATCAACATCGTGTGAACCCTCTGTTCAATATGGCCGCAAGCCTCGCGCAGGTGCGTTGCGTCGTCAATGCCTGCCCGCAAGCAGCGCAAACCGCTCAGCCCTGCACTGCCTTCGCCCGGGCTATCGCCGCTGCGATCGCCGCTCGCGCCTGCGGGCTGTTCTTCCAGCAACTGGAACCCACCAATGCCGCCGCCTGGGTAACGATATCCAGCGCGTTGGCCTCGCTCAGTTGAGCCAGCGAGTTAAAACCCAACTGCTCCAACCGGTCGACCACGGTGGGGCCAACGCCCTTTACATCCAGCAGCGCAGCGCGCTCATCGTGTGAAAAAGCCATATTCACCTCCCTGTGAGTGCGCAGCCGATGGCTGCGCGGTAAACCACAAGTCTAAGCGTCTCTGCGGGGCCTGCACCAGTGGCTGAACAGCCAGTACGCTGAACACCGGCGCAAACTGGGCCGTGATGCCACCTGCCACGCTCATCAGCCGCCCAGCGCGATGATCGCTGCGATCAACAAAGCGCCCGTGATCGCCATTGCCACACCACCCTGCCAGGGTTTTGCGCCGGCGTACCGAGCCAGAACCCAGCCTGCAATGAACAACACTGCAACACCGACACCGTTTGACAGGCGGATAGCCAGGGCGGCCTGCTCAAGCACAATGAACGGCACCACCAAGGGGAACGTGGCACACACCACCAGCAGAAAGACGCCCAACGCACCCTTGAAATCGTCCCAGCCAAGGCGCGGTGGCAGCACGATAGCCTGTTGGTCGAGCAAACGTCGGCGCAGCACCTCTAGCCCCTCCGCGCCGACTGCAGCAGCCAGACGCGACGGTAGCACTTCAGCAATCAGCGCCTGCCCGGTTGCGGGGTCTGCACCTTTGCGCAGGGTGTCAAGCAACATGCGGTTGCGCGAACGCTCGATCAAGGTCCGCAGCAAGTACATCACAGCATCGGCAAGGCCCCAGGCGAGATTGCAGCCGAGCGCGGCAATCATCATGGTGCGCTCTTCCTCACGGCTGGCAGTCGCCACGCTGAGTGTTCCGGTAAAGGTCATTGCCATCAACAGGCCGAAAATGACTTCTGTGACGCGCTCTATCGGGTCGAGCACGCGAGCCCGCTTGTGCTCATATGCGTTGTGCATGTGTCCAACCTCGCACAGCCATGCGATACCTGCGAGCCACGCTCACAGCGCCCATCGTTCTGAATCAACGGTCATCTCAGTGTAGTGTGGATGCGCCTGGCGCAGCACCGCGCAGGGTGCCAGTATGAAGGGGTACTTTCCGCGCTACATGGGGACGCGCCATGGCCACCATCGATCGCTTGTCCACACAGACCGCCAGCCGCCTGGCAGCCTTGCACCGAGACGGCTTCGTACTGCTGCCCGGCGTGCTGAACGCTGCGCAAATCGCCACCCTGCGTGCTGCAATCGATCATCTCAAGCCCCAACACTGGGATTACAGCGGCCTGCTTGAACATTACAAATGCGTGTTCAACCGCGACCCACTGTGGTTGCCGTTTCTCGACCTGAGCGGGGTTATCGAACTGGCCGAAGCAGCATTGGGCGAGGACTGTCACATCATTGGCCAGACTGCCTGGCGCTGCCATCCTGGCTTCATCGGCGCTGCACTGCACCTGGACTACCTGGCCATGGCCCTGCCGCAAAGCCTGCTGGCCGACCCTGCGTTCGAGTTGCCAATGCAGATCTGTACCGCACACCTCTACCTGGACACGATCGATGCCGACCTCAGCCCCACACGAGTAATACCAGGAAGCCACCGCGCCGGGCGACCACCGGCAGCAGGTGAAAATGAGTGGCAAGGCCAACCGGCACAGCCGGTGCTGTGCGAGGCCGGGGACGTGCTGATGTTTCGCAGCGAGCTGTGGCACGCGGGCAGCGACAACCGCACCCTCGACCGCACCCGCTACCTGCTGCAGGTGCATTATGGCCGACGCATGGTGGCCCAGAAGTTTTCACCCTACCTGTACTGGCGCTTCAACCCTGCAGTCGTGGACGCGGCCACACCACGGCAACGGCGCCTGCTGGGCGAACATGAAGAAGCCGAGTACGACTGAGCCGCTGGCGTTTACCTGTGCAACCCGCGCATCGATCAATAGCACTCGATACGATTGCGGCCGTTTTTCTTCGCCCGGTACAACGCCTCATCGCTCCGCGACAGCGCAGCATCAGCACTGGCGTCACTGGCCATGATGGCCGAAACCCCCACGCTGACGGTCAGAGGGATGCGCTGGTCGCCAACCCGCAATGGGACCTCGGTAATACGCTGCTGCAATAGCTGAGCAAAAGCGCTCGCCTGTGCGATGTCCTTGCCACTCAGCACTACGGCGAATTCTTCACCCCCCACGCGGCCCACCAGGTCCCATTCGCTGAGCTGATCCCGCACGATGGCTGCAAAATGCCTGAGCGCCTGATCGCCGACAGCATGCCCCCATTGATCGTTGATCAATTTGAAATGATCAAGGTCACACATCAACACGGCTGAGTGACGGTCAAGGGCACGTTGCACCTTCATCAACTCAGCCTCGATCTGCATCATGAAATGCCGGCGGTTGGGCAGTTGGGTAAGAAAGTCCACGGTGGCGAACTCATGAAGCTCTGCCTCGATCCGCTTACGCTCGGTAATATCGGTGATGAATCCGTGCCAGAGGGTGCTGCCATCCACCAGCCGAACAGGCCGGGCATCACCTTGGCGCCAGCGCAAGCCTTGCCGGGGCAACCAGACGCGGTACTCGAAATGCCACGGTGTCAGGCTTGCCGCCGACACATCAAACGACATCCGGTAACCCGGAAGGTCATCGGGATGAATGAGCCGATTGACGGGCGCATCGTTGGTGGCGACCTGCTCCGGCGTCAGCTCATACATGTCCTGAATACCGGCACTGGCATAAGAGAACGACGAGTCGCCTGCGGGCGTGCGTTGGTACTGGAAGACCAGCCCGGGCACTTCATTGGTCAGGTTGGTGAGCAGGTCGACCGTCTGCTGCAACCGCTCCGACATGCCACGGATGGCTGAAATGTCAGTGGTGGTTCCGATCATTCGTAGCGGTGTACCGTCCGCGTCGCGGCTGACCACCCGGCCCCGACTGGAAATCCATTTGTAGCGGCCATCCTTGCAGCGAATACGGTGTTCGACTTCGTAGTTTGCTGTCTGTTGGTCAAAGTGCGCGCGAATGGCAGCCCTTACGTAATCGACGTCATCCGGGTGGATACGCGTGTAACTGTCTTCAATACGATTGGAAATCTCGGCATCGGTATAGCCCAGAATGGCCTTCCAGCCCGCGGAGTAATAGATTTCACCGGCCTGAATGTCACGATCCCAAATACCGGTTCCGCTACCGGCGATCGCCAGCGTCATGCGGCGCTCGCCTTCACGCAGGGTGTTGACCTCTTCTTCCAGGCGGGCCTGTGTGCCATCACGTTCGATGATCTCGGCAGCCAAACGGGCCAGGTCGCGCAGAAATGCCTGGTCCTCTTCAGTCATGTCCCGAGGGGCATCATTAAGCAGGCAAAAAAAACCAACCGACTCTGCCGCAGGGGTGATGACCCGGCAGCCGGCCAGAAAACGCACCGGCCGGTTGCAGGTATCGTGCAATGGCCTGCGAAAACGCCCGTCTGCAACGGTATCGGGGATGACCAACACCTCATCATGCGCGGAAAAGTATCGACCCAGCGAAAACACATCAGGCAGTCCTGACAGCGCCCTGCCCTCATGCGTGTCCGCCCACAACCCACTTACCGCTTCAGGCAGGAACAAGGCATCGACAACCCCAAAATGGCCGCGGGCAATACGTAGAAGACTGTCAAAACGCTTGTCCGGCAACGTACCTGGCGCATTTGCGGGTCTGCACAGGCCAAGCGCTTGGGATTTCAGATGACTCAGCATGTTCAGCTCTGTCGATACTGCCGAAACGGCGAGCACAATTTATACCGCATATCCAAAGGAATGGCTTTTTGCTTGCACGTCTTGCCGAGCCAATTCAGTGACCCACGGGCACCTCAAGCATCACGCAGAAGGTCGTGGGCATTGAGCAACTCATAGGCAATCTCGGGGCGACGCTCCAATGCCCGGCGGATAGCGGCAGGAATCGATTGACGAGTCTTACGGCACAACCCGGTTTGCGCACCGATATGAATACCGATGCCGCGCATGGTACGCACTTCATTGAAGCCCGGGGCAATATCCAGACGGATGCCCAGTTGTTCATGCATGCGCCGCTTCATTCGCTCAAGGTCAGCGAGGCTTTCAAGGTTTTCCAGGCGCTCGAGCAGGCGCTTCTCCTCCTGGCGGGTCAGGAGCAGGATGCGCTGATCGGCACCAGGGCTGTCCAGCAACTGTTCGCGGTCACAGTCGCAGGCACCGGGTGGACAGGGTTGGCGGATCGGAAAAGAGGCTGTCATGGCGTTCAATCATAGCCATGCGCAGCTTCCTTTGCCTATGACACCTGATCGGACGCCACCCTGTTCACGCGAACTACACTGACTGCGACCTGGTTCATGACAGGGGCGCTGACATGGCGAGCAAGAACATGATCGTCATACGCCTCTCGGCGATCCAGGACCTGGGTTCGAAGGACGTCCTGTGCATCGACAAGGCCGGCACCTTGACCGAAGCGGTCAGCCACCTGGAGCGGCATGTCGACCCACTGGGCCAGCCTAGCGACCGCCCGTTGATGCTGGCGTACTTCAACAGCCACTATGAAAGCGGCCCCGATGCCCAGGCCCGCCCCATGAGCGAGGCCGACCGGCTAGCGATTCATGCCCAGTATCACGCGTTGGAACAGGAAGGCCTGCGTTGCGCAGTATCGGCATAACCCCCGGCGGGCTGGGCGTATTTGAAGGCGGCGCGGTCAGTGCCCTGCATTGGGCGGGCATTGCACTGCCGGTGGCACTCTCCGCGACGCTGCTGTTTCGCGGCCTGAGTTTCTGGGCACCGATGCTGCCGGGCATACTGGTATCGCGTAGCGCGCTGCGCTAATCCATCACCTGCTGCATGATTTCAAATGCGTTCAGCGCGGCGCCACGTAACAACTGATCGCCACTGATAAACAGGTCCAGGCCGTATTCGCCATAGATCAGGTTGTAACGAATACGCCCCACTTCTACAGCGTGCTTGTAGGTAGACGTCATCGGCATCGGGTAACGCCCCTGCAGAGGGTCGTCCACCACCTCGACCCCGGAAGCCTCAGCCAGCATTTTCCTCACATCACTGAGCGAGCGGATCGGCTGGCGAAACTTCAGGCTCAGGCTTTCGGCATGCGAGCGCAGTGTCGGTACTCGTACTGCCGTGGTGCTAATAGCTAACTGCGGTTCGTTGAGCACCTTGCGCAGCTCCCATACCACCTTCATCTCTTCACGGGTATAACCGTTTTCTTCAAAAACGTCGACCTGCGGTATGACGTTGAATGCCAGGTTATGGGCAAAGTTCTCGCTGCTGTTGTCTTGTCCGTAATCACTGAAGCGACGCGCCCGCTCGCGCAACTCGAGCATCGCCGGCTGGCCTGCGCCGCTGGCCGCCTGGTAGGTCGAAATGATTGCGCTCTCCAAGCCAAAAGCCTGGTGCAAAGGCCCAAGCACCATCAGGGCAATGGCCGAGGAGCAATTGGGATTGGCGATCAAACGCTCCCCGGCATAACGCCCACCGTTGATTGGCGGCACCAGCAAGGGGACCTCAGCGTGATAGCGAAACGCAGAAGAGTTGTCGATGACAATGGACGCCTTTGCCAGCGTCGGCCCGTGCTCAAGGGCAAACGCTCCTGAGACACAAAGAAAGACAATGTCACAAGCAGCACAGGCGGCTACAGAAAACGGCTCGATTCGGTACTGCTGCTGGCCAACCTGCAGAGGCTTGCCCACCGAGCGTGACGACGCCATGCACACCACCTCAAAAGCGGTGTTTTGCAGCAACTCAAGCATCGTCATGCCCACAGCGCCGGTACAGCCAACCACGGCAATTCTTTTCATGTCGACTCCTTGAATGAAAGGACCAGGCACCAACGAGCGACGCCTGGAAAAAGGCGTCATACCGCGCGCAACTGATGACCTGATGCAACGCAATTCCGTTACTCAAAGCCCCTGGTGATCAACGCTACGGAGCATGTTCCAGGGCACGGATTGTAGGGAGGCAACGGACTCGGCTACAGTGCGGAAACCGACAACAACCGGAAACTTTTCGCCAAATGCATTCTCCACCTGGCATTGTCGCCATCCTGGCGTATGAAGGGCTGTGCACCTTCGAGTTCGGTATCGCGGTGGAGATTTTTGGGCTGTCCCGTCCGGAACTGAACATCCCATGGTATCGACACCAGGTTGTCGCGGTAGATGACGGACCCATGCATGCCATGGGTGGCATTCGCATCATTGCTGACGCAGGTCTGGAGATACTCGACAGTGCGCGGACCATCATTGTTCCAGGCTGGCGCAGCCGTCACGACCTACCACCAGCGCCACTACTGGAAGCCTTGCGCCAGGCTCACGGACGCGGGGCACGGCTACTGTCGATCTGCTCGGGCGTGTTCGTGCTGGCCGCCACTGGCTTGCTGGACGGCAAACGCGCAACCACCCACTGGCAGTTCGCCGATGAACTGGCGCATCGTTTTCCGAAGATTGAAGTCGATCCGAATGTGCTTTACGTAGATGCGGGGCAACTGATCACCTCAGCCGGCAGTGCCGCAGGCATCGACGCCTGCCTGCACCTGGTGGCTCGCGATCACGGCACCCATGTAGCCAACTCGGTCGCCCGACGCCTGGTGATGGCGCCGCAGCGTACAGGCGGCCAAGCCCAGTTCATTCACACACCGGTCAGCACACTGCCACGCAACGAACTGACCCGTGTGCTGCAGTGGGCACGGGAACATCTGCAAGAGCCCATCAGCATCTGTCAGATGGCAAGCCGGGTAGCCATGAGCGAGCGCACATTCCTGCGCCGCTTCAGGGAAACCACAGGCCTTGCGCCAAAAGCCTGGTTACAACAGCAACGCATCTCCCGTGCCCGGGATCTGCTGGAGAGCACGAGCCAGAACATCGCCAGCATCAGCGAGGCCTGTGGTTTTGCTTCGGTAGAAAGCTTTCGTGTGGCGTTCCGCACCGTCGTGGGTGTTTCACCCTCGACCTACCGCAAGCGCTTTGGCAACCCTCGGATGCAGACAGAACAGCCACACTGACAGACACAGTGCCGGGCGAAGCTGAGCACGATCGGTCAGCTCAGTGCACCCTCCGGCCAGGGCGTCAGCACCTCAACGCCGTTCTCGGTCACCGCAACCATGTGCTCCCACTGCGCCGACAGCGAGCGGTCGGTGGTGATGACCGTCCAGCCATCGCCGAGGGTGCGCACATGCCGTTTACCGGCATTGAGCATCGGCTCGATGGTGAACACCATGCCAGGCTTGAGCGTCAGCCCCTGCCCCGGCGTACCGTAGTGCAGTACCTGTGGTTCGTCGTGATAGACCTTGCCGATACCGTGCCCGCAGTACTCGCGTACGACACTGTAGCCGGCCTGCTCGGCCACGCGCTGGATGGCATGGCCGACATCGCCCAGCGTAGCGCCCGGGCGCACGGCGCGAATGCCGGCGTACATTGCGTCATAGGTGGTGCTGACCAGACGTTCGGCTTCAGGCCGGGGCTTGCCGACGAAATACATGCGGCTGGTATCACCGAACCAACCGTCCTTGATGACTGCAATGTCGATGTTGACGATATCGCCATCTTCCAGCGGCTTGTCCGAGGGAATGCCGTGGCAGACCACATGGTTGACCGACGCACAGATGGTTTTCGGAAAGCCGTGGTAACCGACGTTGGCCGGTATGGCCTTCTGTACGTTTACGATGTAGTCATGGCACAGGCGGTCCAGCTCATTGGTCGACACGCCCGGTTTGACGTGCGGCGCAATCATCGCCAATACCTCGGCAGCCAGTGTTCCGGCCACACGCGCCATGGCAATCTCGGCAGGTGTCTTGAGGGTAATTTTCTTGCTCATTGTCCAGCCTCCACGGCGGTTTTGACGCGGGCGCCAGATGCAGCAGCGGCCAGTGCAGAAAGCTGGCCCAAATGCAGGCCACCCGCCTGTTCGGCACGAATCAGCAGGCGACAGATTGCGCTGTGATCCAGTTCCGGGTGCAGCTCGGCCAACATGCCAATGCGCATCCAGTGCTCGGCTTGCGCATTGATCGAGCGGCTCAGTGCATTGCTGGCAAGACGCAGGTCTTCATGCATCTGCTCTGAAATCTTGACGATACCCACGATGAGGCTCCATATATGCAACGTATACGTTTCATACACTAACAAAGGCACGGCAATTTCTGCAATGTTCCTCACTCCACGGCCTATGCTCAAATCGACGCCCCTCCCCCTCAGCCCGGCTGCACAGCACAAACGCAACCTGCCTCCTGCCCCAGCGTCAAGGGCAGTACCCGGCACGGGCGTACCAGGACACACCTTTCACGTATTTTTTCAAAGACAGGCCCCAGCGAAATGTGGCATTAGTAATGTAACCGCCTGAACACACAGTGCTTTCAGGTTAATGGCAACAGCCCCACGAGGTATCCGCCATAACCTGAACGCACATTTGACGGAGGACCAGAGAGCCGTGTTTGCGTTATCGCCCGAGCGCTTGAAAAGTACCTGCCCTGTGCGGCGACGTTCGGTGTCAACCCTCCGAATGCCACAGGCCACCCCAGGCAGGTTGGCATCGTTTAAAGGAATTACACAATGATCCCAAGAAATGTAATCAACGCGTCGGTAAGTCCCAAAGGAAGCCTGGAAACGCTGTCCCAGCGCGAAGTTCAGCAATTGAGCGAAGCCGGCTCGGGCAGCATCTACCAACTGTTCCGCCAGTGCACACTGGCCATCCTCAATACCGGCGCCCACGTCGATAACGCCAAGACCATTCTCGACGCCTTCCAGGATTTCGAAGTTCGTATCCACCAGCAGGACCGTGGCGTGCGCCTGGAGCTGATCAACGCACCCGCTGGCGCCTTCGTCGACGGTGAAATGATTGCCAGCACCCGCGAAATGCTCTTCAGCGCCCTGCGCGACATCGTCTACACCGAAAACGAGCTGGACAGCCTGCGCATCGACTTGAGCAGCTCCCAGGGCATCACCGACTACGTCTTTCACCTGCTGCGCAACGCCCGCACCCTGCGCCCTGGGCTCGAACCGAAAATGGTCGTGTGCTGGGGCGGCCACTCGATCAGCACCGAGGAATACCAGTACACCAAGAAGGTCGGCCACGAGCTGGGCCTGCGTAAACTGGACATCTGCACCGGCTGCGGCCCCGGCGTGATGAAAGGCCCGATGAAAGGCGCCACCATTGCCCATGCCAAGCAGCGCATGAACAGCGGACGCTACCTGGGCCTGACCGAGCCGGGCATCATCGCTGCGGAAGCCCCCAACCCGATCGTCAACGAACTGGTGATCCTGCCGGACATCGAGAAGCGCCTTGAGGCCTTCGTCCGCGTTGGCCACGGCATCATCATTTTCCCGGGCGGCGCCGGCACGGCCGAAGAGTTCCTCTACCTGCTCGGCATCCTCATGCACCCGGACAACCAGGACCTGCCATTCCCGGTCATCCTCACCGGGCCAAAGAGCGCCGAAGCCTACCTGCACCAACTGCATGCGTTCGTCGGCGCAACCCTGGGTGAAGCGGCACAGCGTCACTACCAGATCATCATCGACGACCCAGCCCAAGTGGCACGGCAAATGACCGAAGGCTTGAAGACCGTCAAACAGTTCCGCCGCGAACGTAACGACGCCTTCCACTTCAACTGGCTGTTGCAGATCGACGAAGGCTTCCAACGCCCGTTCGACCCAACCCACGCCAACATGGCCAACCTGAAACTGAGCCGTGACATACCGCCGCACGAACTGGCGGCCAACCTGCGCCGCGCCTTCTCCGGCATCGTCGCGGGTAACGTGAAGGACAAAGGCATTCGTCTGATCGAAGAACACGGCCCGTATGAAATCCACGGTGACGCGGCAATCATGCAGCCGCTGGACCACTTGCTGAAGGCCTTCGTCGAGCAGCACAGGATGAAACTGCCGGGCGGAGCGGCGTATGAGCCGTGCTACCGGGTCGTGACCTGACCATCAGCGTTATCGCCGGCAACGCCGGCGATAACGCAACTCAGCACTCAGCACTCAGCACTCAGCACTCAGCGACAGGCTACCGATGACGTCCGACAGCTCGTCGTACGGTTCATGTTCCACTTCCGGCTCTTGTACAGGCGCTGGTTTCAGGCCGCTTTGAGACGCCTGGCGGTACTCACTGGGCGTACATCCTGCGCACTGCTTGAAGGCGCGGGCGAAATAGGATGGGTCTTTGAAGCCAACCTCATAGCCAATGCTGGTAATGGGCATTTGGCTGTTGTGGAGCAGCTCCTTGGCACAGTCCATGCGCTTGCTAAGGATGTACTCCATGAAACCCAGGCCATTCACTTCCTTGAATACGCGGCTGAAGCGAAAGGTGGTCATGCCGCAACGCTTGGCCAGGACTTTCTGGTCGATGCTGTCGCGAAAATGCTGGTCAATGTACAACTGCACGTCATGCAAGGCATGGTGCTTCTGGTGCTCCGCCGTCAAGCGGATACTGTCCGGCAGCGATGGGCCGTGCTCGATCTGCAATACCTTGTTGCTCGCCCCGGCCTGGCGACGTACGTCGCACAGTTGCCTTAACGCATGCAGAAAACGATTGATCTCGGTGCTTGAAAGGGCAAGCACCATGTATTCCCAGACCCGCGAGCGCATGGCCCAGACCGCGAGCTCTTCAGAGTGCTGCACGGTGAACATGGTGATCGGTATGGACGGTGCCTTGCGTTTGATCTCCAACAGCAGGTTGAGGCCTGGCATGTCGGGACGGTCATAATGCATGCAGATCATGTCCGGCTGTGGTTCGTAGTCCTTTTCGGAAAAGGAATTACCGGCTGCCAGACGACACTCGCAGGTTGGCTGAAACTGCATCATCAGCGCTTCAGTCGAATGATCGTGGGTGAGATCGAACCATAAAAGGTACGGCTTTCTCGCCGCCTCGACACTCATGGCGTTAGCCTGCCCATAGGACTAACCCACTCTTTCGCCCCAAGCCATTTAGCCATCGGGCCAGAAGTATGATGGATCCAATTCTGATAAAGACTCATCATCGCGCTCTATACCGTTAGAATTGTTATTACAAAAATTTCGCTCGTCTTTCACATATATCCGTTGCCATGCACTCAGCACTTTCACATCAGCTCCATTGCACATCTTGAACCCTTCCCTTCCTTGAGTAGCCCGGTGCCATTATTAGCACTCCAGCAGTAGCAACAACAGCAAAATATCCTGATTCATCGATAATCAATGCGGACTTCCAACAGTATTCCCGACACCTGTTCCATCAGGTAACCCATTGGAACTTCGCAACTAAAACTGTTCCCAAACAACACGTCATTGTGCCCTGACCAATAGCCTGTCAGGGTCTCTGCCTGAACGAACCAGCAACGCTTGACGTCAACAAAATGGCGAAAATAGCGCACACCAAGAGCAAAACGTCAAAAAACAACACTCCATGCACCCTTTTGCTGCTTTCAGGCGTTGGCGAAATGCTTTTTCCTTCTTGAATAGTATCGTCAGCGTTACGCCAATAAGCAGATCAAGTCCTGATATCAAAACCCCTGCTTAGACCATTACGTACCACCTTGGCCTGCATCACCAGCAACGGGCTGTTTTTGGCCTGAGTGCTACAACACTTTTAAAGTGTTTGCTCTATTTACGTTAGCGCCAGCAGAAACCATTCTCATATCGATTCCACCCCATGTTTCACCCCACTTTTTTTTCTTCCGAGTCTGCCACGCATCAATAATGGCCCTGTGACAGCAATAAAATCCTAACAGTCTGCAAAAATCTCCTAACCCCTTTCTGCGCCGCCTGACTACTGTTCAACCAGGCAGTGAAAACGCACTGCTCTTACTACCAAAGCACTTGAGCGAGGTGAACACCATGAACCTGCAATCCATCAAAACTTCGGTACTGAAGTTCATCAAAGACGAAGATGGCCTGACCATTGTGGAGTACGCAGTGGCCGGTGGACTGATAACGCTGGGCGCTGTTGCTGCGTTCGTTACCCTGGGCACCAACGTAGACACCGCTATCGACAACCTGGGTTGCGCAGTCCAAGGCAAAGCAACCTGCTAGCGGTAATGAACCCAGCAGGCACAGACGTTTCCAGACATCTAGTTAGAGGGTTGCAGTCATGGGCAAAGAGCAGTTAGTCGCTGTCGCACTCTTGCTTGGGCTGCTCGGGATAGCGGTGGCGAGCGATATTCGCCGCCACCGCATTCCTAACCTCTTGGTGTTGTTGGGCTTGATCCTGGGGGTGGGCAGCCAGGCGTATGCCTCGGGTGCAATGGGGGCAGGTTATGGCGTGCTGGGCCTGCTGGTCGGCTTCGCCGTTTTCCTGCCGCTCTACGCGTTGGGCGGCATGGCGGCCGGCGACGTCAAACTAATGGCCATGGTCGGCTCTTTTCTCAGCCCGCAAAACGCACTCTGGGTGGCCGCACTGAGCCTGATTGCCGGGGGCGTGTGCGCGGTATTGATTATCTTCGTGCGTGGCCAGGTGCAGCAAACCTTCGGCCGTTACTGGCTGATGCTGCGAGCCAGGGCCTATTTTTCCCCAGCATCCGATGAAGTGGCAGGCAAGCCGTTCCCGTATTCGGTCGCCGTATTGCTCGGCACCTTGGCCAGCATCTTCTGGCTACCTTTGGGCCAGTAGTTCAGGAGAACCCTATGTACGCCATCAGCAACAGCCGTATTTCGCCCCAGGAACGCAACGCAATTCAGCGGTTGGCTCCGCAACCCCGTACGGTGCTTGAAACCGGGTTGCCGGAGAACCTGCTGGGCGATCTGGTTTGCAAGCACCTGCACGACGCCGGCGTGCTGGACATGTCGCGGCTGGTAGAGCGCCTGGCGCTGACCGGTGCGGTACTGGAAGAGATCCTGATGTTCTTGCGCAAGGATGGTCGCGTCGAAGTCCTCGGGCAGGCCGGCAACCAGGCCTTGCGCTATGGCCTGACTGAGCGCGGCCGCAGCGCGGCACGTGATGCCCTGGCGCGCAGTGGCTATATCGGCGCAGCCCCCTTCCCGGTCAGTGCCTACCGTTCGCTGCTCAAGGTACAGACCATTCACCATGGCCGCATCGGCGCAAACGACATGCGTCGCTCGTTCAGCTCGGTGGTACTGGCCCCGAGCATGCTTGACCAACTGGGCGTGGCCTTGAACTCCGGGCGCGCCATCATGATCTATGGGCCGGCCGGTACCGGCAAGACCTACGTCAGCAGCCGGCTGATCCGCCTGTTCAGCGAATGCATCTGGGTACCCCATGCCATCGCCATCAACGATGCCGTGATCGAAATATTCGACCCTCAGGTACACCGTCGCCTGCAGGATGATGACGAACAGCAGAATACCTTGCTGCTCAACGAAGGCATCGACCGTCGCCTGCTGTGCTGTGAGCGCCCCCTGGTCATCACCGGCGGCGAGTTGACGATGGAGCAGTTGGATGTGCGCTACGACCCCGACTCGCGTCAGTACCAGGCGCCATTGCAACTCAAGGCCAGCAACGGAATGCTCATCATCGATGACATGGGCCGCCAGCGTATGGCGCCGGCCGAGTTGCTGAACCGCTGGATTGTCCCCATGGAGGAAAAGCGCGACTTCCTCAACCTGGGTGGCGGGCGGCACTGCGAATTGCCCTTTGACCTGGTGCTGGTGTTCTCCACCAACCTCAATCCACTGGAGTTGGCCGACGAGGCGTTTCTGCGCCGAATTGGCTACAAGCTTCAATTCGGCTACCCGCAAGCCAGCGAGTACGAACGCATCTGGATACAGGAAACAGAACGCTTGGGTATCCCACATGACCCAAAGCTGCTGCGCTATGCCCTGGAGGAACTCTACGAAGCGGAAAACATGCCGCTGGTACCGTGCCATCCCCGTGACCTATTGAGCATGGCAATCGACCGTCAGCGTTACCTGGGCAATGCCGGGCCGCTATCAACAGCGGAGTTGGAGTGGGCCTGGCACAACTACTTCGTTCAGCTCGACTTCATTGGCTAAGGAGTTACCAACATGAGCTCTCGTACGTTTCCCCTGATTGCCTTGTCCCTGGTCCTGGGCTTGGGTGCGGCCTGGATGGCCAACAACTGGCTGAGCGCGAAACTCAATGCCAAGGAAGACGATAACCAGCAGAGCGTGGTGGTCGCCACCACAGAGATTGCCTTCGGCCAAATGGTCGAAGCCCAGCAAGTGGCCGTGGTGCGCATGCCAAAGGATGCTGTACCCGAGGATGCCTTCGACGCCCCTGACAAAGTGGTGGGCAAGATCGCCACCTTCTCCATGCTGCGCGGCGATATCCTGCGGGCTGCGCGCCTGGCCGAGCACCTCGGCGGCAGCACCCTGGCATCGCTGATCGAACCCAACAAGCGCGCCATCTCGGTACGGGTGGACGATGTGGTCGGGGTAGGCGGGTTCTTGCTACCAGGTAACCGGGTCGACGTATTGGCAACCCGGCAGACCGGCAACAGTGGCGATGCCGAGTCCAAAACCATTCTGGAAGACTTGCGGGTGTTGGCAGTGGACCAAACAGCCAGCACCGACAAGACCCAGCCCGTGGTTGTCCGTGCCGTCACCCTGGAAATGACGCCACAGGAAGCGGAAGTGCTGGTCAAGGGCATGGCTGCCGGCAAGCTGCAACTGGCCCTGCGCAACCCCCTGGACAATCAGCCACGCCCGGCCGTCACCCAACCGGTTGCAATGGCCCAGCCACCGGCTCCAGCCCCGGTTGTCCGGCCGGTGGTACGCCGTCAAGGCACTGGCAACAGCAGCGCTGTCACCGTGATTCGTGGCATCGAAGTCAATGAAGTGAGAGCCAAGCTGTAAGTGATCCTGTTCCACATCGGCCAGACGGGAGGGCGTGATGATGAACGCGCGAATCAAACAGCCTCGCACTGCGTTTGCGCAGCGTCAGCGCGGCACGATCATTGTGATGGTGGTGATTGCCATGGCGGCGGTGCTGTTGATGGCCGCCCTGGCGCTGGACGGCAGCCACATGCTGGTGAACAAGACACGCCTGCAAAATGCGGTGGATGCGGCAGCGCTGAGTGGGGCCAAGACGCTCAACACAGTGCTTGGCGCAACCGGCGCCGCCAGCCTGGCACAAACCGCCGCGCTGGACACCCTCAGCCGCAATGCCAACGCGACAGGCAACCAGGAGCTGGCCAAGGCGGTTGGCAACAATGTCGCGAACTTCGCCAAGGTGGAACTGGCATCCAGTGTCTACGGGCCGTTCTCCTTTCCCGGCCCGGCCAATGCCAGCTACGTGCGAGTCACGGTGGCAAACTACCCGTTGACCGGTTTTTTCTGGGGGGCTTTCCAGACATTGGGCAATGGCGCAGACAAGACCAAGAGCGTCGCCGCCATCGCCACTGCCGGGCCAAGCCCAACCAGCCCCTGTGAGCTTACCCCGCTGATGGTGTGCGGCAACCCCACACAGAACAACCCCAGCGGCGGAATGTTCTGGGGGTACAGCTTCGGCGATCTGCAGGTATTGAAAACCGCTGCGAACAACAGTTCGGCGATCGGCCCAGGGAACTTTCAACTGCTTGATTTCGGCTCAGGCGGAAACACTGTCCGGGACGGCCTGGCCGGCGGCATCAATCAGTGCAACAGCATCGGATCGAACGTGACGACCAAGCCGGGCAACACCGTCGGGCCGTCCGCTCAAGGCCTCAATACGCGTTTCAACGAGTACAAGGGAGGCCTCAGTGCCGCTGACTATCCACCTGACCTGGTCGTTACGGTCAACCCCAAGTCCCTGACCTACAACGATACGTTGAAGAGGATCGAATACAACAACCAACCGGTCACTGCCGCCAACGGCAACCTGTCTACGACCGGTGGCCCCCTGTACGACTACAACGACTGGAAACAGGACTCGGCCAACTGCATTGCCGGCGCTGGGGGTGGCTGCCTGTCCAATGGCGTGCACGAACGGCGGGTACTGAAGATCGTCATCGGTGACTGCTCGGGCAAGAACGACGGTGCGTCATCGATACCGGTGCTCGGTTTTGGCTGTTTCTTCGTGATGCAGCCGGAAGCCCAAAAGGGCAACGAGTCCCAGATCTTCGGCCAATTCATTAGCCAGTGCGAGGGCGACGGCGTGCCAGGCCCCACGCCGACGGATGATGTCGGCCCGCAGATCATCCAGTTGTACAAGACCTACATCGATAACCAACAGACACCCAGTACCGATTCGTAGGGGGCTCTATGAGACGCGGTGGATTCAACGCCTCAAAGGCCCAGCGTGGCCTGGCAATGGTTGAGCTGGTGATTACCCTGCCGTTGTTGGCGCTGCTGATGCTGGCCTTCGGCGAGTTCGGCCGCATGCTGTTCCAGTACAACAGCCTGATGCAGGCCAGCCGTGACGCCGGGCGCTTTGTCGCCAGCCAGGCGTGGGACGCCAATCAGGGCAAACTCGAGCTGAGCGATGCACTGTTGTCCAAAACCAAAAACGTCGCGGTGTACGGCGTACCTGCCAACCCGAATGGTTACCCCTCGGTCGTGCCTGGGCTCACGCCTGGAAATGTCACGGTGGCTGCAGCAGGTACCGAGCACGTGCAGGTGAGCATTAACTATACCTTCGTGCCTGTGATCGGTAGCGCACTGCCGGCCCTCTATGGCAGCAGTAAACCGCTGGGCCTGACGTTGACCTCCACCGTTGTGATGAGGGCCTTATGATGAACCGCAAACGCATGCGCGGTGTGTATGTAGTCGAGTTCGCCATCACCGGCCTGGTGCTGTTCACCTTGCTGTTCGGCGTGCTGGAAATAGGCCGGTTGTACTTCACCGTCAATGCGCTGAATGAAACGGTGCGCCGGGGGGCGCGCCTGGCCGCGGTGTGCAACATCAAAGACCCTACCATTCTGCGCCGCGCAATGTTCAATGCCGCCGACAACAGCGGCGCGAGCAGCCTGATTGGCAACCTGACCAGTGCCAACCTAAACCTGATCTACCTGGACAAGGACGGTGCCGTGATCGCCAACCCTGACGACCTCACCAGCACCAACGGTTTTCTCGCCATCCGTTATGTGCAACTGCAGGTGACGAACTTCAGTTTCAACTTGCTGATTCCTGGATTCAACGGCGCCTTCGTGCTGCCGGTGTTCAGGTCAACCATGCCGCGCGAGAGCCTCGGCAGGCAACCCGATGCAAACGTAGTACCGGAGATCACGCCATGTTAAGCACACGTGAAGCCCCCGTCGTCACCGCGACTGACCGGCAAGGCCTGCGCCTGCTGATCAGTGGCCGCGATGCGACAGCCTTGAACCAGATGAAAACCATCAGCCAGAGCCTGCCCAACCTGCAAGTCAGCACCCGCTTGGTAAGCAACGGCCATACCGACCCGCTGTATGGGCTGGACCACATGCCGGACCTGTTGCTGCTGCACGTCAGCCATTTGTGGCGCGAAGAGTTGGCCGCCCTGCTGCTGCATCCACTCAAGGAGCGCCCGCCGCTGTTGGTGTGCGGCCCCCTGGATGAACGCGAGGGCATGCGCCTGGCAATGCAGGCCGGCGCCCGTGACTTTCTTCCCGAGCCGGTGAAACCCGAAGAGCTGCAGGCGGCCCTTGGGCGCATGCAGATGGAGGCGCGGGCAGAGCGAGGAAACGAAGGCAAACTGATTGCGGTCATGAATGCCAAGGGCGGTTCAGGGGCCAGCATGCTGGCCTGCAACCTGGCCCATCAGCTCAGTAACCAGGGTGGCAGAACCCTGCTGCTGGACTTGGACCTGCAGTTCGGCAGCGTCGGCCACAGCCTGGATGTGCAATCGACACACAGCCCGATGGAGGTGCTTCAGCAGGCCGATACCCTGGACAGCATCGCCTTGCGCGGCTTTTGCAGCCACTACAGCCCGACCTTGCATGTGCTGGGCGGGCGTACCGATGAACTGTGCCTGCAGCAGGACGTGCGCCTGGAGCAACTGGAGAATCTGTTGCGCCTGGCCCGCAGTAGCTACGACTGGGTGGTGGTGGACTTGCCGCGGCAAATCGACCACCTCACCGGCATCAGCCTGGAGCAGGCCGACCGCATCTACATTGTGTTGCAGCAAAGCCTGAGCCACCTGAAAGACGGCACGCGCTTGACCCGCATCCTGCGCGACGACCTGGGCGTGTCGAGCAGTCGACTGCAGGTGGTGGTCAACCGCTACAACAAGACGTCCCCCGTCACCCTCAAGGATGTGACCGAGGCGTTGCGCTGCACGGAGGTGCACAAGCTCCCAAATGACTTTGCGGTGGTCAGCGAAAGCCTGAACACCGGGGTGCCGCTGGAACGGCATGCACCACGGTCAGCCATCAACCTTGCCCTGCGCGAACTGAGCCAGAACCTGATCGGGATCGAGGCCTGCGAACAGAGCCTGCTTAAACGTACCTTTGGCCGTTTGTTTGGAGGGTAAGCCATGCTCAGCGACTTTCGTAATCGCTTGCGTCAGCAGGCCAACAACCAGGCCACGGCAGACAAACCGGCAGCACCGGCCAACAGCCAGGACTGCACTCAGGTACTGATGGCCTGGGAGAACATTGCACCGGAAATCCTCTACGAGACCCGGAGCAAGCTCAACCCGGTGGAGAGCGAATGGAAAGAAAAGACCTACCAGCAGCTGCTCAAGGTCATGGACCTGTCCTTGCTGGACACGCTGGAGGCCGCCGAAGCCGGTCGGCAGATCAAAGAGATCAGCCAGCGCTTGCTTGACGAGAACTCGGCACCGGTCAGCGCCAGTGGTCGCCAGTTGATCATCAAGCAGATCACCGACGAGGTGCTGGGCCTTGGCCCGCTTGAGCCACTGCTGGCCGACCCGAGTGTGTCCGACATCCTCGTGAACGGCCACGCCTCGGTGTACGTCGAGCGGTTTGGCAAGCTGCAAAGAACCGACGTGCGTTTTCGCGATGATCAACACCTGCTGAACATCATCGACCGCATTGTGTCCAACCTGGGCCGGCGCATTGATGAATCTTCGCCGTTGGTGGACGCACGCCTGAAGGACGGCTCGCGGGTCAACGCCATCATCCCTCCCCTGGCGATCGACGGCCCCAGCATGTCGATTCGCCGCTTCGCGGTGGACTTGCTCAATACCGAAAACCTGGTGCAGACGGGCACCCTGACGGCGGCCATCGCACTGATGCTCAAGGCTATCGTTCGCGGGCGCATGAACGTGCTGATTTCCGGCGGTACCGGCAGCGGCAAGACCACCATGCTCAACGTCCTGTCCAGCTTCATCCCGCACAACGAGCGAATCGTCACCATCGAAGACTCGGCCGAGTTGCAGTTGCAACAGCCTCATGTGGTACGGCTGGAAACCCGCCCTTCGAACATCGAAGGGCGCGGCGAAGTCAATCAGCGTGAACTGGTGCGCAACAGCCTGCGGATGCGCCCGGACCGCATCGTCATTGGCGAGGTGCGGGGCGCCGAGGCACTGGACATGTTGACCGCGATGAACACCGGTCACGACGGCTCACTGACCACCATTCACGCCAACACCGCACGTGACGCCTTGGGCCGAATCGAGAACATGGTGTCGATGAGCGGTGCAACCTTCCCGATCAAGGCGCTGCGCCAGCAGATCGCCTCGGCCATCGATGTGGTCATCCAGTTGGAGCGTCAGGAGGATGGCACCCGGCGGCTGGTCAGCGTGCAAGAGATCAACGGCATGGAGGGCGACATCATCACCATGACCGAGATTTTCTCGTTCGTACGCAATGGCATCGGCGAAAAAGGCGAGGTACTGGGTGAGTTTCGCCCCACCGGCATGGTCCCGGCATTCCGTGAAACGCTGGCCAAGCGGAGTATCGAGCTGCCGCTCAGCCTGTTCCGGCAGGAATGGATGGAGGAAAAATCATGAACCAGATCCCCAGCGAGTTCGTCCTGGCCTTCCTTGGCATGGTGTTCACGGCGATCTTCCTCCTCAGCCAGGGCCTGACCGTTCCGGTGTTTGGCGAAGCGGGCAAGGTGCGCAAGCGCATCCGCAGTCGCCTGAACATGCTGGAGCGCGCCAATGACCTGCCGAACATGCAGTCGGTACTACGGCAAAAATACTTGCGGCGCCTGTCGCCACTGGAAGCGTGGTTAGAGCAACTGCCAGCGATGGAGGCCCTGGCCCAGATGATCGAACAGGCCGGGCATGAATACCGTGCCTATCGGGTACTGCTGCTTGGGCTGACGCTGGCACTGGCAAGCGGCATTGTACTGTGGTTGATCACGCGCACCTGGTGGGTGGCAGTACCTGCTGCGATGGTGGTGTTCTGGCTACCGATACTGAAGATCTCCAATGACCGCATCAAGCGCTTTGCCCGCTTCGAAGAGGGGCTGCCAGATGCGCTCGATGCCATGTGCCGGGCGCTGCGCGCCGGCCATCCGTTCAACGAGACCCTGCAACTGGTCGCCGATGAGCACAAAGGGCCGGTCGCCCATGAGTTCGGCCTGACCTTCGCCGACATCAACTATGGCAACGATGTACGCCGGGCCATGCTCGGCCTGCTGGAACGCGTACCCAGCATGACGGTCATGATGCTGGTGACCACAGTGCTGATCCACCGTGAAACAGGTGGCAATCTGACCGAAGTACTGGATCGCCTGAGCAGCCTGATTCGCGGGCGCTTTCGCTTTCAACGCAAGGTCAAGACCCTGTCCGCCGAAGGGCGTATGTCAGGTTGGATACTGGTGTCGATGCCCTTTGTGCTAGCCGCAGCGATCGTGCTGTCGAGCCCGACCTATCTGCCCCTGCTGATCAACGAGCCTCTGGGTCGAAAACTGGTCCTAGGCGCCTTTGTTGCCATGCTGATCGGGATCTACTGGATACGCAAGATCATCCGGATTCAGGTTTGAGTACCGATAGACCTAGGGAGTAAGACCATGGAGTATCTACTGAGTCTGATCAATCATTGGGTGGGCAACGAACAACTGACGCGCCTGTTGTTTGCGGCAGCCATCGGCCTGAGTGTGGTCTTTGCCATAACGACCATGACCTTGCTGGTTCTGGGGCTGCAAGACCCGGTCAAACGCCGACTGATGCTGATCAAGCGCGGCCAAAGTGCAGAAATTGCCGGGCAACGGCCACCAAGCAACCTGCAATTGATGCTGGAACAGGTGGGGCAGCGCTTCAACACCGGTGAGCAAGGGCAAGCCTCGGCGACACGGGTACTGCTGACACACGCCGGTTATCGCGCTCAGTCGGCCGTACAGACCTACTGGGCGCTTCGCCTGCTGTTGCCCCTGACCTTGATGGGCCTTGTAGCCTTGGCATTACCGCTTATTCCGAAGCTGTCGCTGATGCTCGGTGTCGGCCTGCTGCTACTAGCGCTAGGTGTAGGATGGCTGGCGCCAGCACTCTATGTCGAGCATCGCGCGCAGTCGCGAATGAACCGTTTGCTGATTGCCTTTCCTGATGCTCTGGACCTCATGGTGGTGTGCGTGGAGTCGGGCCTGGCCCTGCCCCAGGCCATCGAGCGGGTGTCTGAAGAAATGGCGGTGAGCCAGCCTGACCTGGCCATGGAACTGGCCTTGGTCAACGCCGAAATCCGCGCGGGCATCCCCAGCACCGAGGCCTTGAAAAACCTTGCCGAACGCACCGGGCTGGAGGACATTCGCGGGCTGGTGAGCCTGCTGGCACAGAGCATTCGCTTCGGTACCAGTGTGGGTACCACCCTGCGCATCTATGCCGAGGAATTCCGTGACCGTCGCACGCAACTGGCCGAAGAGAAAGCCGCGAAAATCGGAACAAAACTGGTGTTCCCTCTGATCCTGTGCTTGTGGCCAAGCTTTTTCCTGGTAGCCATAGGCCCTGCAATCATCGGCGTGTTCAAGGTATTCGGAAAGCTTTAACAACGATTAGCAAAAGGTCTCGGCAGCAATGCCGAGGCCTTTTGCATTACGCAGCCTTTTGAATGACTCAATAGGAAGGCTGCGAAGCGCTGATCACGATAAGCACACAGCAAAACGGCGACGGGAGCCTGTTTACGCTACCCCGCCGCCGCCATAATGTGATGTCTACCCACCTGAATCACCCAACCTGCACACTGTCACCCTGCCCTTTCAACCCCGAACACTGGCGCATCCTGCGCCTTTGCAGCCTACTTCCCCTTGGATGACGAGAGACCATACTCTTTGTAAAACTCGGGTATGGGGTGCTTGTAGCTGTCCAACAGGCGCTGCAGGCTCAGTTCACGCTCAGCGGGTTTCACGGTTTGCAGGTTTGGCGAAGCCACCTGATTGCTGCTCTGCAATTGCAGCCAGGTTTCGGTGACCTGCTGTTGCGGGGAAGATGGGCCAGGTTCGATGGCCTGGGCTGCGAGGGGGAGCAACGCGGCTCCCAGGCAGATGAGCATAGTCTGTTTCATCACTACCTCTGCATTGGTGGCGAGTTGGCACTCGGTTATGCCGGATCATTGACCGCTGCTACCTGATCGGCAGGCGCTGCGGTGGCCTTCTTCCTACTCTTGAGTTTTTCTGCTCGCGCCTGGGCTTCAGTGACTTGTGCCGGGCTCAGGCCGACACGGCTGACCAACTCCGAGGCCTGCTTCCAGTTCCCCTGGTAAATCATCAAGGTCACCAGGTTAACGGCCGCCAATTGATCGGACTGCTTCAACTCCATGGCCGTGATGAACTCGAAGCGGGCTTGCTTAAGGCGCCCTTGATTAAGGTAGATCACGCCCAGGTCGTTACGGATTTTTTCGTCAGTGGGCGACATGCGTACCGCCCGTTGCAGGTGAGCCAAGGCCTTCTCGCTATCATTGCGCGCCACCGCCAGTTGCCCCAGGCCGTGTTCGCCTTCAGCCGCCAGGCAGGTACTGAGTAAACTGCGAAACAACGGTTCGGCCTCGGCCTCTCCCAATACACGGTAGATCTTGGCCTTGCGCAAACGCACGGCGGGTAGGTCCTGCGGCAGCCGCTGCAAGTTGGCCAGGCCCGCATGCAGCTTGCCCTCACGGATCATGTCATCGGCCAGGCTAAGCGACAGCTCCTGATCGGAGCTGACCTTGGCACAGCTTTCCGGGGCACTGAGTGACGACCAATCGGAGCCACCGCCCGTGGCACAGCCGCTCAGCATCACCAGGCCCAACGTTGCAATGATCACCTTCATTTTTCGCTCCCGGGAAACGCACAACGAGCGGGCGATGGCCGTAAGGCCAACCCCGCCCAGCACGGTGTCGTGGGATGTGTTCGTCAACAAAGAGGCTGCAATGGGCTGGCTCATTGTGATAACCCACTACGGTGGTCGAAGTCACCGTCTTCCAGGAAGTACATGCGGAACCAGTTCGGATCGTAATTACGCATCTGCTCGCCGGGCAGTGTAGGAAGCTGGGCATTGACCGCCAGCGGTTGCACCAGATGCGGGGTGACGATCATCAGCAGTTCTTTCTCTTCACGCTTGATCGTAGAGTCACGGAAAAAGGCACCCAGGATCGGAATGTTGCCGAGGCCAGGCAACTTGTTCACAGCAGAGGTGTTGGTCGTGCTGATCAAGCCGCTGACCACGAAGCTCTCACCGTCCGCCAGGGAAATACTGGTGTCCGTACGACGAACGACCAGTGCCGGTACAACCGTGCCGGAAATGGACACACCGTTGTTGAAATCGAGCTCACTGACCTCCGGTGCCACCTTCAGGTTGATACGGCCCGGCCCAACCACCGTTGGTGTCAGCGTCAGACAAATACCGAATTCCTTGTACTCGATTGAAATACTGTCACTGCCAGTGCTCGGTACCGGGATGGGCACTTCACCACCGGCCAGGAAGCTCGCGCTCTGCCCACTCAGCGCCACCAGGCTGGGGCGGGCCAGGGTATAGGCAAAGCCACTGCCTTCCAGCGCATTGATCAACCCCAGTACGTTGCCGCCACCGATCCCGATGTTGAAACTGCCATTATCCAGAGGGATGTTGGGTGCCAGGCTACCAATCTGCCCGGGCGTCACCGTCACGCCAGGCACGGTGCCCGGTGAGCCGAACAGAAAACTGCCGCCTTTGCCGAAGATCGACGTACTGGCCTCTTTCAACTTGGTGCGGCTGACTTCGACAAACCGAATATCGGTCTGAACCTGGCTGGTCAGCACCTCATTGCCTTCAGGAAAGACTGCGCTACCCAAGGAGGACGTAGCCTTGCCCTTGACGAACACCATGCTCTGGCGAGGCGCACTGGAGCATGCCGTCCAGACCATCAGGCTGGTGGTTCCGGGAGCAATACCGGTAAGCAGGTATGCATCATTGCCATTGAGGTGCACATCGGCGATTTTCGGATCGCCTATGGCCAATCGGGTAATGGCCTCAGGGGAGCGCATGGCAGTCTGCATGCCTTCACCCACCTCGACCACGGCTGGCAGTGCCGCCAGATCTGCGCAGTTTTTCCCCGCGGCCAACGTCGTCCCAGCGGGTAAACCAGCAACAATCAACGTCCACGCCACTCGTTTGAGTACTTGCGCGTAATTATTGGTCATTCTCTGCTTCCTTGTCCGGTCAGGGCAGTTTGCTAGAAGATCGGTTCAACACGACTTGCACGACCACTGCCGGTCCCCTGCCGCCACGACACGCGATCCGCGCACGCCGTGACGTCTGGAAAATCCACAGTGAGCTGGCACAGCGTGGACACACTCGCCACCGCTGCTAGAGCCCTCCAGTGATCGTCGTGCCAAACACCCCCCCTTATGTGGTTCAGCTGAAACGACCAGTCATAACGAGCCATCCGTCGGGTCTGCGAACTGCCTAACCATCCTGAAGCGAGGCCACCCCCCCGGCTGAGCACAAATAACTGTTTCGCTATTTGAAGTTAGCTCAGAAAGGTCAAATTGCTATCAGACTGTAAAAAAAATGAGTCACTGCCGAATCAGGCCTGGTGTCGCCCGGTCAGCTCAGCCAAGGTGCTGGACACATGGTGCAGATTCTTGCTGGCCCCTTCAGTACGGCGCACGCTTTCCTGATTGCTCGCGGCAATCGCCACCAGCTCGCACAGGTTGCGCGAAATATCTTCCGTGACCAGCGTTTGCTCTTCAGCGGCGGTGGCGATCTGCTGACTCATATCGCGGATGGTCTGCACCGCGCCAGTAACGCCACTGAGAATTTCGCCGGCCTGCCGCACTTGCTCGACGCCATTCTCGCTGCTGCGCTTACCACTTTCGATTGCTTGCACCGCACGCTCCGCGCCTTTTTGCACGGCATCAATAATGGTATTGATTTCTGCCGTTGACTGCGCAGTACGCTGCGCCAGATTACGCACCTCATCGGCCACGACGGCAAAACCTCGGCCTTGTTCGCCGGCTCGGGCGGCTTCGATAGCCGCGTTGAGCGCCAGCAGGTTGGTCTGCTCCGCAATACTGTGGATTACCGCCAGCACTTCGCCGATGCGCCCACTGTCGGCTTCCAGGCGATGGATAACGCTGGCCGTACCGGTAATTTCATCGCGAATGTCATTGATGCTCTTGACCATGCCGAGCATGGCCTTCTCGCCCTGCTGAGTGGCGTTCTCGGCATCGTCAGCGGCACGGGCTGCCTGTGCGGTATGGCTGGCGACCTCCTGGGCCGCAGAGGCCATTTCTTGCATCGCAGTCGCCACCTGATCGGTACGCAACCCCTGATTTTCAACGCCCTGCCCCAATTGGCTGGCAATGGTCTTCAGTTCGTCGCTGGCGGTGTCCAGTTGCCGGGTGCCGTGTTTCAGGCCGGCGAAGGTGTCCGAGAGCACGTCATGCAGCGCGTCGGTCGCCTTCGCCAGACGCCCCAGCTCATCGCCCCGTTGACTGTTGATCCGCTGACCAAAATGACCTTGGCTGAGCTGGACGATAGACGCCATCAGACCACGCAGTGGTGTGATCAGGTTGCGGTTGATCAACCACATGCCAAACAGCCACGTCAGCACACTGACCATCAACAGCGCCAGGGTACCGCCCCAGCCAATACGCTCGGCATGGGCATCGACCTGCCCAAGTTGGGTCTGGGTGTCTTGATAGAGCTGCTCCACCAAGGCATTCATCTGCTCACTGACGGGTCGATCCGTACCGTTGTCCACACCGGTGGTCGCAACGGCGTTGTGACGCTCACGGTACTGATCGCCGAATACCTGATGTGCGCTGAGCAGGTCATTGACCTTGGCCTTTAGCGACAGATCCATATCCAGCGCCAGCACGTTGGCCAAGCACTCCCTGACCTTGCGTTCTTCAGCTTCAAACACCGCCAGGCCACGCTCTGCGCTACTGAACGCCTGAGATTGGCGTTTGAATGCAAGGCTGGCTTCATTGACATACTTCGATGCCTGAGCAGAGCGCGTCAGCAACGCGTTGTAGGTATTCAGGCTATTAGCGAAAAGGCTGAAACACACCAATGCTGAACACAGCACCAGCATCAGGCCGACGCCCAGCAGCGTCAGCATTTGCGTGCGCAAGGAATACTTAAAAAACATAGCATTGGCTCTCTTCATACGCTGAGGACATGAGGCGTGTGAAGCGCCATTGGCAGGCAATCGAGGATACCTCGACAGACTGGAAAGCAACGCAAGTGATGGGCATAGCAATTGGACCCTCTTATAGTTATCGAACCATACGAGGCCCCGTCAGCAATTAATGTGCCACTATTTTGGCGCTGATTTTCCGTTGTTTTCGTGCGTTTTACTCACTACTTCTCGCAGAAATGACCCATTTGCCCGGCGTTGCGACATCGACTGCAGAAATGTGTTCACAGAAGTCTTCGCCGTGTTTGAAATTCTCACGGGCAGGCGTGTCTGGTTTGCGCGCAAAAAAACGGGCAGCGCTTGCGCACTGCCCGTTCATTCGTACCACCAGCCAATCGGCTCGTTATCGCGAGGCTTACTCGACAGCGACAGCACCTGAGGCGTTGTCCACCACGCGCTCGCGAACCGGGGCGCGGGCAGTCGAGATCTGCGGCAACAGCGACCCCAGCAGCATGCCCAGCCAGCTGAACAGCAGCCCGGCCAGCTGCGGTGGCCAGAAGTCAGCATCGGTGTGGGTGTATTCCAGCCACAGCCAGGACGCCATGCCCAAACCCATCGAGGCCAGAGCCCCCTGAGTGGTGGCGCGCTTCCAGAACAGGCCTGCGAACAACGGCACCGCAGCGGCAACCAGGGTCACTTTGTAGGCATTGCCCACCATCTCGTAGATGCTGGCATTGGAGAACAGTGAGAACAGGCACGTGACCATGGCGCACACCAGGATAGTCAGGCGCATGGCCAGCAGGAACTGCTTGTCGTTCATGTCGGGCAAAAAGCGCTTGAGCACGTTCTCGGTAAAGGTCACCGACGGCGCCAGGAGTGTGCCAGAGGCCGTGGACATGATCGCCGAAAGCAGCGCACCGAAGAACATGATCTGGGCGAACAATGGGGTCCGCTCCAGGATAAGGTGCGGCAGGATCATCTGGGCATCTTCAGCCAGCCATTGCTGAACCATCGCCGGATCAATCATCGAGGCCGCGTAGGTCAGGAAAATCGGCAGCATGCAGAAGGCCAGGTAGAAACAGGCGCCTGCCATCGATGCGCGCGCTGCGATGTTTTCGGTCTTGGCCGACATGACCCGCGCATAAACGTCCTGCTGCGGAATCGAGCCGAACATCATGGTCACCGCAGCACCGATGAAGGCAACGAAGTCCTTCGGCTCGAAGCTGTGCATGAAACTGAACTTGCCTTCGTTGGCCGCATGGGAAATGACCGCGGCAGGCCCGCCCGCCATGTCACCGATCAGCCAGGTCAGATAAACCAGGCCGGCGACAATGATCAGCATCTGCATGAAGTCTGTCAGCGCAACCGACCACATACCGCCGAACAAGGTGTAAAGCAGCACGATCACCGCGCCGATCAACATGCCCTGGGTAGTGCTGATGGCGCCGTCAGAGAGCACGTTGAACACCACACCCAGTGCGGTGAACTGTGCGGCGATCCAGCCAAGGTAGGAGAGGATGATCACAATACTGGTGATCATTTCCACGTTCGGGCCAAAGCGCTTGCGGAAGAAGTCACCGAGCGTCAGCAGGTTCATGCGGTAGAGGGGACGGGCGAAAATCAGGCCGACCAACATCAGGCATCCGAAGGAACCGAACGGGTCCTCGACAATGCCGGCGAAACCTTCCTGGATGAAGGTAGCAGGTATCCCCAATACGGCCTCAGAGCCGAACCAGGTGGCGAATACCATCGCGGCGACCAGCGGGAAGGACATGCTGCGACCACCGGCAGCGAAATCCCTGGAGTTTTTCACGCGAGTGGACGCGTAGAAACCGACACCTACCGTGAGCAGCAGATAAAGCGCAACAAACCAAATCAGCATTTGTACTTTCCGTTGGCTCGTCCGACACCGGGCTGACGAGCATGGCTCGTGCAGGGGCAGCGCGACTGACTATGTTGTTTTTGTTTGCGTATCGCAGGCGGCACGACGGCTCATCTGTAACCAGCACGAGGAAATCGTAACCACTTATGACAACGGCTTTGCAGTCTGCCAAAGCCGTTAAATATGTCAAACAATTACCGCTGGGATTTGGATAAAAAAAGACGAAATGCGACGTTTTTTTGGGTAAAGCGGATTTTGGTGGCTTAAAAGACACCTTTCCCACCGCCGTCAGTCGATTATTTTAAACATCCGAAAGCGCCAGACTGTTCACCTTCCCTGTCTACTATGAATCCCATACTGAAAACCTATTGGCTGGCGCCACCGTCAGGTTCCACGCTGAGTTGACGGATAACCGGACATCACAGGAGAGCATCATGTCTAACGAAGCAACCTGCCCGTTCGCGGGCGGCGCTCGCAAACACACCACAGCCGGGGCACCCTCGAATGCCGACTGGTGGCCTGATCAACTCAACCTGAAAATCCTCCACTCGCACGCCCCCCAGGCCAATCCCCTGGGTGAAGCCTTCAACTATGCCGAGGCGTTCAAAAGCCTCGACCTGGATGCGGTGATCAAAGACCTGCATGCCCTGATGACAGACTCGCAGGCGTGGTGGCCCGCCGATTACGGCCACTATGGTCCGCTGTTCATCCGCATGGCCTGGCACAGCGCAGGCACCTACCGTATCGCTGACGGGCGCGGTGGCGCGGGAGGTGGCGCGCAACGCTTTGCGCCGCTCAATAGCTGGCCGGACAACGGCAACCTCGACAAGGCACGGCGGTTGCTCTGGCCGATCAAGCAGAAGTACGGCAACAGTCTCTCCTGGGCTGACCTGATGGTGCTCGCGGGTAACGTCGCCCTGGACTCGATGGGCCTGAAGACTTTCGGTTTCGGCGGTGGACGTGTCGATATCTGGGAGCCCGAAGACGACATCTATTGGGGGCCGGAAGGCAAGTGGCTGGCAGACGAGCGCTACAGCGGTGATCGCGAACTTGAAAACCCGCTTGGCGCGGTTCAGATGGGCCTGATCTACGTGAACCCGGAAGGCCCGAATGGCAACCCGGACCCGCTCGCGGCAGCACGGGACATTCGTGAGACGTTCGCCCGCATGGCCATGAATGACGAAGAGACCGTCGCCCTGATCGCCGGTGGCCACACCTTCGGCAAAGCCCACGGCGCCGCCGATCCAAGCCAGTATGTAGGCCCCGAGCCGGAAGCCGCGACGCTCGAAGAACAAGGCCTGGGCTGGAAAAATACCTTTGGCAGCGGCAACGGCGCCAACACCATCACCAGTGGGCTGGAAGGTGCCTGGACCACCAACCCGGTGAAATGGGACAACAACTACTTCGAGAACCTGTTCGGCTACGAGTGGACGCTCACCAAGAGCCCTGCCGGTGCCCACCAGTGGACGCCCAAGGAGGCCTCTGCCGCCGGTACCGTACCGGACGCACATGACCCGACGAAAACCCACGCACCGATCATGTTCACCACCGACCTTGCACTGATCATGGACCCGGTGTACGCGCCGATTTCAAAACGCTTCCACGCAGACCCTCAGGCGTTGGCCGATGCTTTCGCCAAAGCCTGGTTCAAGCTGACCCACCGGGACATGGGGCCTGTTTCTCGCTACCTGGGCCCGCTCGTTCCCCAGGAGCCCCTGCTCTGGCAAGACCCTGTTCCAGCGGTGGATCACCCACTGATCGGGGAGCAGGACATTGCAACCCTGAAAGCCCGGCTTCTGGCATCCGGCCTTTCGATCGCGCAACTGGTTACGACGGCATGGGCATCGGCCGCCACCTTCCGCGGTAGTGACAAGCGTGGTGGTGCCAATGGGGCGCGCATTCGCCTGGCGCCGCAGAAAGACTGGGCGGTCAACCAACCTGCTGAATTGGCGAAGGTGCTACACACACTGACGGCAATCCAGCAGGACTTCAATAACGCCCAGGCCGGTGGCAAGAACGTCTCGCTGGCCGACCTGATCGTGCTGGGCGGCTGCGCAGCCATAGAAGCTGCGGCGAAACGGGCTGGCCATGAGGTGACCGTGCCGTTCTCACCCGGGCGTACCGACGCGTCGCAGGAGCAGACCGATGTGGCGTCCTTTGCCGTGCTGGAGCCCAGCGCCGACGGTTTCCGTAACTACCTGCGCAGCGGGCTTGAAGAATCGGCAGCCGAGCTGCTGCTGGACCGGGCGAACCAGCTGACGCTCAGCGCACCCGAGATGACGGTGCTGATCGGTGGCCTGCGCGCCCTGAACTGCAACGTCGGGCAGGTTGCGCACGGCGTGTTCACTCAGCGGCCTGAAACACTGACCAATGATGTGTTCGTGAACCTCCTCGACATGAACACGACCTGGCAGAGATCCGCTGCAACTGAAGGTGTACTGGAGGGGCGCGATCGGTCGACGGGTGCCCTCAAATGGACAGGCACTGTCGTTGACCTGGTGTTCGGTTCAAACGCACAGCTGCGGGCCATTGCCGAGGTCTACGCCAGCCGCGATGCACAGCCGCTGTTCGTCCGTCACTTCGTGGCAGCCTGGAACAAGGTGATGAACCTTGACCGATTCGACCTTGCCTGATTGCGGCAAGGCGGCCCATAGTCGCCACGGCGTGAGCAGGCCACCCTTACCGGCGTGACGGTAAAGGGTTGCCTGCGCCTACCAGCATCAAATCCAGATTTTGCACGGCAGCGCCCGCCGCGCCCTTGCCCAGGTTATCGAACACGGCCGCCAACAGCACCTGCCCCGCAGGTTCGTTTTCCAGGACGATCAAGCGCAATTGATCGATACCATTGAGTGCCTGCGGATCCAGGTGTGTGAGTGCCTTGGCCTCATGCATCGACATGACCTGCACGTACTGCGCACCGGCATAATGCTGCTGCAGGCACGCGTGTAACTGCCGCGCATCCGTGCCCGGAGCCAACAACCGAACCTGCAAGGGGATGGTCAACACAATGCCTTGCCGAAACGCCCCATAGGCAGGCACAAACATCGGCCGCTCACTCAGGCCGCTGTGCTGTTGAATTTCCGGTACATGCTTGTGCGCCAGCGCCAACCCATACACCTGGAATGCCGGTGCGAGCGACGCGCCCTTCCCCTCATGCGCCTCCACCCCCGCACGCCCTCTCCCGGAGTAACCCGATACGGCATGCACGCTGATCGGGTAGTCCGCGCCCACCAGCCCCGCCTCTAGCAGTGGGCGCAACAAGCCTATCGCCCCCGTAGGGTAGCAACCGGGATTGCTGACACGCCGCGCCGTCGCAATGCGCTGCGCCTGCTCCGGGCTCATTTCCGCGAAGCCATAGGTCCAGTCCGGGTGGGTGCGGTGCGCCGAACTGGCATCAATCACCCGTACCGCGGGGTTTTCGATACTCGCTACCGCGTCACGTGCAGCGTCGTCGGGCAGGCACAGGATCGCAATGTCACAGGCATTGATGGCCTCGGCGCGATGAGTTGCATCCTTGCGGTGTTCAGCACTGAGCGTGAGCAACCGCAGGTCGGTCCGACCGCGCAAGCGCTGGTGGATCTGCAAGCCGGTGGTGCCTTGGTCGCCATCGATGAATACAAGAGGAGTGGTCATGAAGTGCTCTCGAACGTCAGAAATCAGCAGGCCTAATCTTCGATGCTGGCTTAAGATAGGAAAAGTTGAATTTCCAAACGATCACATTCAGTTTTTCTGACCAAGGAACCCGCCATGCGTGAAATCAGCCTGGACCGCCTGCGCACACTGGTGGCGATTGCCGACCTGGGCTCATTTGCCGAAGCCGCTCGGGTGCTGAACCTTGCGCCACCCACGATCAGCTTGCATATCGCCGATCTGGAATCACGGGTTGGCGCCCGGCTGTTGTCGCGTACACGGGGGCGCGTTCAGCCATCGGCGATTGGCGAAACACTGGTGGAGCGTGCACGGCGTTTGTTAGCCGATGCCGAGCAAGCCCTTGAGGAGGTGCAGCGTCAGGTGCAGGGGCTGGCTGGCCGCGTACGGCTGGGTGCCTCGACCGGAGCCATCGCCCAGTTGATGCCGCAGGCGCTGGAAACCCTGAGCCAGCAGCACCCGGAGATCGACGTCCAGGTCGCCGTGCTGACCTCGCAAGAGACGCTGAAGAAACTGGTCGAAGGCACGCTGGACATTGGCCTGGTCGCGCTCCCGCAAACGGCAACGAAGGGCGTGCGAATCGAACCCTGGCGACGCGACCCGGTCATGGCGTTCCTGCCTGCGCGCTGGGCGTGCCCGGAGGTCGTCACCCCCGATTGGCTGGCCACCCAGCCCTTGATACTGAATGACAACAGCACACGGCTTTCACGCTTGACGTCCGAGTGGTTCGCCAACGACGGCCACCAGCCGACACCACGCATTCAACTGAACTACAACGACGCCATCAAAAGCCTGGTCGCGGCCGGTTATGGCGCAACACTGCTGCCCCATGAAGCCGACACGCCATTGCCCGATACGCGGGTGGTCATGCGGCCACTACAGCCCTTGTTGTGGCGCCAACTGGGCATCGCCCACCGTACCGGCGACGTTGAGCGACCTACGCAACACGTACTGGACGTGCTGTGGGCATTGAAGGCAGGCTAGCGTAACGCGTGCAGGGTTGTGCGGGCCTAGTGCTCGCTGCGCCATTGGCGCGGGCTGACGCCGAACCAGCGGCGGAAGGCGCGGGAAAATGCGCTGGTTTCCGAGTAACCCAGCAGTGGTGCCAGTTCGGAGATGTTCAGGTTTTGCTGCCCCAGATGCTGCAAGGCCAGGTCCTGGCGGATCTGATCCAGCAATTGGGTAAAGCTCAGGCCCTGCTCACGCAATTTACGCTGCAGCAACCAGTGCGGCAGTTGCAGTTGATCGGCAACGCTGTCCAGGCTCGGATCACCCTGTGGCAGCAGCGTGATGATGGCCTGGCACGCCTGCTCCAACAGATCCGGACCGGCGTTGGTTTCGCCCAGTTGCCGAATCGCATCCTTGACCAGCGTGAGCAATACCGGGTCATGGCCAGGCATGGCCTTGCCGGCGATTTCGCGCTTGGGAATCAAAATGGAGTTACAGGAGCGCTCGAAATACACCGGTGCGTCGAAGACCTCACGGTGCTCATGCCAGTCTTGTGGCCGGGCGTGTTCAAAGGCGACTTCACGCGGTGCCCATTTCGGCCCAAGTACATGACGCACCAGGTTCATCGCCATGCCCATGGTCAGCTCGGCGTCCTGACGCCGCTGGCGGATAGCGCTGTGGTGGATCTGGTAATCGAAGCTGTAGCACTCGCCCTGATCAACCAGGCGGATCAAGGTACTGTGCTGGTGATAGGGAAAGGCCTGCGCAAAGTTGATCAGCGCATCTTCCAGGGTGGCCGAACAGAGCCCCACATAGCCCAGCAGGCCAAGCGCCTGGGGTTGGAACTGCTCGCCGTAACGCAGGCCGAAATTATCGCACCCGGTCTGCTGCGCCGCCTCTTCCAATACCTGACAGTAGTTCGGCAAGGCCAGGCTCAAGGTCGGGTGCTGGAGTTGTTCCGGGTCGATACCGGCATGGCCGAACACCCGGTCCAGGTCACCGCCATGGTTGACGATAAAGGCATCCATACCAGTGGCAGCCGCCGAGAGCACACCTCGATTGTTCGCACGAGGGGCATTCAGGGGAGCCTGGGCAAGGGATGACTGGAACATGGCAACTGTTACCGTGTAAAGAATGCGATCACCCCTTCAAGCAAATACCGTACCTTTATGCATAAACGCTTTAGCACAGGATGTTGCCGGTGTGCCAACACCCCAAACTGCTACCCGAATACTCGGTGCAATGGGCAGTGTGTAGGCCGTGGCGCCTGCACCCGTTGCCGCTCGGTGACACTGAGCAGGGTGATTCCGACCTGCCCCAAGTGAGGGCATGATCGGTTCCGTGCGCGCCATCCGTGCGCCTTTGGCGAAAGTTGACCGAATGCAATTATGGCCGTGCCGGTCGGTCAAGTCTTGAGCGCAGGCCTGTGGTTATGCTCCCAGCCAGGCATTTTTTCGGGTACACCTTCAAGGGGACATACCATGGCCGTATCACAACTAAAACCAACATTAGGCACCCTGCACCTCTGGGGTATCGCGGTCGGGCTGGTGATCTCCGGCGAATACTTCGGCTGGAGTTATGGCTGGGGCACCGCCGGTACGCTGGGCTTTCTGGTGACTACCCTGCTGGTCGCAGTGATGTACACCTGCTTCATCTTCAGCTTCACCGAGTTGACCACCGCCATCCCTCATGCCGGCGGCCCCTTTGCCTATAGCCTGCGCGCCTTTGGTGTGACCGGGGGGATGATCGCCGGGATGGCGACGCTGATCGAATTTGTCTTTGCACCGCCTGCGATCGCCATGGCGATTGGCGCCTACCTGAATGTGCAGTACCCCAACCTTGATCCGAAGGTAGCCGCGGTGGGCGCCTACTTTGTCTTCATGACCCTCAACATTGTCGGGGTGAGCATTGCCGCTACGTTCGAGCTGGTGGTCACCATCCTCGCCGTGCTGGAGCTGCTGGTGTTCATGGGCGTGGTTGCACCCGCGTTCAGCTTCAGCAGCTTTGCCCTGGGTGGCTGGGCTGGCGCCGACACCTTCAGCCTGGGCGCGCTGAGTGGCATCTTCGCCGCGATCCCCTTCGCCATCTGGTTCTTCCTGGCCATCGAAGGCGCCGCCATGGCCGCCGAGGAAGCGAAAGACCCGAAACGCACCATTCCGCGTGCCTACATCGCCGGCATCCTGACCCTGGTAAGCCTGGCCATCAGCGTCATGATCTTCGCCGGTGGCGTGGGTGACTGGCGCACACTGGCCAACATCAACGACCCGTTGCCGATGGCCATGAAGTCGGTCGTGGGCAACGATTCGACCTGGATGCACATGCTGGTGTGGATCGGCCTGTTCGGCCTGGTGGCAAGCTTTCACGGCATCATTCTGGGTTACTCGCGGCAATTCTTCGCCCTTGCCCGCGCCGGTTTCCTGCCCAAAGGGCTGGCCAAGCTGTCGCGCTTCCACACCCCGCACCGGGCGATTCTGGCCGGCGGCGTGGTCGGTATCGCAGCCATCCTGAGCGACGGCCTGATCAACCTGCAGGGCATGACCCTGACTGCGGCCATGATCACCATGTCGGTGTTCGGCGCTATCGTGATGTACATTGTCAGTATGCTCAGCCTGTTCAAACTGCGTCGCAGCGAGCCCGACCTCGAGCGCACCTTCCGTGCCCCGGGTTACCCGGTGGTACCGGCCATTGCGCTGTTGCTGGCGGTGGTCTGCCTGGTGGCGATGGTCTGGTTCAACACCTTGATCTGCGGGATCTTCATTGGCCTGATGGCGATTGGCATGCTGTTCTGCGTCGCGGTACGTAGCCAGAACGCAGGCACCGTGGCACTGGCCAGCGAGTAAGGAGACACACCATGAGCTTCGTGCATACAGTCGCCGGCACGACCTGGCGTTTTGAAAGCCTAAAGCAATTGATGGCCAAGGCCAGCCCGGCGCGCTCTGGCGACTGTCTTGCAGAGATAGCTGCCACCAGTGACGCGGAACGTGCAGCGGCACAAATGGCCTTGGCCGATGTGCCCTTGAAGCGCTTTCTCAGCGAAGCCCTGATCCCCTATGAAGAGGATGAAGTTACACGCCTGATCATCGACAGCCACGACCCTGCGGCCTTCGCACCGGTCAGCCACCTGACGGTTGGTGGCTTTCGTGACTGGCTGCTGGGTGACGAAGCCGACGAAGCCAGCCTCAAGGCACTGGCGCCCGGCTTGACCCCAGAGATGGCGGCCGCTGTTTCAAAGATCATGCGCGTTCAGGACCTGGTGCTGGTCGCGCAGAAAATCCGCGTGGTGACGCGTTTTCGCAATACCGTGGGGCTGCGTGGGCGGATGTCCACGCGGCTGCAACCCAACCACCCGACCGATGATCCTGCTGGCATCGCCGCCAGCCTGCTCGACGGCCTGCTGTACGGTAATGGCGACGCCATGATCGGCATCAACCCGGCCACCGACAGCCTCAGTGCCATCAGCGAATTGCTGAAGATGCTCGATGGGGTCATCCAGCATTACGACATTCCAACGCAATCCTGCGTGCTGACCCATGTCACCTCCTCTGTGGCCGCAATTGAACGAGGCGTGCCACTGGACCTGGTGTTTCAATCCATCGCCGGCACCCAAGCGGCCAACAGCAGTTTCGGCATCAGCCTTGGCATTCTCCAGGAAGGCTACGAGGCGGGCCTGAGCCTGAAACGCGGCACCCTGGGTAACAACCTGATGTACTTTGAAACCGGACAGGGCAGCGCCCTTTCGGCCAACGCTCACCATGGTGTCGACCAGCAGACCTGCGAAGCTCGCGCGTATGCCGTGGCCCGGCATTTCAACCCGTTCCTGGTGAACACCGTGGTCGGTTTCATCGGCCCGGAATACCTTTACAACGGCAAGCAGATCATCCGTGCCGGGCTGGAGGATCATTTCTGCGGCAAGCTGCTCGGCGTCCCCATGGGCTGCGATATCTGCTACACCAACCATGCCGAAGCCGATCAGGACGACATGGACATGCTGCTGACCTTGTTGGGTGTGGCGGGGATCAACTTCATCATGGGCATTCCAGGTTCCGATGACGTCATGCTCAACTACCAGACCACCTCATTCCACGATGCCCTGTATGCGCGCAAGGCCTTGGGCCTGCGACCGGCACCGGAGTTTGAGGAATGGCTGGCCCGCATGGACATCCTGCAACAACGCGACGGCCAGGTGCGCCTGGGCAGCGGCGTACCACCGCTGTTTCGCAACGCCCTGGCACAGTTGAAGTAGAGGTAACGATGGACGATAACGCCAAAAGCCCAGCCCAGCCCGACCCCTGGCAACAGCTGCGCAACCTGACCCCGGCACGGATTGCCTTGGGCCGTGCAGGCACCAGCTTGCCCACGGCCGCACAACTCGACTTCCAGTACGCCCATGCCCAGGCACGTGACGCGGTGCACCTGCGTTTTGACCTGGCCGGTTTGGCAGCAGGCTGCGGGCAGAGCCTGGCCCTGCACAGCGCCGCGCCAGACCGGCACACCTACCTGCAACGCCCCGACCTGGGCCGGCGCTTGAACGAAGCGTCGGTGGCGCAACTGCGCGACTACGCCAAGGCTCAACCGGAAGGGGTCGACCTGGCCCTGGTGGTGGCTGACGGGCTGTCTGCGCTGGCGGTACACCGTCATGCCCTACCGATGCTCCAGCGCATCGAAGCACTGGCCAAGGATGAAGGCTGGAGCGTTGCGCCGATTTGCCTGGTCGAACAAGGCCGCGTGGCCGTTGCCGATGAAGTGGCTGAACGGCTCGGCGCACGCATGGTAGTGATCCTGATTGGTGAACGGCCCGGGCTCAGCTCGCCGGACAGCCTCGGGCTGTATTTCACCTATGCCCCACGGGTGGGTTTGAACGACGCATCGCGTAATTGCATCTCCAATGTGCGGCTGGAGGGGCTGAGTTACGCCATGGCCACCCACAAACTGGGTTACCTGATGCGCGAGGCCTGGCGGCGGCAGTTGTCGGGAGTGAACCTGAAGGACGAGGCGCAGATACCGGTGCTGGAAGGCACTGGTGAGGTTCGACCGGGGAATTTTCTTGTTTAGGTAACCGTCCGAGCGCTGGATCTGTGGTGCCTAGCCCACTGAATACGCGGCGCCTGCATCGCGGGCAAGCCCGGTTCCTACAGGCTGGCGCGGGCTCTGTTGGAGCTGGCTTGCCTGCGATGGCCTCGGTGGCGTATCCGCGAGTTCGCGGCGCCTGCATCGCGGGCAAGCCCGGCTCCTACAGGCTGGCGCGGGCCCTGTTGGAGCTGGCTTGCCTGCGATGACGTCGGTGGGGTATCCGTGAGTTCGCGGCGTCTGTATCGCGGGCAAGCCCGGCTCCTAAAGCTGGCGCGTGCTCTGTTGGAGCTGGCTTGCCTGCGATGGCCTCGGTGGGGTATCCGTGAGTTCGCGGCGTCTGCATCGCGGGCAAGCCCGGCTCCTACAGGTTGGCGCGGGCTCTGTTGGAGCTGGCTTGCCTGCGATGGCGTCGGTGGGGTATCCGTGAGTTCGCGGTGCTTGCATCGCGGGCAAGCCCGGCTCCTACAGGTTACGCGGGCTCTGTTGGAGCTGGCTTGCCTGCGATGGCGTCGGTGGGGTATCCGTGAGTTCGCGGCGTCTGCATCGCGGGCAAGCCCGGCTCCTACAGGTTGCGCGTGCTCTGTTGGAGCTGGCTTGCCTGCGATGGCCTCGGTGGGGTATCCGTGAGTTCGCGGCGTCTGTATCGCGGGCAAGCCCGGTTCCTACAGGCTGGCGCGGGCTCTGTTGGAGCTGGCTTGCCTGCGATGGCGTCTGCATCGTTGGCAAGCCAACTCACACAGCGATTGCGCTAGAAGGTGACGCTGGCGCTGAGCCTGGCCGTACGGGGTTCGCCCACATTGACCTGCAACGCACTGCCGGTGCTCGATGGGTAGTAGTGTTTGTCAAAGAGGTTGTCGACGTTCAGTTGCAGGCGCGTCTTGTAGCCCGCCATCGGTACGTCCCAGCGCAAGAACGCATCCGCCACGGTGTAGCTGCTCATGTAGAACGTGTTTTCGTTGTTTCCGGCGCGGTCACCGACATAGCGAGCACCGCCGCCCGCATGCCAGTCACCCAGCCCCGCAGGCACCTGCAAGTGGTGGCTCAGGTAGAGGCTGGCGACGTGTTCAGGCGCCTGGCCCAGACGATTACCTTCATTCTGCGGGTCGTCAAGAATCTCGGTTCGGGTGTAGGCATAGGTGCCGATCATGTCCCAGCGCTCGGCAATGCGCCCGGTTACATCCAGCTCCAGACCACGGGAACCCACCTTGCCCGCCGCCTCGTTGATACCGGTTACTGCCGAAGGGGTCACAACGTTTTTCTTCTCGATGTCGAACAGCGCCAGGTTCAGGTTGAGGCCAGGCGCGAGGTCATACTTGGCACCGACTTCGTAACTACGCCCCTCTTCAGGATCAAAGGTATTGCCATTGTCATCCACATCGTCATTGGGCACGAATGAACGGCTGTAGTTACCGTAGAGCGACAGGTCGTCGTTCACTTTGAAAACCACCCCCAGCATCGGCAGGAAGGTGTCGCCATTGCTGTCACGGTTCAACTTCCGCTTACTGCCCAGCCCCTGTTCGCTGAACTGGTCGTAATGCTGATAACGGCCACCAAAGACCAGAATCCACTGATCGTTCAGGTGCCAATTGTCTTTCAGGTAGAGCGACGTGGAGGTCAGCTGATTGCTCAGGTTGCTGTCGGCCTGGCTGATGAGGCTTGGCTTATCCATGCCACCGTAAACCGGCAAATAGATATTGAAGTCTTTGTCCACGGCATTGCGGTAGGTCTTGCCGCGGAACTTGTCAGAGTCTTCCTGCTCGGCACCGATCAGCAGGTCGTGCTGTTGCCCCAGAAATACCTGCTGGCCAATGAAGTCCAGGCTGGCATAGCGGGTTTCGTAATCGTAGAGCCCACCATTGGCCCGGCGCTGCAGTACACCGCTGGCAGACAGTGCCGAGGGTTGGGCAATCGCCAGGCTGTAGCGGTCGTTATTCCAGCCGTAGGTCAGGCGGGTCTTCCAGGCATCGCTCAGTTGGTACTCAAACCGCGCCGTGGCAGTTTCGCTGATCCCCTCGGTTTTTGCCCAACGCTCATCCAGCCGCTTGTCATAGTCGACGCTGGCGGGATGCCCATCGACAAACACGGTGCCACGGTCAAACGGGCTCGCGTAATCGTTGTATTCGTAGGCCAGCGTGAGGCTGGCGCGCTCACCGGTCCAACTGAGCGATGGCGCGATGAGGGTATGCTGGTCGACCCCGTAGTTACGCCAGTAGTCCTCGCTCTGCCGCTCGGCTACCAGGCGATAGGCCAGGCCGGTATCACCCAGCGGGCCGGTGGTGTCCACCCCAAAGCTGCCACCACCTTCACTGAAGGCTGAGCCACTGAGCGTGGTGCTGCGCACGTATTGGGGTTGTTTGCTGATCACATTGATCACGCCGCCAGGCTCCATGGCGCCATACAGCAGCGAGGCCGGCCCCTTGAGGACTTCGACACGTTCGGTGGTGGCGCTGAAGTTGTGCGAGACCACCGAGCGTACCCCATCACGCAGGATGGAGCCGTCGTCGTTGGTGCCAAACCCACGCTTGACCAGCGAATCCTTGGTGTTGCCCAGGGTATTGCCCTGGCTGACACCACTGACGAACTTTATGGCATCGTCCAGCGAGCGAACGTTGTAGTCGGCAATGGTCTGCGGTGTCACCACGTTGACCGACTGTGCCTCGTCCTTGAGTGGAACGTCACTTTTGCTCGCCGTACTGGCACTGCTGGCACGGTAACCTTCTGCCGTGTCGGAAGCCTCGGCGGCGATCTGCGTCGCAGGCAGTGTGGTCTGTGCAGGTTCGGCAGCAGCCGGAACAGACAGCATGGCGCTGGTCAGCGCACAGAGCAGGAAGGGAGCGGAAGGTGAACGAGAAAACAGGTTGGATACGGCGTTCAAAGGCGATGCTCAAAGGGGTGTGAATGGCATCGATTTTAATTTGGTAATGATTCTCATGTAAATATTGCAAATGATTCAATGTGTTCATCGACAGCAAACCCGGCCCCTACAACAGGGTAGAAACCAGGCTCGGCAGTACGTGCCCTCAGGCGCGAGCGGCATCCAGCATGCCTTTCTCGACGATGAAGTCGATCACGGTATGCAGCCCATGCCCGGTCTTGAGGTTAGTGAACGCCCAGGGTCGCGCAGGGCGCATGCGCTGGGTATCACGCTCCATCACTTCCAGTGAAGCCCCCACGTAGGGCGCCAGGTCGATCTTGTTGATCACCAGAAAGTCCGATTTGGTGATACCCGGGCCACCCTTGCGCGGGATTTTTTCGCCCTCGGCCACGTCGATCACGTACACCGTAAGGTCGGCCAGTTCCGGGCTGAAAGTGGCACTGAGGTTATCGCCACCACTCTCGACGAAGATCACTTCCAGGTTGCCAAACTTACGCGCCAGCTCTTCCACTGCGGCAAGGTTCATCGAAGCATCTTCGCGGATGGCGGTATGCGGACAGCCACCGGTTTCCACACCAACAATACGCTCGGGCGCCAGGGCGCCCGCTTCAGTAAGGATGCGCTGGTCTTCCTTGGTGTAGATGTCGTTGGTCACCACGGCGATCTCGTAATGGTCGCGCATCGCTTTGCACAGGGCTTCGAGCAATGCGGTCTTGCCGGAGCCGACCGGACCGCCGACACCAACGCGCAGGGGTTGCTTGTAGCTTTGCATGGCAGTTTCCTCAGGAGCGGAATAATCGGGTGTATTGGGTTTCGTGACGAGCCGAGGCGATGGCCAGCAACGGCAGTCCACCCCCGAGTTGCGCGTCAGGGAGTGTCAGGGCCGTGTCCAGCACGCCAGGCAGCTCGCCGCACAGGTCGCGTAGCAGGCTCTGGGCAGCCTGTTGACCGAAGGGCACCAGCTTGACCCCCGCCATCACCGCGCCTTCCAGCCAGGCGAAGCCGTGGCCGAGGGCAAGGTCACGTAACGGGATGCCCCAGTGCGCGGCCAGCCAGGCCATGCCACCCAGTTGGGTCAGTTCCAGGCTCGGGCGCCATGCCGGCGCCTGACACAGTTGCCAGCCATCCAGCAACCGGGCCAGGGCCATGCCACGCTGGCGCTCTTCCAGCCGCAGCTCGGCGGTCTCGCGGTTGGCCAGCAGGAACTGGCTCCAGCGGGCGAACGCCGAGGCGTCGTCGTCACAGCTGGCCTGATACAGGCGCGCCAGCAGTGGCCAGTCTAGGTGGCCGAGGGTGTCTTCGAGCTGCTCACGCTGCCAGGCGCGAAAGCCTTCGGCACCGCATACCCAGCCCGCCTCCACCGCCCACTCCAGGCCTTGCGAGTAGGTGAAGCCACCTACCGGCAGGTTGGGGCTGGCCAACTGCAGCAGGCGCAGCAGCTTGAGATCGATACTCATCAGCCGGCCAGCACCAGTGCTGCACCCGCCAGCAAGCCTCCACCGAAGAGGTGTTGCAGGCGACTATGGCGACGCAGCAGGCAACCGCCGACGAAGCCCACCCACAACAGCATGGCGCTGACGGCCACGAAACCGGCACTGAATACCCAGAAGGCACCAGGGCTGGCCTCGACCCCGTGGGCCCAGCCGTGGAACAGGGCAAACAGTGGCATGGCCAGGGCCAGCAAGCGCTGACGGCCCGGCAACAGCAGTGCGCCAGCCGCAACCAGCAACGAGCCGATGATCATGACTTCCATACCCGGCACACCACCCAGCAGATGGCCAAGCACGGCGCCACCCAACATGGCACTCAGGGTCAACAACGGCAGTGCCAGGGTGCGGCCGGTCAATGCGGCCAAGACACCGGTACCCAGCAGCATCAGCAGGTGGTCAAGGCCGGTCAGCGGGTGCAGCAGGCCGTCCTGCAGCGGGTGGGTGTCATGCCCCGGATGGGCGAAGGCAGGTAACGCTATCAGCAACAGTGCAAGGGCCAGGGTCTTTTTCATGATGGTGTCTCCAGGTCGAATTCAGGGGTGGGCGTGGCCGGGCACACGCACGAAGGGGTGGTCGTGGGCATGGCTATGGTCATGGCTATGCGGTGCGCTCTGGTAAGCGCCCGCCTCTGGCTCGAACGGCGCCTGCTCCCGGGCAACCTGCAAGCCCAGACCTCGCACCATGTCGTCCAGCACATGGTCGTGCTGGTAGCGCAGCAGACCGGCTTCGATCTGCAATGGCACATGGCGGTTGCCCAGGTGATAGGCAGCACGCGCCAACAGCAACGGGTCGTCGCTACGCACCGTTGACACCTGCTCGGCAGCCGCCTGTACCCGAATCACTTCTGTGCCCTGCTCGTTTGCCAGCAGCTCGCCACCGCGAATCAGTTGGCCACGTTCCAGCATCAGGCCAGCCTCTCGGCCATCGTCCAGGGTGATGCGCACGCGGCTCTTGATGCGGGTGTCGAGAGCGAGGGTGACGGTGCCGCTGACTCGCGGCGCATCCGCTACCCGGTGGGTTAAGACAATCATGCTTGCTCCTTCAAAACAGGAAGTAACGCTGCGCCATGGGCAACACACTGGCCGGTTCACACACCAGCAATTCGCCGTCGGCGCGTACTTCGTAGGTCTGTGAGTCCACCTCGATCGTTGGCTGCAGGCCGTTGTGCACCATGTCGCCCTTGCGCACACGACGACAGCCGCTCACCACGCCAATCAGGCTGCGCAGGCCCAACGCCTGATGCACGCCTCGGCTTACCGCCGCCTGGGACAAAAAGGTCATGCGCGTGGCATGTCGGGCAGCCCCCAGGGCGCCAAACATCGGCCGGTAGTGAACCGGTTGCGGGGTCGGGATCGAACCGTTGATGTCCCCCATCGGCGCCATGGCAATCATCCCGCCCTTGATTACCAGCGACGGCTTGACGCCAAAGAACGCCGGCGACCAGAGCACTAGGTCGGCAAGCTTGCCGGCCTCGACCGAGCCCACCTCATGGGCGATGCCATGGGTGAGTGCCGGGTTGATGGTGTACTTGGCGATGTAGCGCTTGACCCGGAAGTTGTCGTTGCGGGCGGTGTCCGGTGCCAGTGGGCCGCGCCGCCGTTTCATCTGGTGGGCGACCTGCCAGGTACGCAACACCACTTCACCGACGCGACCCATGGCCTGGGAGTCGGACGATGTCATGGAGAAGGCCCCCATGTCGTGCAGGATGTCTTCGGCAGCGATGGTCTCGCGGCGAATCCGCGATTCGGCGAAGGCCACATCCTCGGGAATGCTCGGGTCAAGGTGGTGGCAGACCATCAGCATGTCGAGGTGCTCATCCACCGTGTTGACGGTGTACGGCAAAGTCGGGTTGGTCGAGGATGGCAGCACGTTGCCGAAGGCAGCGGCACGGATGATGTCCGGTGCATGTCCACCGCCCGCCCCTTCGGTATGAAAGGTATGGATGGTGCGATCACCGATGGCCGCCAGGGTGTCCTCGACGCAACCGGATTCGTTGAGGGTGTCACTGTGGATTGCCACCTGCACGTCGGTTTCTTCCGCCACGTTCAGGCAGCAATCGATGGCTGCGGGCGTCGAGCCCCAGTCTTCGTGCAGCTTGAGGCCCACGGCACCGGCCTCGATCTGCTCGCGCAGGGCTTCGGGCCGCGAGGCGTTGCCCTTGCCCAGCAGGCCGATATTGATTGGCAGCGTATCAGCGGCCTGCAACATGCGCGACAGGTACCAAGGGCCCGGCGTGCAGGTGGTGGCATTGGTACCCGTGGCCGGCCCCGTGCCGCCACCAATGAAGGTGGTGACGCCAGAGGTCAGCGCCTCCTCGACCTGCTGCGGGCAGATAAAGTGAATGTGCGAATCGATGCCACCGGCCGTGACAATCTTACCCTCGGCCGCGATGACTTCGGTGCCAGGCCCTACCGGCACGGTTACCCCCGGCTGCACGTCGGGGTTGCCCGCCTTGCCGATGCGCGCAATGCGGCCGTGCTTGACGCCGATGTCGGCCTTGACAATGCCCCAGTGGTCGATGATCAGCGCATTGGTCAATACCAGGTCCATTGCGTCTGCTGCGAGCATCTGGCCCTGGCCCATGCCGTCACGGATCACCTTGCCACCGCCAAACTTGACCTCTTCACCGTAGATCGTGAAGTCCTTCTCGACCTCCACCCACAGGTCGGTGTCGGCCAGACGCACGCGGTCGCCGACGGTGGGGCCAAACATGTCGGCGTAGGCCTGACGAGAAATTCGACTCATGCCCCTGCCTCCAGCTTGCCCATCACCCGCCCCTGAAAACCGTAGACCTCGCGTTTGCCGGCATATGCCACCAGGTTGACGGTACGCGACTGGCCCGGTTCAAAGCGCACGGCTGTACCGGCGGCGATGTCCAGGCGAAAACCACGGGTGGCTTCACGGTCGAATACCAACGCGTTGTTGACCTCGTAAAAATGGTAGTGCGACCCGACCTGAATTGGCCGGTCGCCGTGGTTTGCGACGCTGACACGCAGCGCTTCGCGGCCTGTATTGAGTTCAAGGTCGCCGTCGGCGACCAGTACTTCTCCGGGGATCATGGCGTTCTCCAGCAGCGACAGTCAGACGATCGGGTCATGGACGGTGACCAGCTTGGTCCCATCGGGGAAGGTCGCTTCCACCTGCACGTCGTGGATCATTTCTGCGACCCCTTCCATCACCTGCTCACGACCCACGACTTCACGGCCCATGCTCATCAGCTCAGCGACCGTACGGCCATCCCGTGCCCCCTCCATTACGGCGGCACTGATCAGCGCTACGGCCTCGGGGTAGTTGAGTTTCAGCCCTCGGTCGCGGCGCCGCTCGGCGAGCAACGCCGCGGTGAACAGCAGCAACTTGTCTTTTTCTCTTGGCGTCAGTTCCATGGTGTGTTTTCTCAGGTAGCCCAGATGCGTGGCGGGCACGGCGGCAGGCCGACAACAGCCGGTCGCAAGGTGTGCCACAGCCGTTGCAGAGTGGATTGCAGGCGTTGGTTGTCGTGGTCCAGCAGACGGACCACCAGCAGTTGCCCCAGCAGGGTTGCCCCGGCGGGAGCGGCAAGGTCGTCGATCAGGGCGCGAACCTGTTCCAGCAGCTGCGGGTTAGCCGGAGCGGCGCAGAACGTCGCCAGCAGCGGGTAGCCGCCGAGTTTGCCCAGGCGCCCGCCCTCGAGGCGCAAGCGTTCATGCAGGCCAGGGTCATCAGGCATGTCGATGTGCAAGCAGCTGTCCAGCGCACCATGGCTAAAGGTCTCGCCCATCACCGGACGCCCAAGGCACAGGGTTTCCCACGCCAGCAGACGGGCACCGGGGGCCAGGTTAAAGCGGGTCTGCAACGACACACGGGCGCCGGGAAAGCAGATGCTGTCCTGAGGTAGCCACTCCAGGATGCTGTCTTCTGCCAGGTGAAAATGCTGTTTGAGGATCGAAGTCGGGCCGGCACTGCGGTAGAACTTGGTGGCGCCGGGCATGGTCATCAGCGCGTGGCTGCCTGGCTCCAGATGGATATCCAGCGCCAGGCGGTCTCCCCCCACCACGCCGCCCGGCGGGTGCAGCACATACACGTGGCACGGCGCGCCCTCCGGGTAGAACGGACGTTGCACCAAAAGAGGTCCGAAGTGACGCCGCGCACCAATACAGGTCTTCGTGTCACAACGAACAAAACGCAGCATGAGCTCGGCGCTCCAGCCTGCAGGGATGCAAGCGGCGTCGAGTGGTTCAGCAACAAACATGCATCCCGCCCCGGTGAACACTGGGCACTGCGTGCCCAAAGGGCGAGCAGGCCACAGGTACAGTTAAACAACCCTCACCTCATGCACGACAACAGCGCACAACGTGTTTGACCAATCGATCAGCTATCGATGCAGGGGCCAATGCAGGTTGTGGGCCAATTCCCGACGTGCGTGGTTGTGGCGCAGCAGGCCATGCACCAAACACAGGCTGCACGGCGAACTACCCTTGAGGTGGGTAGGCGCACGAGGGCGATGCCATGAAGGTCGACAAACGACAAGCCCGATTGATCGACGCATTGGCACGGCTCGGCTTTGTCATCGGTGGTCTGGGTTTCGTCAGCGTGCTGGCAATCATCACCGGGTTCGACGTGTTCAACAGGCTGTGGCTGGCGCTGCTGGTAGTGATTCTGATCTTTACCACGGGCTGCTGGCTGGTCGGCCTGGCTTGCGCGCGAGCGTCCAGTACACCAGCCGATACATCACCCAAAGCGCCGGAGAGAGCCGTCCCTGTGCGCCGTCGACGACCTCACGAGCTGATCCTGCTCACGCTTATCATGCTGCTTTTCGTCGGCGGTTACACCGCAACGGCCTATCTGGCAGCGCGTGCTGGCGCAGCAATTGTCGCCACCTGCGTTACCCAATTAACCAGCACCTTGGTCGCCAACGAGCAGGAACAGGCACTGGCCTACCTGGTGGGCCCGGTATGCCAGTGCATCTCCCAACGCTTTATGGAGAAAAACGGGGTTGTCCGCCTCGCCCTGCTACACAGCCAGTGGTTCAACATTGCCACCTATTCAGCAGTGACCGACGCTGAGCAAATGGCCTGCATGGAACGATTTCTGAGCCGCGCCCCGCCACCCACTCACAGCCTGCCGCCCAACCGCACGAAGGACTGAAGACTTGATGTAAATCAGACGCAACGCGGCTGATCGTCGTACACCTTCCAACAGGCCTCCACCCTCCTTGCCATCTGGGAGCATCACTATGTCGACTGATCCAAGCCAGCACAAAGCCCTGTCCGCGCTATGCCAGGGTGAAACCGAAGAGCATTGGATAGAAGCCTTGAATGACGGCACCCATGTGCTGATTCGTTCGTTACAGGAGCGTGATCGCCTGCGCGAATTCCAGTTTGTCAGGCACTTGTCGGCCGAAGCCCGGCGCGCTCGCTTCATGGGCGGATTCAACCGAGAAGACCTCACCCTGCTGGACCAGTTGATGGACCTGGATGGCCACGACCGTGTCGCCTACGTCGCGCTGGCGCATGTCGACGGCGAGTTGCACGAAGTCGGTGTGAGCCGCTATGCGGCGATACCAGGGGGGAAACACTGCGAATGCGCCGTAGCGGTTGCCGATGACTGGCAACGCCGGGGTTTGGGCACGCTATTGATGGGGCACCTGATCGAGGCTGCCCGCCGCAACGGGTTCAAGCAGATGATCTCACTGGATCTGGCCAGTAACTACGGCATGCATCGGCTGGCGAAAAAGCTGGGGTTTACCAGTCGCTATGACAACGGCCAGTTCAGCGAACTGACCCATGAACTCGACCTGAGCCGCTAACCGTCCCGCACACGCCCCGGCTCACCGGGGCGCGCCAAACCGGGTGACCATTAACCATCGAAGTCCTCAGGGGTGACCACCAGCACACTGCTGGGCATCCGGTACAAGACATCTTCCACCGTACTGCCGAAGCCTTTGCTCACCCCTCGCCGATGCACACGCCCCATGACAATGACATCGATATCGCGGGTTTCGGAAAAGCTGGACAAGACCTTTGCCGGGTTACCGACAATCATGTGCCGATTTTCAGGGGGGATACCATTGCGTTCGGCCAGCTCATTGAAGCTTTCCCCCTGAATATCGTAAACCTTCTGCGCCAGGCTTGAGGAAAACAGCATCGAACCAGTGGAAAAACCGTATTCTCCCGTTCCCATCGACGAAAGGTCATGGGCATACACCAGATGCACTTCAGCCTTGCACTGCATCGCCAGTTTCAGCGCCTCATAAATGATCCGGTCATTGAAGCCCTTGTACTGGTCATCTGGGTGGAAGGGATCGACAGCAGCCACAATCCTGCGCGGCAACGCATTGCGGGTTTTGCTCACAAAGTGCAATGGCGCCTTGCACTCGCGTAGCAAATGAATATCCAGGGTAGTGAACATCGCGCGCATGAGGCGTGACTCGTGCTCGACCTCCTTGATTACCAGGTCTATCGGCTCCTCGCGCAGGTGCGCCAGAATTTCTGGCAACACCTCCTCGGCCCACACTACTTCGGTCGTGACCTCGATACCCAACTTGCGCATTGGCCGGGCCTGGTCCTCAAGCCAGGCATGGTGTCGCTCCACATAGCCCTCGCGCATCTGCTGCAGCGCCTCAGCATTGACCAATCCCGCGGTTGCGAGCCCCTCCACATAGTCGAAGGCGACAATGTGCAGCGGTTCATCCCGTGCCTTTGCCAAGGCTGAGGCTCTGTCAAAGGCCGGGCCGGCTTTCATCAACGGCGAGGACACCAACATAAGATGTTTTTGCATGGTCATGACGCACCTCTCATTAGACGGAAGTTGGCCTGCAGCCCTTCAAGCAGAAAGCGTGCTGCCCAAAGGCAATTCAAGTCCTATCCTGCGGCCACCTGCCCCCTGCGGCTTGATGTGGGTCAGAGTCCGCATTTCTTTTACCGGCAAAACGACACACGGTCGCGGATCCAGGATTTCAGGGCCATACTCATTGATCCAGATCAACTTTTCAGCCCCTCGCCAGGAGCAGCCTGTTGAGAGTGATCAGACCCGATGCGCTGCGCTCAGGAGACACAGCCATGGCGAAAATGAAAGCGGCAATCTTCGTTGAAAAAGGCCGTATTGTTCTGGATGAAAAGCCAATTCCAGAGATTGGACCGCTGGATGCTCTGCTGCGCATTACCACCACCACGATCTGCGGCACCGATGTCCACATCCTGCGCGGTGAATACCCGGTCGCCAAAGGGCTGACCATTGGTCACGAACCCGTCGGGATCATCGAGAAACTCGGCTCACAAGTCGTGGGATTCAGCGAAGGACAGCGGGTGATCGCCGGCGCAATCACGCCCAGTGGCCACAGCTACGCCTGCCTGTGCGGCTGTGCATCCCAGGATGGCCCCGGCACACGGCATGGCTTCCGTGCTACGGGAGGCTGGAAGTTCGGCAACATCATCGATGGTTGCCAGGCCGAGTATGTGCGGGTACCGGACGCCATGGTCAACCTCTCCCCAATACCCGATAACCTGACCGATGAGCAGGTGCTGATGTGCCCCGACATCATGTCCACCGGCTTTTCCGGTGCGGAGCGTGGCGGCGTGCAAATCGGTGATACCGTTGCGGTGTTCGCCCTGGGCCCGATTGGATTATGCGCGGCGGCCGGTGCCCGGCTGATGGGAGCCACCACCGTCATCGGCGTTGATACCGTTGCTGCACGGCTGCAGGTCGCTAAACAGCTGGGCGTTACCCACACCGTCGACTTCAAGGCCGGCAATGTAGTGGATCAGATCATGGCGCTCACCGATGGACGCGGTGTCGATGTCGCCATCGAGGCACTGGGTACGCAGGCCACCTTTGAGTCGGCACTGCGGGTTCTGCGCCCCGGTGGCGTGCTTTCAAGCCTGGGCGTGTACTCGAGCGACTTGCGCATACCGGTCGATGCATTCGCTGCCGGCCTTGGCGACTACCGTATCGTTACCACCCTGTGCCCTGGCGGCAAGGAACGGATGCGCCGCCTGATGAACGTTGTCGCCAGTGGTCGCGTCGACCTCAAGCCGCTGGTCACCCATCATTTCAAACTTGACGATATCGAAGCCGCTTATGACCTGTTCGCCCACCAACGTGACGGGGTCATGAAAGTCGCCATTACGCCTTGAGCAGTAGCTAAACGCATAGAACACCAAACCGTATAGTTTCAGGCATGGAGGCTGTTCCCCCTACAGTGACCGGGAGCATGCGAAATGTTTTCAACCCTGATGAGCAAGCCACGATTACCGGACATGGCGGCCTTGCGGCGCCGCGAAGTGGAGCTGCCCTGCAACCCGGAATTGGCGGCCGCCAACAGCAGGACGAACTTTACGATTTACGCCCACCTGCAGGGTTTGAGTATTGAAAACCTGCACCTGGACCTGAGCCCCAAACACCTGGTGCTCAGTGGCTGGGCCGTTCAGCGGCGTGCCGACGCATCACTGTGCGCCGGGCCGTTTCGCTCCTCACACCGCCTTCCTGCCTCGGTATCGCTGAACAACTTCAGCCTCACCTTCAACGAAGGCCTTTTTACACTCAGGCTCTTGAAAAAAGGACATTTGAAACACGCCTTGTAACCGTCGACATCCGTCGACAGGAGAGTCGTCATGCTGATCGAACTCGAAAAGGACGCACCAACCAGCCGCTGGCTGGTTCATCTGGACACATGGGTCGTGGCCTTTCGGACCGAAGCAGAAGCCACCTGTTTCGTGCAGCGCCTGGAAGACCGAATCAAAGCACCACACGTACTGCCACCTTGCGCGCCGCCCACCCGCTGGCACGGCACATCCTCCAGCCCTGCTCCCAGGCAGCGCATCACTCACCCACTGCACGTCGACTTCCAGCGATGACTCCACTGCAAGGCCTTAGTGCCCAGTGGCCTCTGCTTCAGAAGTTCACCGCTTCCCCATGGAGCAAGACGCTATGCAACCTAACAATAACGCAGTCGCTCTAGAACACGCCGAACTGCAAACCACGCCCACCGTTTCACGCACCAGGCTGTTCTCTCTAGGCGCTTCCTGTGCTCAATGCGCAGTACGCGCCTTTTGTTTGCCGGGCGGCTGCTCACATGCCGAGCGCGACACCTTCAATTCATTGATCTCACAGCGCATGCGCATCAAGAAAGGCGCTGCCCTTTACCATTCCAATGATCCGCTAACCTACCTCTACGCCGTCCGCATGGGCTGTTTCAAGATTTCCTTGATCGACGCCCACGGCCGCGGCATGGTCGCCGACTTCATGATGGCCGGTGAAGTGATGGGGCTTGATGCCATCAGTACCTCGCGTTATGCCTGCAGCGCATTGGCACTGGAAGACAGCGAAGTGTGCCCGATCCCCTATCACCAGATCGAGCAACTGGCCCGCAACTGCCCCGCTCTGCAACAAACCCTGAACCGCCTGATGAGCCGGCAGATCGTCCGGGACAATGAGCGGCTACTGATGATGTGCAACATGAACGCCGATGAGCGCTTCGCCGCTTTTCTTCTACAGTTATCCCAACGCTATGCCATGCGTGGCTATTCGGCACTGGGTTTTGTTTTGCGTATGACCCGCGAAGACATTGCCTCATACCTGGGGTTGAGGCTCGAAACCATCTGCCGGTGCATGGCACGCCTGCGCGATTTGCAGATCGTTCGCTTTGCCGGTCGCGAGGTGGAAATTCTGGACATGCCCGCTCTCATGGCGATGGAGCATCACTGGAGTACGTGACGCGCGCCCATGCCAAGGCCCGACAACGCACTGCCGGGCGGGCACACAGGAACAACCAGCCTGGCCACAGCGCGTGGTATCAGCCTGTTGGCAGGGTTGTTGAGGAGACACGCCATGCACGTCACGTTTCTCGGCGCCGCCGGTACGGTTACCGGCAGCAAGTACCTACTGGAACATAACGGTCAGCGCGTACTGGTCGACTGCGGGCTGTTTCAGGGCTACAAACATTTGCGCGTACGCAACTGGGCCCCGTTCCCCATACCACCGCGCAGCCTGGACGCCATCGTCCTGACCCATGCTCACCTGGACCACAGCGGCTACATCCCGGCACTGGTGAGGGACGGTTACCGCGGGCCCATCTACGCCACAGAGGCCACCTGCGAACTGGCCAGTATCCTGTTGCTCGACAGCGGTCGCCTGCAAGAGGAACAGGCCGAATACGCCAATCGGCGAGGCTTCTCCAAACACCATCCGGCGCTGCCGCTGTACACCGAGGACGACGCCAAGCGCGCCCTCAAGCACTTTCGCCCCATTGCCCTGCACCATCCACAAGACATCCTCGCCGACGTCCGGATACACCTTCGGTCTGCCGGTCACATCCTTGGGGCGGCAACCGTGGAGATCATCGCCGACGGTTCCACCTGGGTATTTTCCGGTGACCTGGGCCGTTTCAACGACCCGATCATGCTCGCCCCGGAGCTCATCGAAGAGGCCGACTACCTGTTCGTTGAATCCACCTACGGTGATCGCCTGCACCCACCCGAAGACACCGAAAAGCAACTGGCTGACGTCATCACCCGCACAGCCCTGCGCCATGGCATTACTCTGGTTCCGTCCTTTGCCGTGGGCCGTGCCCAGTTGCTGATGTATCACCTCTCGCGCCTTAAACAGAGCGGCGCGATTCCTGACCTGCCGATCTATTTGAACAGCCCCATGGCGACAGATGCGACGGTGCTGTATCAGCGATTTTGCAGTGAACACCGGCTGTCCCCACGCGAGTGCGAGTCGATGTTTCGCGCCACCCACATCGTGCGCACCGTTGAAGAATCCAAACGCCTGGACCAACAGCGTGGCCCAGCCGTGATTATCGCCGCCAGCGGAATGGCCACCGGTGGACGAGTGCTGTTCCACCTCAAGACCCTGGCGCCCAACCCGCATAACACCCTGTTGTTTTCCGGCTATCAGGCAGGTGGCACCCGGGGTGCACAGATCATCGCCGGTGCGCCCTCCATTCGACTGCACGGCGAGGATGTTCCGGTGCGAGCCGAAGTGGTGTCCCTGGAGAGCCTGTCGGCACATGCCGACGCCGATGAAATCATGCAATGGCTGCGTGGCTTCAAGCGCCCACCCAAACACACCTATGTGGTGCATGGTGAACCGGAGGCAGCCGATACCCTGCGTCGCCGCATCAGCCTTGAGCTCGGCTGGTCCGTCTCGGTACCGGAACACCTGGAACAAGCAGAGATAGCAGCTGCGAGCCCCAACACCGCCACAGCACCCAACGCAAAATAGGCTTGTACATGAAAACATATTTGTACAATATAACTCGACAGCGATTGCGCCGACGCCCTCCCTGAACAGCACCGCGTTACCGGCAGGAGCTCCCATGAACCGCTTCAATCCACGAAAGCTGGCCTTGTCCAAATGGACAGCCTGCACACCACTCAATCGAGAGAAACACTTTCTGGTAACCGATCTGCTGCATGACGAACAAGGCACATTGCTGAAGATCGAGTTGCAAGCCATCTACAGCGGTCGTAGCGAATGGCTGGACTGGCGCGAGCTTCGCGACAGCGAGCGCTGGAGGACAGGCTGGCAATGACCCAAAATTGATACAAAAAATATCTATACAAAAAAATTGACTTGTACAGATATTGCCTTAGCCTTAACTTGTACAAATTCCTACAAATGTACAAGTTAGAGGCCTATGGATGTCGACCTTCCTGCAGCAGTTCGCCGAGCGATTCGCCGCCCTGGATCGCGACCACCTGGAGCACCTTTCAAGCCTCTACAGCACTGACGTGTGCTTTATCGACCCGCTGCATCAGATCAATGGGCTGAACGCCCTGCAGCGTTACTTTTCCGAGCTGTATGCCAATGTCGAGGACTTGAGCTTCCAGTTCCACGGCCATGACGCAGTCGCCGAAGGTTCGGGCTACCTGCGCTGGACCATGACCTACCGTCACCCCCGCCTGCGTGGTGGAGCGCCTGTCAGCGTTACCGGATGCTCCCATCTGCGCTGGGCAGACAAGGTCTACTATCACCGCGACTACTTCGATGCCGGCGCACTGCTCTACGAACACCTGCCGTTGCTGGGTAGCGTGATCCGCGGGCTCAAGCGGAGGCTGGCATGAAGCGGATCTGGCTTACCGGCGCCAGCAGCGGGATTGGCGCAGCCTTGGCCGAAGTGCTGCTTGAGCAAGGCCATCAGCTCGCACTGACCGCACGCAGCACAGCCCCACTGCAACAACTCGCGACACGCTTCCCCGGGCAGGTACTGCTCGTGCCAGGCGACCTGCTCGACAGCAATCAGGTCAGGCAAATTGGCGAGCGCATCACTCAACACTGGGGCGCGCTGGATCAAGTCATCGCCAATGCCGGTACCTGCGAATACCTCACGCCCGAGCACTTCGAGGCCGCGCTGGTGATGCGCGTGGTCCAAGCCAACCTGTTTACCGCCAGCCTGACCATCGAGACCGCGCTGCCCCTGCTGCAACGCGGCCATGAACCGCACCTGGTGGCCATAGGCAGTTCAGTGACCTTTCTGCCCCTCCCGCGAGCAGGTGCCTACGGCGCCTCCAAAGCGGCCCTGCGCTACCTGATCGACTCACTGCGGATCGACCTGGATGCCCAAGGCATCGCGGTCACGCTGGTCAGCCCGGGTTTTGTCGACACGCCCCTGACACGACGCAACGACTTCCCCATGCCGTTGCGCTGGTCGGCGGAGAAAGCCGCCCGCCACATCGCCCGAAAACTGGAGCGCCGTCCTTATGAAGTGGCGTTCCCAGCACTGTTTATCGCCTGCCTGAAGCTGCTCGGCCACCTGCCAAAACACTGGCAACTGGCACTGGGCAAGCGGCTTGCACGGCCTGGCCAGGAGTCCTGACCCCATGCGTATTGCAATCGTCGGCAGCGGAATTGCCGGCCTGACGGCAGCCTACCTGCTGAAGCGTAACCACGACATCACCGTATTCGAGGCCGAAGGGCGAGTAGGCGGCCATACCCATACCGTGAACGTTCAATTGAACGAGCAGAACTATGCGGTCGACACCGGCTTCATCGTCTTCAACAACTGGACCTACCCGAATTTCATTGCCCTGATGGACCATCTGGGCGTGACCTCACGCCCCACCGAGATGAGCTTTTCGGTACATGAGCCAAAGACCGGCCTGGAGTACAACGGCAATAACCTCAACAGCCTCTTCGCTCAACGCAGCAACCTGATTTCACCGGCGTTCTGGGGAATGCTGCGGGACATTCTGCGGTTCAACCGCGAAGCACCACTGGACCTCGACCGCCAGCACATCGACGCCAGCACGACCCTCGGCAGCTACCTGCAACAGCGTGGCTACGGCAATCGCTTCATCGAACACTACATCGTGCCGATGGGGGCGGCGATCTGGTCGATGTCACTGGCCGACATGCTCGGCTTTCCCTTGGCGTTCTTCGTACGTTTTTTTCGCAACCATGGCCTGCTCTCAGTCACCAACCGCCCACAATGGCGGGTTATCCAGGGCGGCTCCAGTGCCTACATCAAGCCGCTGACAGCCAGCTACGCCAAGCACATCCGCCTGAACTGCCCGGTGCAACGTGTACGCCGTGACACCGAGGGCGTCAGCATCACAAGCGCTGTCGGCACCGAGCGTTTCGACAAGGTGGTGTTTGCCTGTCACAGCGACCAGGCACTGGCGTTGCTGGAAACGCCTACCGAACAGGAACAACAGATACTCGGCGCCATCCGTTATGCGCAGAACGATGTCGTGCTGCATACCGACACGCGCCTGCTCCCCGACCGTCGCCTGGCCTGGGCGAGCTGGAACTACCGCCTAGGTGGCCCCGAGCACAGCCCAGCGGCCGTGACCTACAACATGAACATCCTGCAAGGCCTGGACGCACCACGCACCCTCTGCGTAAGCCTCAACCAGAGTGATGCCATTGACCCGGCACAGGTGCTCGGTCGCTTTCGCTACGCGCACCCCCAGTACAGCCTCGAAGCCCTTGCGGCCCAGGCACGTCACGCTGAACTGATGGGCCCGCAGCACAGCTACTACTGCGGCGCCTACTGGGCCAACGGCTTCCATGAGGATGGCGTGGTCAGCGCACTGAAGGTGGCCCAGCACTTCGGTGAACGATTATGAACAGCGCCTTGTATGAAGGCTGGGTCAGCCACCGGCGCCTGTCCCCGCGCGCGCATGCCTTTCGCTACCGCATGAGCATGTTGTACCTGGATCTGGCCGAGCAGGATGCATTGTTTGCATTAAGCCCGTTTGCCGGGCGCGAGCGGTTTTCGGCGTTCAGCTTCCGCGAACAGGATTACTTGCCACGCTACACACGCAACGGCATGGCGCTTGCCGATGCGGTCAATCTGCTGCTCGTGGAGGCCCTGGGTTACGCCCCGGGTGGCGCCATACGCCTGTTGACCCAGGCGCGGAACTGGGGATTGGCCTTCAACCCGGTGAGTTTCTTCTTCTGTTTCGACGAGCATGACACGCTCGCGGCGATTCTGTGCGAAGTCACCAATACCCCCTGGCGCGAGCGCTTCCACTATGTGCTGCCGTGCAATGAACACGGCGTGCAGCAGTTCAGCGTCGCCAAAGCCTTTCACGTCTCGCCATTTTTGCCACCCGACCTGGAGTACCGCATGCGCTTCACCGCGCCAGGGCAACACCTGAACATCACCATGCAGGACTGGCATGGGCCGCAGAAGGTGTTTGAAGCCGGTCTTGGTCTGAACCGCATAGCCCTGACCCGCAGCACCTTGCACCGCCAATTGATCGCCTTCCCCTGGATGTCGGCGAAAACCGTTACTGCCATCTATTGGCAAGCCCTGCGCCTGCTGCTCAAGCGCACGCCGATCTTTTCCCATTACAACACCCAGCGGCATTTACGTGTCGCCCGTAACCGTAGCGAGGACGTTGACCATGAAGAGCCCTAACCTGGCCGTAGCCAAAAGCGGAGCCCTCGCCGCCGGTAGTACAGGCCTGCTCAAGCGCCTGGTGCTGCGCCAACTGGCGCGGCTGCGCAAAGGCCAACTGACCGTCGTGGTAGACGGCCAGCGCCTGATGTTCGGCGAACCCCATGCCAGCCTGATGGCCGAGCTTCAGGTGCTGGATGATGCACTGTGGGGGCTGATCGCCACCAACGGTTCGATCGGCGCCGGGGAAGCTTACGTACACGGTCACTGGACCAGCCCTGACCTGACCGCCGTGGTTCGCCTGTTCGTCGCCAACCTTGACGTACTCGACGCCATGGAAGGCGGCCTGGCGCGCCTTGGGCGCCCTCTGGTTCAGGGCCTGCACTGGCTCAACCGCAACACCCGAAGGGGCTCCAAGCGCAACATTGCCGCACACTACGACCTGGGCAATGAACTGTTCGAGCACCTGCTGGACCCGACCATGATGTACTCGGCGGCAATGTTCCGCAGCTCAGAAGACAGCCTCGAACAGGCACAATTGAACAAACTGGAGCGCATCTGTCGCAAGCTTGACCTGCAAGCCAGCGATCATTTGCTGGAAATCGGCACCGGCTGGGGCAGCATGGCGCTCTACGCCGCCATTCATTACGGCTGCCGCGTGACCACCACGACACTGTCCGAAGAGCAGTACGCCTACACCTGCAAGCGTGTTGCCGAGCAAGGCCTGCAAGCGCGCATTACTGTCCTGCGCAAGGACTACCGTGACCTTGAAGGACGCTATGACAAGCTGGTTTCGATCGAAATGATCGAAGCGGTGGGCCACCGTTTCCTGCCCAACTACTTCCAACAGTGCGCACGCCTGCTCAAGGACGATGGTCTGATGCTGTTGCAAGCCATTACCATCCGTGACCAGCGCTATGAACAGGCCAGGCGCTCGGTGGACTTCATCCAGCGCTACATTTTCCCCGGTGGCGCCCTACCCTCGCTGAGCCGCATGCTGGACGTTGCCAGCCGTAACACGGACCTGAACGTCCATCACCTGGAAGACTTCGGCCTGCATTACGCACGCACCCTGCGCCACTGGCACGAGAACCTCTGCCGGGGACGCCACGCATTGCAGCTGTTGGGCTACGACGAAACCTTTCAACGTATGTGGGAGTTCTACTTCTGCTACTGCGAGGGTGGCTTCCTGGAACGTGGTATCGGCGTGGCCCAATTGGTCCTGGCCAAACCTGATGCCCGTCCCGCGCCGCTGCTAGAGGCACTGGAAGCCTGAGGATGAACCGACGCCTGATTGGCAATGCAGTGCTGTTCCAGATCGGCTGGGCAGCCTGCATATTTGGCGCACGGCACCCGGCCTGGCTATTGCTGGCACTGGGATGCCTGGCCTTGCACGTGGCGTGGGCTCCGGTACGGGTACGCGAATGTCGCCAGCTGTTGAAAATCGCTGCCTGTGGCTGGGCGCTGGACAGCCTGTTACTGAACCTGGGCGTGTTCGATTTCGATGAGCCGCGCTGGGTACTGCCGGGCTGGCTGGCGATGCTCTGGCTGCTATTCGCCAGCACCTTGCGCCAGAGCCTGGCCTGGACGGCATCCCGCCTCTGGCTGGCGGCACTTGTCGGCGCCTTGGGCGGGCCGTTGTCTTACTATGCCGGTGCACGCCTGGCAGACGTCGGCCTACCCTATGGGCTTTGGCCATCCTTGGCCCTGCTGGCCATACTCTGGGCGCTGTTGTTGCCCGCCTTGCACCGCGTGGCTAGAAGCCCGAAATGAGCGGTGCCAAGGGCACCGATTCGGGCCACGCGCCGTTTCCTTGCAACTACCAGGTAGAGCGTATGGAGAACGGCAGTTTCAGCGGCGCATCAGCACTGTTACCCAGCCCGCACATTTCGTCATGCACCACCTTCTGCACCAGCAGGCAGGGGATTTCAGGTAAATGCTGCAACACCTCTCGGGCGTGCGTCGTCGAGCGCAGGCAGAGGTTGTGTCCCTGCTCGTCAAGCAACGGGTGCAGCTTTCCCTCCATCAGTGCCTGCAAGACATAGATACCGCCTTCAAGAGAAACCAGATTGAGCTCGTCAATGCGCCCGGCATCGGCAAAGCCTGACAGTTGCTGAAGGTTCATACTTGACGCTCCCAGGGGCATAGCCCCGTCTAGAGGTGCCACAGTGGAACTACCAGGGCAAACGTTCGCCCTGGTAGCTGAAAAAGCTGCCGCTGTCGGCGGCGGTGACTCCGTCAAGCACGGCCAGCATGTCCGCCACGGCGTCACGCGGAGCCCGCGCTTCCGGACGAAAAGGTCGCGACAAGGCTGAAGCAACAGTGCCAGGATGCAGCGCAACCAGGCGCTTGCCGGGCCAACGCCGCGCAGCTTCGATCGCTGCCGTTTTAAGGAGCATGTTCAACGCCGCCTTCGAGGCCCGGTAGCTGTACCAGCCACCCAGGTGATTGTCCGCGATGCTACCGACCTTGGCCGACAGTACCGCCAGCAGACCGTTGCTCCCGAGCAGGGGCAAAAAGTGCCGCAACACCAGTGCAGGGCCAATGGCATTGATCTGAAACGTTGCCAACAGTTGCGCCTGGTTCAGTGACTCCAGCGCCTTCTCCGGCATGAAGCCCTCACCGTACAGAACACCGGCAGCCAAGACGATCAGATCAAACGGTGGCTGGCCTTCATAAAACTGTGCGGCCATGGCGATGCTCTGAGGGTCGGTCAAATCCAGTACCGGGTGTGTGCCACGCCCCAGGCCATGCACGGCGGCACACCGGGGATCCTCACGCAGCGTATCAACGAAAGCACCACCGATCGCCCCACTCGCACCGATCACCAATGCCCGATAGCCCTCCGGCAGGCTGTTCATGGTTCACCCCCGCCGCGCCGGAAGAACAGGGTCACCTGCCCCAACTCCAGGCCAAACTTGGACATGAACGAGCGATTGATCAGTGTGTTGTCATCCATCAGGTACATCCAGTCATCGAACTGCACCGGATAAAACGCGCCGTCCACCTCCAGGTTGAGGGTGTAACGCCAACGCAGTGCATTACCGGCCACCTGACCTTCGGCTTCGCCGATCACGTCACCCGCCGTACCGCTCCAGCGCCCCGGCCCCTTCGGTGTCAGGCGCCAAACGCGTTGCTGACGGGTGCCATCGCTGTAAACGAAGCGCTCATCGAGGATCAGCACGCGCCCTTCCATCCGCCCCTCAATGGTCACGTGGAAACGCTTGACCACCTCACCCGAACGCTTCTGGAACATGCCCCAGGCCTGGACGGGCACCGAGAAGAACCGCGGCAAGTCCAATGCTGGCGCCTCGTTGCGGTAATGATCGACTTCGACGTTGCCGCAACTGCTCAACAGCAAGCAGCACGCCAGCAGACAGGACTTCCACATCATGCTTACCCTCATCGTCATTGCCCGCCCAGCAAGCGCTGGCGTAACTCAGGGTTACGTGTACGCGGGTCAAACCAGATATCAAAGAACGCCCGCGAAAACGCAGGGTCTGCGACCTCGTAATGCAAACGATCATCCACGTAGAACCGCGCACCGGCACCGGGCAAGAACACCCCGATGATCCGCTGCCCCGGTTCGACATCGACAAAGGCCCGCGCCATCTGTGCCTGCCACAGCTTGAGTTGCGCTTCATCGACCGACCCGCCCCGTAGTCGACGTATTTCATCAACGCTGACGTCTACCAGTTGGGCACGGGTAATCGACCGGTGATAGGTCAGCTCAAGCGCAAAGGGTTGCTGATAGTCCACCTGGGCCGAAGCGCCCCACAGGCTCGCGTTGTACACACGAAAACCATAGAGCCGAAACTCGGCGCTACCGATCAAACGACCACCGGGCAGCAGCGCCTGCCAACTGGCGAAAGCACCGGGGCTGCACAACAACAGGGCGCTGAACAACAAGCCCAAGGTCCTGCGGTCGACCACGCGCGTCAGACACTGACGCAGCAGGGGAAATAGCGATCTGTCCATGGCATGGCTCTACCTTTTCTGACAACGCCGAAATGTTGGTTTCTCTGGCATTCGGTACTGCATGCACAGCGGCACTTCAAAATAGTTGTACATAAAATTGGTTTTGTACAGCTTAATGCGACGCTTCGCCGTTTTTTGTACAACTTATTGTCAAGAGGTCATGCCGATTCAAGCCCGGAGCAGGTTCCGCAGCAAGAAACCTGGGCACCCTGTGATTGCCTTGCCCTGACAGGCACTAGACTGATGCGCACGTTTATTTCCAAACACAGGTTTTGGCGATTGCCGAACCGTCGACAGGGAACACCTCATGCAGTTTCTTGAAAATGCCCCGCGCTTTCTGTTTTTCACTGGCAAAGGCGGTGTGGGCAAAACCTCGATTGCCTGCGCCACGGCATTGCAGCTCACCGCACAAGGTCGGCGCGTACTGCTGGTGAGTACCGACCCGGCGTCTAACGTTGGACAAGTGTTTGGCATCAGCATTGGCAACCACATCACCCCGGTGCCCTCGGTGGCCAATTTGTCAGCGCTCGAAATTGACCCACAGGCTGCAGCGCAGGCCTATCGAGACCGCATTGTCGGCCCTGCCCGGGGCGTGCTTGAGGCCAGTGTCGTGAAGAACATGGAAGAGCAATTGTCTGGCGCCTGCACCACGGAAATTGCGGCCTTCGACGAGTTCACAGCACTACTGGTCGGCTCCCGACAAACCGACACCTATGAACACATCATCTTTGACACCGCCCCTACCGGGCATACCATTCGCCTGCTGCAGCTCCCTGGCGCCTGGAGTGGCTTTCTCGATACCGGCAAGGGCGACGCCTCCTGCCTTGGACCGCTGGCGGGCCTCGACAAACAGCATGACCAGTACCGCAAGGCGGTTGAGGCGCTCTGCGACCCGGCACGCACGCGGCTGGTACTGGTCGCTCGGGCACAAAATGCCGCGCTACGCGAGGCGGCCCACACCCATGAAGAACTCGCCGCCCTCGGCCTTCACGAGCAGTACCTGGTGGTCAACGGCGTGCTACCCGGCAGCGAAGCCGAAAAAGACCCACTGGCTGCAGCGGTGTATGCGCGGGAGCAGTTGGCGCTAGCCCAAATGCCTGACGTACTCAAGCCACTGCCGCTGGATCAACTGCCGCTGAAAGCCTTCGACCTGGTCGGCATTGAAGCCCTGAAACAGTTGTTGCGTGATAAGGGTGACGCTGAAGACCTTCAGCCCCTCGCCGTTCGCATTGATGCGCCAAGCCTGAGCGACCTCGTCGATGACATCGCCCTGGATGGCCACGGGCTGGTCATGATCATGGGCAAAGGTGGCGTAGGTAAAACCACCCTGGCAGCGGCGGTGGCCGTCGAACTGGCCCACCGGGGCTTGCCGGTTCACCTCACCACCTCAGACCCGGCAGCGCATCTGGCCGACACCCTGAGCGGCTCAATGAGCAACCTGACCCTCAGCCGCATTGATCCGAAGGTTGAAACCCAGCGGTATCGCGATCACGTGATGGCCACCAAAGGCGCAGCCCTGGATGAGCAGGGAAAAGCCCTTTTGGCCGAAGACCTGCGCTCGCCCTGCACTGAAGAGATCGCCGTCTTCCAGGCGTTTTCCAGAGTCATTCGGGAGGCCGGCAGGCGGTTTGTGGTCATGGACACAGCCCCCACCGGGCACACCCTGTTGTTGCTGGATGCCACGGGCGCCTACCACCGCGATATCGCCCGACAAATGGAAGGCAGCAACATGCACTTCAGTACCCCGATGATGCAGTTGCAAGACCCGAAGAAAACCAAGGTATTGCTGGTAACACTGGCCGAAACGACACCGGTACTTGAAGCGGCCAACCTGCAAGCCGACCTGCGGCGTGCTGGCATTGAGCCTTGGGCATGGGTGATCAACAACAGCATCGCGGCCACCACAACCCAATCGCCCCTGCTTCGTAGACGGGCAAAGAATGAGCTCAGGGAAATCGAGCACGTGGCCAGTGAGCACGCCAGACGCTATGCCGTGATCCCCCTGATGGCCGAGGAGCCCATCGGGGTAGAACGCCTGCTCGAACTGAGCAAGGAACAGCCCCGAGACAGGTAAGGGCAATTGGTGCATGGCTGATGAGCCTGGGACATGATCGGCGCATCAGCCCCACGACATTAGTCGAACACCGGGCGCGGATTGCCGAGACCGTGCAGCAAGAGGCACCTACGCACGTCCAATATGCACGTCTAGGCGTTTCCGATCTGCACGGGATGTATTATCGTGGCTGCCTGCGCAAGATGCGTCGCCTGACCAACCAGGCATTTGCCAACCGATCGAGGGTGCCATGAGTAACGAAAGCATTAACTGGGACAAGCTGGGCTTCGACTACATCAAGACCGACAAGCGCTACCTGTCGCACTGGCGCAACGGTGAGTGGGACCAGGGCACCCTGACCGAAGACAACACCCTGCACATCAGCGAAGGCTCCACCGCGCTGCATTACGGCCAGCAGTGTTTCGAAGGCCTGAAGGCCTACCGCTGCAAGGACGGCTCGATCAACCTGTTCCGCCCTGACCAGAACGCCCAGCGCATGCAGCGCAGCTGCGCGCGCCTGCTGATGCCGCAGGTACCGACCGAAGCCTTCATCGAAGCCTGCAAGCAAGTGGTCAAGGCCAACGAGCGCTTCATTCCGCCCTACGGCAAAGGTGCGCTGTACCTGCGCCCGTTCGTCATTGGTGTAGGCGACAACATCGGCGTGCGTACCGCGCCCGAGTTCATCTTCTCGATCTTCGCGATCCCGGTTGGCTCGTACTTCAAGGGCGGCATGAAGCCGCACAACTTCCTGATCTCCAGCTATGACCGCGCCGCGCCACAGGGCACCGGTGCCGCCAAGGTCGGTGGTAACTACGCCGCCAGCCTGATGCCAGGTGCCGAGGCCAAGAAAGCCCACTTCGCCGACTGCATCTACCTTGACCCACTGACCCACAAGAAGATCGAGGAAGTCGGCTCGGCCAACTTCTTTGGTATTACCAAGAACAACGAATTCGTCACGCCGAAGTCCGCCTCGGTACTGCCTGGCATCACCCGCCTGTCGCTGATCGAACTGGCGAAATCGCGTCTGGGCCTGAACGTGATCGAAGGCGACGTACTGATCGACGAACTCGACCGCTTTACCGAAGCAGGCGCCTGCGGCACCGCTGCGGTGATCACCCCGATTGGTGGCATCGAGTACAACGGCAAGCTGCACGTGTTCTACAGCGAGACAGATGTCGGCCCGGTAACCCAGAAGCTCTACAACGAGCTGACTGGCATCCAGAGTGGCGATGTCGAAGCGCCGGAAGGCTGGATCGTCAAGGTCGCCTGATTCCGAACCCCGCCTCCCGGCGGGGTTTCTTTTTCTGGCCTGAAGCGCTCGGCCGTACCGGCGATCGGCTAGATGAATTTTTCTTTAACCCGAGCACCGCCTATTCTTTGGCACAATCGAGCTTCCACTCGCCGCCCAGGTAAAAGCATGCCTCGCGTACTGACTATCGAAGACGACGCTGTCACCGCCCAGGAGATCGTCGCCGAACTTTCCAGCCATGGCCTGGAGGTTGACTGGGCCAACAACGGCCGTGAAGGCCTGGCCAAGGCCATCGCCGGCAGCTATGACCTCATCACGCTGGACCGCATGCTGCCTGAGCTCGACGGCCTGACGATCGTCACCACGCTGCGCAACCTGAAGATCACCACGCCGATCCTGATGATCAGCGCCCTCTCCGATGTCGATGAGCGGGTACGTGGCCTGCGCGCCGGCGGCGACGACTACCTGACCAAACCATTTGCGTCCGATGAGATGGCCGCCAGGGTCGAAGTGCTGCTGCGCCGAAACAACACCGGCATCACACAGACTCGCCTGCAGGTCGCCGACCTGGAACTGGACCTGATCAGCCACGAAGCCCGACGCGGCGAACTGGCACTCAACCTGTTACCGACCGAGTACAAGTTGCTGGAGTTCCTCATGCGCCATGCCGGCCAGGTCATCACCCGCATGATGATTTTCGAGGAAGTCTGGGGCTACCACTTTGATCCCGGCACCAACCTGATCGACGTGCATATCGGTCGCCTGCGCAAGAAAATCGACGCCCCGGGCCAAGTGCCGCTGATTCGCACTGTGCGGGGCTCCGGCTATGCCATTGCCGAACCCGTCTAAGGGTTGGAGCTCATCCACAAGTCGCCTGCTGGCGCTGTACAGCTTCCTTTTCGTGGCCTGGAGCAGCATCCTCATGGGGGTGTTGTACTTTGAGGTGTCCGGCTACCTGAACAAACTCACCCGGCACTCGCTGCAACAACGCCAGCACCTGTTTGCACACATGAGCGGCAAACAACTGGATGATGCGCTGATTGCCAGCCAGGCCTTCGAGGAGCGCAGCTTCGATGCCTACGGCCTGTTCGATGCAGCCTTCAATCCACTCAGCGGCGAGATTCGCAAGATCCCCCCGGAGCTGGGCCTGGATGGCAGAATCCATGAGCTTGGCCGCTGCCTGGATGAAGATGCACCCCACTTGCCCAAGGACAGTTGCGATGCAGTAGCCTTGAAGGTCCCTGACGGCCGCTGGCTGGTTCTGGTACGTGACAATGGCTCGCTGTTCGTGGTTACTCGGATCATCCTGCATGCCCTGCTCTGGGGGCTTTCACTGACGATCATTCCAGGCATCGCCGGCTGGTACCTGCTGCGCCGTCGCCCGCTCAAACGCATCCGGGCGATCCAGGCCAGCGCCGAACAGATCGTCGCCGGCGACCTGACCCACCGCCTGCCACTGTCCCCGCGACGTGACGAGCTGGACATGCTGGCGGCCATCGTCAACGCCATGCTCGACCGTATCGAACGACTGATGCACGAGGTCAAGGGTGTATGCGACAACATTGCCCACGACCTGCGTACCCCCCTCACCCGCCTGCGCGCCCAGCTGTACCGCATTCGCCAACAAGCGGGCGACGACTCCGCACAAACCCAGCAACTGGACCACGCTATCGCGGAAACCGACACGCTGATGGCGCGCTTTCGCGGCCTGCTGCGCATCAGCGAACTGGAAGACCGTCAACGCCGTGCCGGGTTCGTCGAACTGGACCCGCATGCACTGCTGCTGGAGCTGTACGACTTCTACCTTCCATTGGCTGAAGACGGCGACATCAACCTGAGCCTGCAGATACCCAACCAACTGCCCAGCCTGCACGGCGACCGCGAATTGCTGTTCGAGGCACTGGCCAACCTGCTGAGCAATGCGATCAAGTTCACCCCGGCCCACGGCCAGGTGGCACTGAGCGCCCACAGCGATGCACAGGGCGTGCATATCGAGGTACAGGACAGCGGCCCCGGCATTCCGGAAGACGAGCGCCAGGCGGTGTTAAAACGGTTTTATCGCAGCGAGGAAGGTCATCGGCACCCAGGGTTTGGCCTGGGCCTGTCGATCGTTGCAGCGATCGTCGACCTGCATGGGTTCGATCTGGAGATAGGAGAAAGCGCGCTGGGTGGCGCCAAGCTCGTGCTGCATTGTCGCCGGTAGAACTGGCGAGGGAATCGCGGGCAAGACCCGCTCCCACAGTGGGAGCAGGCTTGCCTGCGAGGGCGCAGCTGGTCAGTCAGCCAGGCGCCAGGTAGTGCCGCCCTTGCTGTCTTCAAGCACCACGCCCATAGCGGTCAGCTGATCACGGATACGGTCGGACTCGGCCCAATCCTTGTTGGTCCGCGCCTGCAGACGCGCCTGGATCAGTGCTTCAACCTCGGCGGCATCGACACGACCCTCGGCGCCCGCACGCAGGAAGTCATCGGCATCCAGCTGCAACACACCCAGCAGCCCCGCCAGCTCGCGCAGGCGAGCAGCAAGACCGGCAGCGATCTGCGGCTCAGCTTCACGCACACGGTTGATCTCGCGTACCAGGTCGAACAGCACCGCGCAGGCCTCAGGCGTGCCAAAGTCGTCGTTCATCGCGACCTTGAAGCGCTCGACATACTCTTCGCCACCTTGCGCCGGAACCAGCGGCAGGCCACGCAGTGCATGATAGAAGCGCTCCAGCGCACCCTTGGACTCACGCAGGCTGTCTTCGGAGTAGTTGATCGAGCTGCGGTAATGGCTCGATACCAGCAGGTAACGGACCACTTCCGGGTGATACTTCTCGAGCACATCGCGAATGGTGAAGAAGTTGTTCAAGGACTTGGACATCTTCTCGCCATTGATGCGAATCATCCCGCAGTGCATCCAGGCCTTGGCGTATGGCTTGCCGGTTGCCGCTTCGCTCTGGGCGATTTCGTTCTCGTGGTGCGGGAACTCCAGGTCGTTGCCGCCACCATGAATGTCGAAGCTCTCGCCCAGGCAGCAGGTGGACATCACCGAGCATTCGATGTGCCAGCCTGGACGCCCTGGGCCCCATGGCGACGGCCAGCTCGGCTCACCCGGCTTGACGCCTTTCCAGAGGACGAAGTCCAGCGGGTCCTGCTTGGCTTCGTCAACCTCGATCCGTGCGCCGATACGCAGGTCTTCGATCTTCTTGCGCGACAGCTTGCCATAGCCGACAAACTTGCCGACCCGGTAGTACACGTCACCATTACCCGGTGCGTAGGCATAGCCCTTGTCGATCAGGGTCTGGATCATCGCGTGCATGCCGGCGATATGATCGGTGGCACGCGGCTCCTGATCTGGAGGCAGGATGTTCAGCCGGCGCTCGTCTTCATGCATCGCGTCGATCATGCGTGCGGTCAAGGCGTCGAACGACTCGCCGTTCTCGTTGGCACGGTTGATGATCTTGTCGTCGATGTCGGTGATGTTGCGCACGTAGGTCAGGTCGTAGCCGCTATAACGCAGCCAGCGGGTGACCAGATCGAACGCGACCATGCTGCGACCATGGCCCAGGTGGCAGAAGTCGTACACGGTCATGCCGCAGACGTACATCCGTACCTTGTTGCCTTCCAGCGGGGTGAAGACTTCCTTGCTCTTGGTCAGGGTGTTGTAGATGGTAAGCACGAGGATTCCTTAGCTGCCCCACGAATCGCGCAGGGTCACGGTGCGGTTGAACACCGGGCGGCCCGGTTGGGAGTCTTTCATGTCGACGCAGAAGTAACCTTCGCGCTCGAACTGGAAGCGGTCTTCAGCCTGGGCCTTGCCCAGAGAAGGTTCCGCCCGACAACCACTCAGCACCTGCAGCGAATCGGGATTGATGTTGTCCAGGAAGCTGCCGCCCTCCTCGGTTTTCTCCGGGTTGGCGGAGCGGAACAGACGATCGTAAAGGCGTACTTCACACTCGACGCTCTCAGCCGCCGGCACCCAGTGGATGACGCCTTTGACCTTGCGGCCTTCCGGGTTCTTGCCGAGGGTGTCCGGGTCGTACGAGCAACGCAGCTCGACGATGTTGCCGTCGGCGTCCTTGATGGCCTCGTCGGCACGAATCACGTAGCTGCCACGCAGGCGCACTTCACCGGCAGGCTCCAGGCGCTTGTAACCTTTTGGCGGCTCTTCCATGAAATCGTCGCGGTCGATGTAGAGCTCGCGAGCGAACGGCAGGACGCGAACGCCCATGTCTTCCTTCGGATGGCATGGCAGTTCGAGCTGCTCGACCTGGCCTTCCGGGTAGTTGGTAATGACCACTTTCAACGGGCGCAGCACGCACATCGCACGTGGCGCAGTACGGTCGAGGTCATCACGAATGCTGAATTCGAGCATGGCCATGTCGACGACACCGTCGGAACGGTTGGTACCGATCATGTCGCAGAAGTTGCGGATCGAAGCCGGGGTGTAGCCACGACGACGGAAACCGGACAGCGTCGACATGCGCGGGTCATCCCAGCCGTTGACGTGCTGCTCGTCGACCAACTGCTTGAGCTTGCGCTTGCTGGTAATGGTGTAGTTCAGGTTCAGGCGGCTGAACTCGTACTGGCGCGGCTTGGCCGGCACCGGCAGGTTGTCCAGGAACCACTCGTACAGCGGGCGGTGGCCTTCGAATTCGAGGGTGCAGATCGAATGGGTAATGCCTTCGATGGCGTCGGATTGGCCATGGGTGAAGTCATAGTTCGGGTAGATGCACCACGTGTCACCGGTCTGGTGGTGATGGGCGTGACGAATACGATAGAGGATCGGGTCGCGCATGTTCATGTTCGGCGAAGCCATGTCGATCTTGGCCCGCAGTACACGCTCGCCGTCCTTGAACTCGCCAGCCTTCATGCGGGCGAACAGGTCCAGGTTTTCCTCGACCGAACGCTCACGGAACGGGCTGTTCTTGCCTGGCTCGGTCAGGTTGCCACGGTACTCGCGGGCCTGCTCCGGGGTCAGGTCGCAGACATAGGCCTTGCCGGCCTTGATCAGCTCGACGGCCCACGCATGGAGCTGGCCGAAGTAGTCGGAGGCATAACGCACCGGACCGGTCCACTGAAAGCCCAGCCACTTGACGTCGCTCTGGATCGCATCGATGTACTCCTGGTCCTCTTTGGCCGGGTTGGTGTCATCGAAACGCAGGTGACAGGCACCACCGAACTCCTCGGCCAGGCCAAAGTTCACACAGATCGACTTGGCGTGGCCGATGTGCAGGTAACCATTGGGCTCTGGCGGGAAACGGGTGACGATGCTGCTGTGCTTGCCCGAGTCCAGGTCAGCCTGCACGATCGGTCGCAAGAAGTTCGCAGGGACAGCGGGAGCGCCTTTGGCAGCGGCGTTGGGAGCGGTGTCAGCAGTGGGCTTGCTCATAGGATCCTTGAATACGGGTACACGACCAGGGTAGGCCGACTAAATCAAAGCGCTTATCATAGCCGAAGCAGTCAAGCTGCCGACAGGTCAGCACCGACAAACAGGCGCGAATATTGACCGCCATTGCAAAAAAACAGCCGCGAACCGCGTATCGCCGCCTGTAGACTGAGCGTCAGGGTTATTACGCGATCCTGCGCAACGTATTTCAATTGCCTTGAAAAGAGCGAATTTCAGCATGTCCAAAGTCAAACTGAGCACCAACCACGGCGACATCGTCCTGCAACTGAACGCCGAAAAGGCCCCGATCACCGTGGCCAACTTCATCGAGTACGTCAACGCCGGCCACTACTCGAACACCATTTTCCACCGCGTCATCGGCAACTTCATGATCCAGGGCGGCGGTTTCGAGCCTGGCATGAAAGAAAAGAAAGACAAGCGTCCAAGCATCCAGAACGAAGCGGACAACGGCCTGAGCAACGCCAAGTACACCATCGCCATGGCCCGTACCATGGAGCCGCATTCGGCCTCGGCGCAGTTCTTCATCAACGTTGCCAACAACGATTTCCTCAACCACAGCGGCAAGAACGTGCAAGGCTGGGGCTACGCCGTGTTCGGTGAAGTGATCGAAGGCCAGGACGTCGTCGACAAGATCAAGGCCGTCCCTACCGGCTCCAAGGCTGGCCATCAGGACGTACCGAAAGACGACGTGATCATCGAGAAAGCCGAGATCATTGAGTGATACTGCTGATCTCAGATCTGCACCTGCAAGAAGAACGCCCGGACATTACCCGGGCGTTTCTTGATCTGCTTGAGGGCCGCGCCCGACAGGCCCAGGCGCTGTACATTCTTGGCGATTTTTTCGAAGCCTGGATCGGCGACGACGCCATGACGCCTTACCAGGCATCCATCTGTCAGGCCCTGCGCGCCTTGAGCGACAGTGGCACGCAGATTTTCCTGATGCATGGCAACCGCGACTTCCTGATCGGCCAGGCGTTCTGCAAGGCGGCGGGCTGCACCTTGCTGAACGATCCCTGCGTGGTCGAAATGGGTGGTGAACCGGTGTTACTGATGCACGGCGACAGCCTGTGTACCCGTGACCTGGCCTACATGAAGCTGCGCCGCTACCTGCGCAACCCGCTCAGCCTGTGGGTTCTGCGGCATTTGCCGCTGAGTACACGCCAGAAACTGGCGCGCAAGCTACGCAGCGAAAGCCGTACGCAAACCCGCATGAAGGCCAACGACATTGTCGATGTGACGCCCGAGGAAGTGCCACGGGTCATGCAGCAGCATGGCGTGCGCACCCTGGTGCACGGGCACACCCATCGCCCGGCGATTCACAAACTGGCGCTGGGCAATACGCCAGCACGGCGTATCGTACTGGGGGACTGGGACCGTCAGGGCTGGGCTTTGCAGGTGGATGAGCAAGGCTTTCAACTGGCACCGTTCGCTTTCCGCTGAACACCTGTCGTCGGCACGCCCTGCTCGGGCAGAGGCATGCCGGTGACACCATCACCAACAAGGCCGGGGCCATGCCCCTTTTCGCGTGCAGGCCGTTACTGCCAGCTGGGAACGCCGCTATGGAAGCGGAACTCGTTGTCCGGCGCGGTGATCAGCTCCGCTTCGGCCGCCCGTACCTTCTCAACCGCCCGGTCTACATCAGCTTCTTCACCGTACTGATAGGCCAGTTTCAGGTAGCCCTGGAAATGCCGCGCCTCACTCTTGAGCAAGCCGTGATAAAACTTGCCCAGTTCCTCGTCCAGGTGCGGCACTACGGCAGCGAAACGCTCACAACTGCGCGCCTCGATAAAGGCACCGACCACCAGGGTGTCGACCAGCTTTACTGGTTCATGGTTACGCACCACCGCCCGCAAGCCCGACGCATAGCGACCTGCCGAGACCGGCCGCAAGGCGATTTTGCGCCGCTTCATCAGGCGTAACACCTGCTCATGGTGGACCAATTCTTCGCGGGCCAGGCGCGACATCATGTTGATCAGGTCAATGTGCGTATTGTATTTGGCCATCAGGCTCATGGCGGTACTGGCAGCCTTGAACTCACAATTCTTGTGGTCGATCAGCATCGTCTCCTGATCGGCCAACGCAGCCTCCACCCAGGCATCAGGGGTACGGCAGGCCAGGAACGCATCGATTTCGGGAATAAGGTGCATGGTGCTCACGGACAGGACGACGACAAAGCCGGCAATTATACGCACGCAGGCGACGATCACCACCGGCTATGCTTGATGTGTATCAACACCCGATCCATCGAGCGCCGACTATAGTCAGTCATTGGTCGCTATTGAAGAAGGGAGTTCATGCTCATGCAAGCCGTCCGCAGCATCCTGGTGGTACTTGACCCGACGCACGCCCACAGCCGGGCTCTGACCCGGGCAAAACTCATCGCCGGCGCTACAGGTGCCCGCTTGCACCTGTTGATGTGCGACAAGAAACAAGACCACAGCGCCCTGCTCAGCCTGCTGTGCAGCCAGCTTCACGACGATGGCTACAACAACGTCACCTACGAGCAGACCTGGCACGACACCCTGCACGAGTCGATCATCGACGTGCAGCAGGCCGAGGGCTGCGAACTGGTGATCAAGGAGCATCGCCCGGACAACCCGCTGAAAAAAGCCCTGCTCACGCCATCGGACTGGAAGCTTTTGCGTCTGTGCCCGTGCGCCGTCCTGATGGTCAAGCACGAAAGGCCCTGGACCAACGGCGTCATTCTGGCAGCCGTGGATGTGGGCAACCATGATGAACACCATCGCCGCTTGCACAAGCGCATCGTCGACCACAGCTATGAGATCGCCACCCTGGCCAAAGGCCAACTGCATGTCGTCAGCGCCCACCCCTCGCCCATGCTCTCGGCAGCCGACCCGATCTATCAGCTCAAGGAAACCATCGAGGCCCGCTACCGCGAAGAGTGCAAGGCGTTCCAGGCGGAGTTTGATATCAGCGACGAACGTCTGCATGTCGCCGAAGGCCCGGCCGATGTACTGATTCCTCACTACGTGAAAGAACTGGACGCCGTGCTCACCGTGATCGGCACGGTGGCCCGCACAGGCATCACCGGCGCCCTGATCGGCAATACCGCCGAGGTGGTACTCGACGCACTGGAAAGCGATGTACTGGTGCTCAAAAGCGAAGAAGCTGCCGATCACCTGGCAGAACTGGCCAAAGGCTAGCCACCGTCGGAGCCGGCATCGCCGGCTCCGACCCGCTGTATCAGCCCAGCCCGTTCTTTAAAAAGCCCGGCGCGATATAGCGCTGGTAGTGGGCCTCGGACAGCAGGAAGAATTCGCGATCAATAGCATCGCGCAACTGCGGCAATTCCCACTCACGAAACTCCGGCAGCAGAACCATGCCGTAGGCTTCCACATCGCGGATCACCCGCGCTCCTCGGGCAATCAGTTGATACGCCCAGCAATACTCCGACTGCTGCGGCACGAAGCGAATCTGTCGCTGCTCCAGTTGCTGGCGCAGGCGCGCACTATCGAAGACTTCCAGCTTGGCCGTCATCACCTGGACCAACAGTTGCTCCAGGCGCATCCAGACCGCGCGTTTTTCCTCTTCGCTGTAACCGTTCCACTGGATCACTTCATGATGAAAGCGCTTGCAGCCGCGGCACACCAGGTCGCCGTAGACAGTGGAGCAAAGGCCGACGCAAGGCGTCTTGATGGAATGATTGGGCATGGGGGATCAACAGCAAGGCGACAGGACAGGCCGCCATGTTAGCCCTTTGTCTAACGGTGGTCACCCCGCAAAGTCATTGCACTCGCCTTACCTTTGTCGACTTTTTACCGTAGAATCATCCGGCCTTTTAAAGGCGCCAATGTCCGTTAGAAGCTGTTTTCAAAGCGTCACGAGCACAGTTCATCCGGTAGAACGGCGTTGGTGCGGGAGATTCGACAGTCGAATGCCCGCGCCAGCCCTCATCAGCCTCCGTTCTACAGGCGTAAAACTTTGAAAGCAGCTTCTGTAAGGATTTCCTGTAACCCTGGCTACGCGGCCCAAAAAGCCGTATTGCGCATGGGTACCGGAATTTCTGGATGAGCGTCCCGGACACCCATTTGGGACCACTGATGAGGGTAATAACTGTGCTTGAAGCCTACCGCAAACACATCGAAGAGCGTGCCGCCCAGGGTATCGTGCCCCAGCCGCTTAACGCCGAACAAACCGCAGGCCTGGTCGAGCTGCTGAAGAATCCCCCTGCTGGCGAAGAAGCCGTCCTCGTCGACCTGATCACCAACCGCGTTCCACCAGGAGTGGACGAAGCCGCCTACGTCAAGGCCGGCTTCCTGTCTGCCGTCGCCAAGGGCGAAGCCAAGTCCCCACTGATCGACAAGAAACGCGCCGTCGAACTGCTGGGCACCATGCAAGGTGGCTACAACATCGCCACTCTGGTTGAACTGCTGGACAACGCCGAACTGGCGGCTGTTGCTGCCGAACAGCTCAAGCACACCCTGCTGATGTTCGATGCCTTCCACGACGTGGCTGAAAAAGCCAAGGCCGGTAATGTTCACGCCAAGGCCGTTCTGGAATCCTGGGCCGCCGGTGAGTGGTTCACCAGCAAGCCTGCCATCGCCGAGAAGTACAGCCTGACTGTCTTCAAGGTACCTGGCGAAACCAACACCGACGACCTGTCCCCTGCCCCGGACGCCTGGTCGCGCCCTGACATCCCGCTGCACGCCCTGGCCATGCTGAAAATGGCGCGTGACGGCATCGTGCCTGAGCAACAAGGCGCAATCGGCCCGCTCAAGCAAATCGAAGAAGTCAAAGCCAAGGGCTTCCCGGTTGCCTACGTCGGCGACGTGGTTGGCACCGGCTCGTCCCGCAAGTCCGCAACCAACTCGGTTCTGTGGTTCTTCGGCGACGACATTCCGTACGTTCCGAACAAGCGCGCTGGCGGTTTCTGCTTCGGCTCGAAAATCGCTCCGATCTTCTACAACACCATGGAAGATGCTGGCGCACTGCCAATCGAGTTCGACGTATCGAACCTGAACATGGGCGACGTGATCGACGTGTACCCACACGCCGGTAAAGTCTGCAAGCACGGCACCGACGAAGTCATCACCACCTTCGAACTGAAGACCCCGGTGCTGCTCGACGAAGTCCGCGCTGGCGGCCGTATCCCTCTGATCGTAGGCCGTGGCCTGACTGACAAGGCTCGTACCGAGCTGGGTCTGCCGGTTTCCGACCTGTTCCAGAAACCAGAGCAGCCTGTCGACACCGGCAAAGGCTACACCCTGGCACAGAAAATGGTCGGCAAGGCCTGCGGCGTGACTGGCGTTCGTCCAGGCACCTACTGCGAGCCCAAGATGACCACCGTGGGCTCCCAGGATACCACTGGCCCAATGACCCGTGACGAGCTGAAAGACCTGGCGTGCCTGGGCTTCTCCGCTGACCTGGTCATGCAGTCGTTCTGCCACACCGCGGCCTATCCGAAGCCAATCGACGTCACCACCCACCACACCCTGCCGGATTTCATCCGCACCCGTGGCGGCGTGTCCCTGCGTCCAGGCGACGGCATCATCCACAGCTGGCTGAACCGCATGCTGCTGCCTGACACCGTCGGCACCGGCGGCGACTCGCACACCCGCTTCCCGATCGGCATCTCCTTCCCGGCCGGTTCCGGCCTGGTCGCCTTCGCTGCTGCCACCGGCGTCATGCCGCTGGACATGCCAGAGTCGATCCTGGTGCGCTTCAAGGGCAAACTGCAACCTGGCATCACCCTGCGTGACCTGGTTCATGCCATCCCTTACTACGCCATCCAGAAAGGCCTGCTGACCGTCGAGAAGAAAGGCAAGATCAACGCCTTCTCCGGCCGCATCCTGGAAATCGAAGGCCTGGACGAACTGACTGTCGAGCAAGCGTTCGAACTGTCTGACGCCTCGGCTGAGCGTTCCGCTGCAGGTTGCACCATCAAGCTGCCAGAAAAAGCGATCGCCGAGTACCTGAAGTCGAACATCACCCTGCTGCGCTGGATGATCAGCGAAGGCTACGGCGATGCACGCACCATGGAACGTCGCGCCCAAGCGATGGAAGCCTGGCTGGCCAACCCAGTTCTGCTGGAAGCCGACAAGGACGCAGAATACGCCGAGATCATCGAAATCGATCTGGCCGACGTCAAAGAGCCTGTGCTCTGCGCCCCGAACGACCCGGACGACGCCCGTCTGCTCTCGACCGTACAGGGCGAGAAAATCGACGAAGTGTTCATCGGTTCGTGCATGACCAACATCGGTCACTTCCGCGCTGCCGGCAAGCTGCTGGAGAAGGTCAAAGGCTCGATCCCAACTCGCCTGTGGCTGTCGCCGCCAACCAAGATGGACGCTCACCAGCTGACCGAAGAAGGCTACTACGGCATCTACGGCAAGGCTGGCGCGCGCATGGAAATGCCGGGCTGCTCGCTGTGCATGGGTAACCAGGCTCGCGTTGCTGCGAACTCGACCGTTGTGTCGACTTCGACCCGTAACTTCCCGAACCGTCTGGGTGATGGTGCCAACGTATACCTGGCCTCCGCCGAACTGGCTGCAGTCGCGTCCATCCTGGGCAAACTGCCGACCGTCGAGGAGTACATGGCGTACGCGAAGAACATCGACAGCATGGCTGCCGACGTTTACCGCTACCTGAGCTTCGACCAGATCGCTGAGTTCCGTGAAGCCGCCGCGAACGCCAACATCCCGGTCGTTCAAGCCTAAGCTGACTTAGCCATTGCAGGCTGCGTGAAAACGCAGCTTGCAGCAGCTACAAAACAAATGCCCCGACCTGTCGGGGCATTTGTTTTTCTGAGCCCCACAGGGCTGGCAAGCCTGCCACACAACCCTGTAGGAGCCGGGCTTGCCCGCGATGCAAGCGCCGCGTACTCACTGACACCCCGCGCATAAAAGCGCTGAGGGTGTGTTTCCGACTGAATACGGCTCTTCCACTGGCTTATGTTGGCCCAGCGCCAAGGACGCGCTTAACACCACAACCAGCACAGGAAGCCTGACATGGCCGACATCAGCGGAAAATCATTTATTGCCACACTGGTGAGCACAACAGGAGAGTACCTCTACCCGGTTGGGTATCTGAAGGATAACTCTGTTGCGGGGGATGGCTGGCTTATACAGAGTGAGCAGGACGAACCCAATGTGGCCTTTCGTTTCGATTTCATCGAACACATTGAAGATCGCATCCATTACAACATCAGCGCAGCACCCGACGGCGCCTACAGTGGCGCAAAGGTCGGCGTGAGCCGCAATGGCTATCTGGGGTTCTATCAAGTGGCCGAGGTTTGCGACTTCTGGAAAGTCGAGCTTGAGGGCGACAACGACAACCCCGCAACGTTCGAGTTCGTGCTGCGCGATCAGCGCGGTTACCGCGTCTCAGCAGTGAGTGAACCAAGAGGCGGCTTCTGGAGCTCGTTCACCCCAGCAGCCCGATCTGCACAAACGCTCTTCCTGAACACGGAAACAGGGGACACTGTGCATTTTCAAGGGCGCATTCTCAAATACCTGTAACCCCATTTGAGGTTATGCCGGGCGCCGCAGTTACGCTCGCACTGAAAACAGCATCGCCGACAAGCCTTGCTCCCGCTGGGAAGCACGCCTTGTCGGCGACAGTAAAAGCACGCTAGACGCTTTTAGAAGGCGTCGCCGGGCACACGCACCCAACCTTCCATCAATACACGCGCACTGCGACTCATGATGGCCTTGGTCACTGTCCACTCGCCGTTTTCCTGAACAGCTTCAGCGCCTACCCGCAAGGTACCCGAAGGGTGACCGAAACGCACAGCGCTGCGCGCACCACCACCGGCTGCCAGGTTCACCAGCGTACCCGGAATGGCTGCAGCGGTACCAATGGCAACCGCCGCTGTGCCCATCATGGCGTGGTGCAGCTTACCCATGGACAGCGCACGAACCAGCAGGTCGACGTCTTTCGCCGCGACCGGCTTGCCACTGGAAGCGATGTAGTCAGCAGGCGCCGCAACAAACGCAACCTTCGGCGTGTGCTGACGCTTGGCAGCTTCGTCCAGGTGCTTGATGAGCCCCATACGCAGCGCACCGTAAGCACGAATGGTCTCGAACTTGGCCAATGCTGCCGGGTCGCCGTTGATTGCGTCCTGAAGCTCGGTGCCCGTGCAGCCTACGGCTTCGGCCTGAACGAAAATGGTCGGGATACCGGCGTTGATCAGGGTCGCCTTGAGCACGCCGACACCCGGCACCTCGAGGTCGTCAACCAGATTGCCGGTTGGGAACATCGAACCACCAGCGCCCTCTTCCTCGGCGGCCGGGTCGAGGAACTCAAGCTGTACTTCGGCAGCCGGGAAGGTCACACCGTCGAGCTCAAAGTCACCGGTCTCCTGAACCTCACCCTCGGTGATCGGTACATGGGCGATGATGGTCTTGCCGATATTGACCTGCCAGATGCGCACGGTCGCGATGCCGTTCTGCGGCACGCGGCTGGCATCGACCAGACCACTGCTGATGGCAAAGGAGCCGACCGCTGCCGACAGGTTGCCACAGTTGCCGCTCCAGTCGACAAATGGCTTGTCGATGGAGACCTGACCGAACAGGTAATCGACATCATGGTCCGGCTTGATACTGCGCGAAAGGATGACCGTCTTGCTGGTGCTGGAGGTTGCTCCACCCATGCCATCGATCTGCTTGCCATACGGGTCCGGGCTGCCAATCACGCGAAGCAACAGCGCGTCACGCTCTGCGCCCGGGATCTGGGCGCTCTCGGGTAAATCCTGAAGGCGGAAGAACACGCCTTTGCTGGTGCCGCCACGGATGTAGGTAGCGGGAATCTTGATCTGCGGTACGTGAGCCATGGGAATCTTGTCCTGTTGGATACTGCTCGCCCGTCGCAGGGGACGGCATCGCCGCCCCCCACAGAATCAGCGGTGTACCTGCAGGGGCAAACACTGCCGCCCCTGCAGGCGCCTACATCACTTGGCGCCAGCCGACTCGAGGAAGTCCTGGGCAAAGCGCTGCAATACACCGCCCGCTTCGTAGATCGACACTTCTTCACCGGTATCGAGACGGCAAGTGACCGGCACTTCGACCCGCTCGCCGTTCTTGCGGTTGATCACCAGCGTCAGCGTGGCACGCGGGGTGCGCGAACCCACCACATCAAAGGTCTCAGTGCCGTCGATGCCCAGGGTCTTGCGGTTGACGCCCGGCTTGAACTCCAGCGGCAAGACACCCATGCCCACCAGGTTGGTACGGTGAATACGCTCGAAACCTTCGGCAACGATGGCTTCGACACCGGCCAGGCGTACGCCCTTGGCCGCCCAGTCACGGGACGAACCCTGACCGTAGTCGGCACCGGCGACGATGATCAGCGGCTGCTTGCGCTCCATGTAGGTCTCGATGGCTTCCCACATGCGAGTGACCTTGCCTTCCGGCTCGATCCGCGCCAACGAACCTTGCTTGACCTTGCCGTTTTCCTGAACCATTTCGTTGAACAGTTTCGGGTTGGCGAAGGTCGCACGCTGGGCGGTCAGGTGGTCGCCACGGTGGGTCGCATAAGAGTTGAAGTCCTCTTCAGGCAAGCCCATCTTGGCCAGGTATTCGCCCGCAGCGCTGTCCAGCATGATGGCGTTGGATGGCGACAGGTGATCCGTGGTGATGTTGTCCGGCAGCACCGCCAGCGGGCGCATGCCCTTGAGGGTGCGCTCGCCCGCCAACGCGCCTTCCCAGTATGGCGGACGACGAATGTAGGTGCTCATTGGGCGCCAGTCATACAGTGGCTCGACTTTCGGGCCAGTGTCTTCGTGGATGGCGAACATCGGAATGTAGACCTTGCGGAACTGCTCTGGCTTCACCGATGCCTTGACCACGGCATCGATTTCTTCGTCAGTCGGCCAGATGTCTTTCAGGCGGATTTCCTTGCCATCGACCACGCCCAGCACATCTTTCTCGATATCGAAACGGATGGTACCAGCAATGGCGTAAGCAACCACCAGCGGCGGCGATGCCAGGAAGGCCTGCTTGGCATACGGGTGAATACGACCATCGAAGTTGCGGTTGCCCGAAAGCACTGCCGTGGCGTACAGGTCGCGGTCAATGATTTCCTGCTGGATTTTAGGGTCCAGCGCACCGGACATGCCGTTGCAGGTGGTGCAGGCGAACGCCACGATGCCGAAGCCCATCTGTTCCAGCTCGGACGTCAGGCCGGCTTCATCCAGGTACAGGGCTACCGCTTTGGAGCCTGGCGCCAGCGAGGACTTCACCCACGGCTTACGGGTCAGGCCCAGCTTGTTCGCGTTACGCGCCAGCAGGCCGGCAGCAATAACGTTGCGCGGGTTGCTGGTGTTGGTGCAACTGGTGATGGCAGCGATAATCACAGCGCCATCGGGCATCTGTCCAGGGACTTCTTCCCACTGACCGGCAATGCCTTTGGCGGCCAGGTCGCTGGTTGCCACGCGAGCGTGCGGGTTGGACGGGCCAGCCATGTTGCGCACGACGCTGGACAGGTCAAAACGCAGCACACGCTCGTACTCGGCATGCGCCAGGCTGTCGGACCACAAGCCCGCGACCTTCGCATAGGTCTCGACCAGCTTCACTTGTTCGTCTTCACGGCCGGTGAGTTTCAGGTAGTCGATGGTTTGCTGGTCAATGGAGAACATCGCCGCCGTGGCGCCATACTCCGGGGCCATGTTGGAAATGGTTGCACGGTCACCCAGGGTCAGTGCACGCGCGCCCTCGCCATAGAACTCAAGGTAGGCACCCACGACCTTTTCCTTACGCAAGAATTCGGTCAGCGCCAGCACCACGTCGGTGGCGGTAATGCCTGGCTGTGGCTTGCCCGACAGCTCGACGCCGATGATATCCGGCAGGCGCATCCAGGACGCACGACCGAGCATCACGTTCTCGGCCTCAAGGCCGCCAACACCAATGGCGATTACGCCCAGTGCATCGACATGCGGGGTGTGGCTGTCAGTACCGACCAGCGTATCCGGGAAGGCCACACCGTCTGTGCTGTGGATCACCGGCGACATCCGCTCCAGGTTGATCTGGTGCATGATGCCATTGCCTGGCGGGATCACATCGACGTTCTTGAACGCCTGCTTGGTCCAGTTGATGAAGTGAAAACGGTCTTCGTTGCGACGGTCTTCGATGGCGCGGTTCTTGGCGAAGGCGTCCGGATCGAAACCACCACACTCCACGGCCAACGAGTGGTCGACGATCAGTTGTACCGGTACTACCGGGTTGACCTTGGCCGGGTCACCGCCCATATCGGCGATGGCGTCACGCAGACCCGCCAGGTCGACCAGCGCGGTCTGGCCGAGAATGTCATGGCACACCACCCGCGCCGGGAACCAGGGGAAGTCGAGGTCGCGCTTGCGCTCGATCAACTGGCTCAACGAAGCGTTCAGGGTGGCCGGGGCGCAACGGCGAACCAGGTTTTCTGCCAGCACGCGGGAGGTGTAGGGCAGCTTGTCGTAGGCGCCGGGCTGAATTGCATCGACAGCCGCACGGGCGTCAAAGTAATCCAGGCGGGTGCCGGGCAGGTTCTTGCGAAATGCTGTGTTCATGGCGCGGGACTCAATCACGGAAAGGTCAGCGGTAGGTAACGCTGAACAGCGCCTGCAGGAGCCGGCCTTGCCGGGACCTGCAAGCACATCCTGTTCAGCTTCACCCTTCTCAGCGTTGCTCGATTGGCACGAACTTACGCTGTTCAACGCCGGTGTACTCGGCGCTTGGACGAATGATGCGGTTGTTGCCGCGCTGCTCGAAGACGTGAGCAGCCCAGCCGGTCAGGCGCGAACACACGAAGATCGGCGTGAACAGCTTGGTCGGAATACCCATGAAGTGGTAAGCCGAGGCATGGTAGAAGTCGGCGTTCGGGAACAGGCGCTTCTGCTCCCACATGGTCTTGTCGATGGCTTCGGATACCGGGTACAGCACGGTATCGCCCATTTCATCGGCCAATTGTTTTGCCCAGCCCTTGATCACTTCGTTACGCGGATCGGACTCTTTGTAGATCGCATGACCGAAGCCCATGATCTTGTCTTTGCGCTCCAGCATGGCCAAGGTGCCGCTGATGGCGTCCTCAGGCGTAGAGAAGCGCTCGATCATTTCCATGGCTGCTTCGTTGGCACCACCATGCAGCGGGCCACGCAGCGAACCAATGGCTGCGGTGATGCAGGAATACAGGTCCGAAAGCGTCGAGGCACAAACACGGGCGGTGAACGTCGAGGCGTTGAACTCGTGCTCTGCATAAAGGATCAGCGAAACGTTCATCACCTTGACGTGCAGGTCGCTCGGCTTCTTGTCATGCAGCAGGTGCAGGAAGTGACCACCCAGGGTTTCTTCGTCACTGACGCAATTGATGCGCACGCCGTCGTGGGTGAAGCGGTACCAGTAGCACATGATGGCCGGGAACACCGCCAGCAGGCGATCGGTCTTTTCACGTTGCTGCTCGAACGTCAGCTCAGGCTCCAGGGTGCCCAGTACCGAGCAGCCGGTACGCATGACATCCATGGGGTGGGCGGCGGCAGGAATGCGCTCCAGCACTTCCTTCAACGCCTGCGGCAGGTCACGCAGGGTCTTCAGCTTGCTCTGATAGGCAGCCAGTTGCGCCTTGGTCGGCAGCTCTCCGTAGAGCAGCAGGTAGGCAACTTCTTCGAACAAAGCGTGCTCGGCAAGCTCGCGCACATCATAGCCGCGGTAGGTCAGGCCGGCACCGGCCTGGCCTACGGTAGACAGTGCGGTTTGCCCGGCAACTTGACCGCGCAGGCCGGCACCGCTGAGTACTTTTGCTTCGGCCATTGCTTTTCTCCAATCTTGAATTTGTTATGGGAAACGTAAGCTGATTACAGGTTCAAGCCTTGATTCAGCTCTTTTTCTGAGCGAACAGGGCATCGAGCTTCTGCTCGAACACGTGGTAATCGATGGCGTCGTACAGCTCCATGCGGGTTTGCATGGTGTCGACAACATTCTTCTGGGTACCGTCACGGCGCAGTGCGTTGTAGACGTTTTCAGCGGCCTTGTTCATGGCACGGAACGCCGACAGCGGGTACAGCGCCAGCGAAACATCGGCAGAGGCCAACTCTTCGGTGGTGTACAGCGGGGTCGCGCCGAACTCGGTGATGTTGGCCAGAATCGGCGCTTTCACCCGGGCAGCGAAGGTACGGTACATCTCAAGCTCAGTGATCGCCTCTGGGAAGATCATGTCAGCACCCGCTTCGATGCAGGCCGCTGCGCGATCCAGGGCAGACTCCAGGCCTTCTACGGCCAGCGCGTCGGTACGCGCCATGATCACGAAGCTGTCATCGGTACGAGCGTCAACAGCGGCCTTGATGCGGTCAACCATCTCCTGCTGAGAGACGATCTCCTTGTTAGGGCGGTGACCACAGCGCTTGGCACCCACCTGGTCCTCGATGTGAATCGCGGCCGCGCCGAACTTGATCATCGACTTGACGGTACGCGCCACGTTGAACGCTGAAGAGCCAAAACCGGTATCGACATCCACCAACAGCGGCAGGTCGCACACATCGGTAATGCGACGCACGTCGGTCAGCACGTCGTCCAGGCCGGTAATACCCAGGTCAGGCAGGCCGAGGGAGCCGGCCGCAACACCGCCACCGGACAGGTAGATCGCCTTGAAACCGGCACGCTTGGCCAAGAGAGCATGGTTGGCGTTGATCGCCCCTACCACTTGCAGAGGGTGCTCGGTAGCGACCGCGTCGCGAAAGCGCTGGCCGGGACTGCTTTTCTGACTCATGACTCACCTCGTGGGCTGTTGGCGTCCAGGTAATGACGCTCGATATTGCGTTTGGAGGCGCCGATATGGCGGCGCATCAGGAGCTCGGCCAGTTCACCGTCACGGTCGGCGATGGCATCGAGAATACGGTGGTGCTCGGCGAACGCCTGGCGTGGCCGATTGGGCGTTGCGGAGAACTGGATGCGGTACATGCGCACCAGTTGATACAGCTCGCCACAGAGCATCTGCACCAGGGTGCGGTTGCCACTGCCCTGGATGATTCGGTAATGGAAGTCGAAATCGCCTTCTTGCTGGTAGTAACCCAGCCCGGCCTGGAAGGTAGCGTCGCGCTCGTGGGTATCAAGCACCCGGCGCAGTTCGTCGATATCCGCTACGCTCATTCGCTCGGCAGCCAGGCGACAGGCCATGCCTTCAAGGGATTCGCGAATTTCGTACAGTTCGATCAACTCGGCATGGCTGAGCGAAACCACCCGTGCGCCGACATGGGGAACCCGCACCAGCAGGCGCTGGCCCTCCAGGCGGTGAATCGCCTCACGCAATGGCCCACGGCTGATACCGTAGGTGCGCGCCAGCTCAGGCTCGGAAATTTTACTGCCCGGGGCGATCTCGCCCTTGACGATGGCCGCCTGAATGCGCCGGAAAACGTTTTCGGAAAGGGTTTCCGAGTCATCCTGCGTAACGCCGGGTGCTTGGCTTGCGTCCAGCATATTGTCGACACCTTCAAAATCAATAGGGCCAAAACTAGCCAAATAACGCTCGCCAGTCAAAGACAAAATAAACATTGTCGACAATCGTCTAATAACGAACATGGAGGTCTTCCATGTTGTCTTATGCCAGCCGCTGGCACATGCACACCAGCGTGATAGAATGCCGCCGCCTCCTTTGGGGCATGGATAGTGTGTCTGTCATCTTTTTATGGCAGATGAACGAGGAAGGTTGCGCAGTACTGCCAGTCGCCTTGACCCGAACATCGCACAGCACCGCGCCAGGATTTATGAGACTCACGCCCCTTCTACTGTTGCTCAGCCTTTCTTTATTGCCGGCGCTGAGCCAAGCCAATGACAAGACGGTCTACGGCCTTAACGAATACGCCCGCCTTGCCGACATCGACCTTGAGGTTGCCGCCAAGCTCGACACCGGCGCCAAGACCGCCTCGCTCAGCGCCCGCGACATCAAGCGCTTCAAGCGCAATGGCGAATCCTGGGTGCGCTTCTACCTGGCCATCGATGCGGCGCATTCGCACCCGATAGAACGCCCACTGGCCCGCGTCAGCAAAATCAAGCGCCGGGCTGGCGACTACAACCCGGATGAAGGCAAGGCGTACACCGCTCGCCCTGTCATTGCCCTGAATATCTGCATGGGGAACGCCTTGCGCACCATTGAAGTGAACCTCACTGACCGCAGCGCGTTCCAATACCCGCTGCTGATCGGTTCCGAAGCCCTGAAACACTTCGATGCCCTGGTCGACCCAAGCCTTAAATACGCTGCCGGCAAACCCGCCTGCGCCACCGCCGCTCACACCGCAGAGTAAAACCGATGCGCTCTCTTACCCTCCACCTCAAAGTCCTGATCACCGTTCTGGTGTTGCTGGGCGTATTGGTCACGGCCTACCAGATCTTCTTCCTCGGCATCCCGGTCACCGAAGACGAGACGGACGACCTGTGGAACATCGACGCCAAGGTCGAGTTCGTCGCCAGCGCCAAAGACCCGGTCAAGGTCCAGATGTTCGTGCCACCGCTGAGCAGTGACTACGTCAGCCTCAACGAGAGCTTCATTTCCAACAACTACGGCGTCAGCGTCAACCGCGTCGATGGCAACCGCAAGGTGACCTGGTCGGCACGCCGCGCCAGCGGCAACCAGACCCTCTACTACCGCCTGGTACTGACAAAGCGCTACAGCGCCGAAAAACCCAAGGCCAAAGGTCCCACCTTCCGTGACAGCCTGCCCGTCGAAGGCCCGGAGAAGATCGCCGCCGAAGCGCTGATGGCTCCTATCCGCCAGCATTCGGCAGACGTCGAGACCTTTGTCAGCGAGACCATCAAGCGCGTCAACAACGTCAACGATGACAACGTCAAGCTGCTGCTGGCCGGCGATACCTCAAGCCTGCACAAGGCCAAGATCATCGACCTGCTGCTGTCGATTGCCCACGTACCGATTGAAAAAGTCCATACCATCCGCCTGCTGGCCGACCAACCACAAACCCCTGAACTGTGGCTGCGCAGCTTCAACGGCACCGACTGGCTGTACTTCAACCCGGACACCGGCGAACAGGGCCTGCCGAGCGACCGCCTGCTGTGGTGGACGGGCGATGACAACCTGATCACCGTCGATGGCGGCAAGAAAGCCAACGTCAGCTTCAGCCTGAACAACAGCGAGATGAACGCCATCCGCCTGGCCAAGCTGACCGACGAGAATACCGACGCCGACTTTCTGGAGTACTCACTGTACGGCCTGCCCCTGCAGACCCAGCAGACGTTCATGATCATGGTCATGATCCCGATTGGCGTACTGGTGATCCTGGTCCTGCGCAACCTGATCGGCCTGCAGACCCTCGGCACCTTTACCCCGGTACTGATCGCCCTGGCCTTCCGCGAAACCCAACTGGGCTTCGGCATCGTCCTGTTTACCATCATTACCGCGCTGGGCCTGTCGCTACGCTCCTACCTTGAGCACCTGAAGCTGCAGATGCTGCCACGCCTGTCGGTGGTACTGACCTTCGTCGTGGTACTGATTGCCGCCATCAGCCTGTTCAGCCACAAGCTCGGCCTGGAGCGTGGCCTGTCGGTCGCATTGTTCCCGATGGTGATCCTGACCATGACCATCGAACGCCTGTCGATTACCTGGGAAGAGCGTGGTGGTGGCCATGCGATGAAAGTGGCCGTCGGCACCCTGTTCGCAGCCTCGCTAGCGCACTTGCTGATGAGCGTGCCGGAACTGGTGTACTTCGTCTTCACCTTCCCGGCGGTACTGCTGATTCTGGTGGGCTTCATGCTGGCAATGGGCCGTTATCGCGGCTACCGCCTGACAGAGCTGGTCCGTTTCAAAGCCTTTGTGAAGGACGCCTGATGTTCGGTCTCTGGAAAACCTGGAAAGCCCTGGAGGCCCGGGGCATTATGGGTATCAACCGGCGCAATGCGGACTATGTCCTCAAGTACAACAAGCGCCACCTGTACCCGATCGTCGATGACAAGATCATCACCAAGGAGCGTGCGATCAAGGCCGGCATTCATGTGCCGGAAATGTACGGGATCATCTCCACCGAGAAAGAGATCGAAAAGCTCGACGAGATCATCGGCGGGCGCAGTGATTTCGTGATCAAGCCGGCCCAAGGCGCTGGTGGCGACGGCATTCTGGTCATCGCCGACCGTTTCGAGAACCGCTACCGGACCGTCTCGGGCAAGATCATCAGCCACGAGGAAATCGAGCACCAGATCTCCAGCATCCTGACCGGCCTCTACTCCCTGGGCGGGCACCGCGACCGGGCACTGATCGAGTACCGGGTCACCCCCGACCAGATCTTCAAGAGCATCAGCTACGAAGGCGTACCGGACATCCGCATCATTGTCCTGATGGGCTACCCGGTCATGGCCATGCTGCGCTTGCCGACGCGCCAGTCTGGCGGCAAGGCCAACCTGCACCAGGGCGCCATCGGGGTCGGGGTCGACCTCGCCACCGGGCTCACCCTGCGCGGCACCTGGCTGAACAACATCATCAGCAAGCACCCGGACACCACCAACGCGGTAGACGGCGTGCAACTGCCAAACTGGGACGGCTTCATGAAGCTGGCCGCCGGTTGTTATGAGCTGTGCGGCCTGGGTTACATCGGTGTCGACATGGTGCTGGACCAGGACAAGGGCCCGCTGATCCTTGAGCTCAACGCCCGCCCCGGCCTGAACATCCAGATCGCCAACGATTGCGGCCTGACGCAGCGCACCCACGCCATCGAGGCCCACCTGGAAGCCCTGGCGAAGAACGGCGTGAAGGAAACCGTGGAAGAGCGGGTTCGCTTCACCCAGGAGCTGTTTGGCCACGTGCCGAACAACTGATGCAACGCCCTGAGGGGATACAAACCTACCCTCAGGGCGACATCGGGTGCCTCAATTGCGCGCGCACCTCTAGGAGCAACGCCTGCGGAGGACTACAATCCGTTCCCCGCCCTGACAGCTCTTGATGCGAATGCCCACCTGCACCGTTCATCCCCTGCCCTACCAGGCCGACCCTGCCGACTACTTTGCCCGTGTCCGCCAGGCACCTGGCGCCATCCTGCTCGACAGCGCGCGCCCGAACGCCAGCCGAGGGCGTTATGACCTGCTGAGCGCCTGGCCAGTAGAGCAGTTGTCACCCCATGATGGCGAAACCGGCATTGACTATCTCCAGCGCCTGCGCGACAGCCTGAAGCGCCTCGGTACTGCAGACCTGCCCGATGAGCTGCAACTGCCCTTCGCCGGGGGCCTCATAGGCTACCTCAGCTATGACTTCGGGCGACGCCTTGAAACACTGCCAGCACTGGCCGTGGATGACCTGGGCCTGCCGGATGCCGGCCTGGGGCTGTATGCCTGGGCACTGATCAGCGACCATCAGCGCGGCACCACCCAGTTGGTGTTTCACCCAAGCCTGGCACCTGACGAAGCACAGCGCCTGCTGCGCCTGTTCCTTGCACCAGCTGTCACCGACGACAAGGCCGATTTCACGCTGAAGGCGCCAATGCGCGGCGATCTTTCCCCCGAGCAGTACCGCCAGGCGTTCGAGCGCGTGCAGCACTACATCCATGCGGGCGACTGCTACCAGATCAACCTCACCCAGCGCTTCCGAGCACCGTGCCAGGGCGATCCCTGGCACGCCTATCGCGCCCTGCGCAGCGCCTGCCCTACGCCGTTCTCCGGGTTCCAGGCACTGGCAGACGGCAGCGCCCTGCTGAGCTTCTCGCCCGAGCGGTTCATCCAGGTACACGCCGGCCAGGTAGAAACACGCCCGATCAAGGGCACCCGACCGCGCAGCCAGGACACTGTCGAAGACGCCGAGAATGCCGCCCAATTGCTGGCCAGCAGCAAAGACCGTGCAGAAAACCTGATGATCGTCGACCTGCTGCGCAACGACCTGGGCCGCAGCTGTGAAATCGGTACGGTTAAAGTCCCGGAACTGTTCAGCCTGGAAAGCTATCCCAACGTCCACCACATGGTCAGCGTCGTCACCGGGCAACTCGCAGCCGACAAGGACGCGCTGGACCTGATCGCCGGCAGCTTCCCCGGCGGCTCGATCACCGGCGCGCCGAAAATCCGCGCCATGCAGATCATCGACGAACTGGAACCCAGCCGACGAGCACTGTACTGCGGCTCATTGATTTACATCGACGTGCGCGGCGAAATGGACAGTTCCATTGCGATCCGCAGCCTGCTGATCAAGGACGGCCAGGCCTGCTGCTGGGGCGGCGGCGCAGTGGTCGCCGATTCGGATTGGCAAGCCGAGTACCAAGAGTCGATTACCAAGGTAAAGGTACTGCTCGATACCTTGGGGCAACTCTGAAGCACATCTGCCTTCTTCTGACGACAGCCCGGCCAGTCATTCAATGCAAACCGTCTAGCCAGACATTTTTTGTTAAGATCAGCCTAAACGAGCGCAAAGCGCCATTCACAGACCGGAAGCCGCCTGATGAGCCAACCCTTCGACGTCGCCGCCCTGGCCGCGACCTACGCCAGCAAGTCACCGCAAGACATCCTCAAACTTGCCTTCGAGCACTTCGGTGACGACCTGTGGATCTCCTTCAGCGGCGCCGAAGACGTGGTGCTGGTGGACATGGCCTGGAAACTGAACAAGCAGGTCAAGGTATTCAGCCTCGACACCGGTCGCCTGCACCCGGAAACCTACCGTTTCATTGATCAGGTGCGCGAGCACTACTCGCTGCCGATCGAAATCCTCTCTCCCGACCACAGCAAGCTCGAGCCCTTCGTCAAGGAAAAGGGCCTGTTCAGCTTCTACAAAGACGGTCACGGCGAATGCTGCGGTATCCGCAAGATCGAACCACTGCGCCGCAAACTGGCCACGGTAAGCGCCTGGGCCACCGGCCAGCGTCGCGATCAAAGCCCGGGCACCCGCAGCCAGGTAGCCGCGCTGGAAATCGACGGTGCCTTCTCCACAGCAGCGCACACGCTGTACAAGTTCAACCCACTGGCACAGATGACCAGCGAAGAAGTCTGGGGCTATATCCGCATGCTCGAGCTGCCCTACAACAGCCTGCATGAACGCGGCTTTATCAGCATCGGCTGCGAGCCCTGCACCCGCCCGGTGCTGCCGAACCAGCATGAGCGCGAAGGCCGCTGGTGGTGGGAAGAGTCAACCCAGAAAGAATGCGGCCTGCATGCAGGCAACCTGATCAGCAAGGGCTGATCTGAAGGGTACCCCTTGTGGACTTGCCCGCGATGCCGACACCATCGCAGGCAAGCCAGCTCCAACAGAGCCCCGCGCCAGCTGTAGGAGCCGGGCTTGCCCGCGATGCAGACGCCGCGAACTCACGGGCACCGCACCGAGGCCATCGCAGGCAAGCCAGCTCCAACAAAGACCGCGCAAGCTGTAGGCGCCAGGCTTGCCCGCGATACAAACGCCGCGCACGTACTGACACCTCACCGACGCCATCGCAGGCAAGCCAGCTCCAACAGAGCCCGCGCCCGCTGTAGGAGCCGGGCTTGCCCGCGATGCAGGCGCCGCGCGCTTACTGACACCCCGCCGATACCACCGCAGGCGAGCCTGACACAAAAATCACATGCTCTGCGCGGCTGGCTTTCTCAGCACTGAAACCGGCACCCATGGCCGGTTTTTTTGTGGCACCACGTTGTGGTCAGTGGACCGGCAGCTCAACACCTTCAAAGAGCTCTTCCAGTTCCTGCTTGTTGTGGCACTGAATAGCCTTGGCCATTACTTCACGCGTCAGGTGCGGGGCGAACTTCTCGATGAAGTCGCACATGAACCCACGCAGGAACGTGCCGCGGCGGAAACCGATCTTGGTCACACTGGACTCGAACAACTCGCTGGCATCGAGCACCACCAGATCGCTGTCGAGCTTGGGATCAACAGCCATCTTGGCGACAATACCAACACCCAGGCCAAGGCGAACATAGGTCTTGATCACGTCAGCATCAGCGGCGGTAAAGACCACTTTCGGGGTCAGGCCACGGTGACTGAACGCTTCGTCGAGCTTTGAGCGACCGGTAAAGCCAAAGACGTAGGTCACGATCGGATATTCCGCCAGCACTTCCAGCGTCAGCTTAGGCAGCTTGGTCAACGGATGCCCCTGCGGCACGACCACACAACGGTTCCAGCGATAGCACGGCATCATCACCAGGTCGCCGAACAGCTCCAGGGCCTCGGTGGCAATGGCGAAATCGACGGTACCATCAGCCGCCATCTCGGCAATCTGCATCGGCGAACCCTGGTGCATGTGCAGCGCTACTTCCGGGTATTGCTTGATGAAGTTACTGATCACCGGCGGCAACGCGTAACGCGCCTGGGTGTGCGTCGTTGCGATCGAAAGGGTGCCCTTTTTCTCATTGGAGAATTCCTGGGCGATTTGCTTGATGCTCTCGACCTTGCGCAGAATTTCCCCAGCCGTGGTAATAATCCGCTCACCCGCCGGCGTGACGCGCGTCAAGTGCTTGCCGCTACGAGCGAAAACCTCAACACCCAGCTCATCTTCCAACAGACGGATCTGCTTGCTGATACCAGGTTGGGAGGTATACAGGCTCTGTGCTGTCGCGGAGACGTTGAGGTCGTGGTGCGCCACTTCCCAGATGTAGCGCAATTGTTGAAGCTTCATAGGTATCCCTCAAATCAGCTGGGCGTCACCGGCAGCAGCGACGGGTTATAACTATATTAGTGGTTTGAAGAATAAATCTAGAACTATTTCACCGGTTTTCCTACAGCCTCGCTCACGTACCGCTCACCCCTTGCGCCGGCCCAGATGCTGGGCCAAGGGGACCATGTACACCGGCACTGGCGAAAGCTGCAACACACGCGCCGCGGTCCGACCCAGCGGAATCGACACCCCTGCGCCACGGGAATGGCTGCCAACAATCAGCAAATCGACACTCAGCCGCTGAGCCTGCTCCAGAATGACCTGAGCAGGATCCCCCTGACGCACCCGCACGGCACGGATCAGGGCCAGGTCCTCATGCCCACCCAATTCATCACGAAACGTATCCAGCACCCGCTGTTCGATATTGGCCATCACCGTGTTCACACCCTGGCTATGCAGTTCATCCAGGGTCTGTTCGTCCAGGTAGCTCTGCAGCAGTGATTCAGCGAACTGCCCCATCGGCTCAACCGCATGAATCACATACAATTCCGCGTTGAAGGTTCGCGCCAACGCCAGCGCATGCTGCAAGACATAAGGCGCGTACACACCGAGGTCTGTGGCATACAGCATCGAATGGATCATTTGCCCTCCTCGACTGCCGAATCGGCAGCGCACGCTTCAGCTTAGCAGCGTCAAGGTGATGCGCAGCCCCCGTCCGGCGAGCACCGCCGGGCTCAACCGGGCGCGTGCTCGTTGCTGACACCATGAGGCACATGCCCCGTCGCGACCACACCTCGGGCGCGCTCGCAATGCCCGGCCTGATCATCGAAGAACACGTCGGCGGCGAACGCTTCAAGAAACGCCGACTTGTCGAGGCCGCCGAGAAACAGCGACTCGTCCAGACGGATGTCCCAATCGCGCAAGGTACGGATCACCCGCTCATGGGCGGGTGCAGAACGCGCGGTAACCAGTGCCGTACGAATCGGGCAGGCGCCTTGCGGAAACTCTTTCTGCAGCACATGCAACGCGGCCAGGAACGGCTTGAACGGGCCGCCACCCAACGGCTGGCGAGCCGCCTGGCGTTCGTTGGCCTGGAAGGCTTCTAGCCCTCCTTGCTGGTAGACGCGCTCCGACTCATCGGAAAACAACACCGCGTCGCCATCAAACGCGATACGCAGTTCATCGCTGGCCGCTCGCCGGGCACCGCCAGACAGAATGGTCGCGGCGGCAAAACCGGCCTCCAGCGCACGGCGCACGTCCTCGGCATCAGTCGACAGGAACAGGTGGCAACCAAATGCCGCCAGATACGGATAAGGGCTGCGGCCGCCGACAAAGGCGGCGCGTGAAATGCCCAGACCGTGATGTTCGATGGCACTGAACACACGCAAGCCGGTGTCGGCACTGTTACGCGACACCAGCACCACCTCCACCCGCTGCTGACCGAGACTGTCATTCAAACCCAGCAGTTTCTGCACCAGCGGGAACGCATCGCCCGGCTCCAGCAGCTCATCCTCATGGTCGATCTGGTACTGCCGGTAGGCTTCCACACCCTGCGCCAGAAACACCTGATGGCTTTCACTCAGGTCGAACAACGCCCGCGAGGAAATGGCCACCACCAGCTTGTCGACCAGACCTTTACTCATGCTGCACTCCTGGGGGGTATCAATGGTTATGCCGATCAATAAATGCCAGCGTCTGATACAGCGCTTCGATTCGCGGCAGCTGGCAACCGGCCTGACGCGCCTGCGCCAGTGGTTCAGCATAGATGGCATCCAACTCCAGCGGCCGCCCCTGAGCGTAGTCGTGGTACATGCTCGGCCAGTAATCCGGCATGTTCTCAGTGATGGCAAACAGATCCTCAGCGTACCCCTCTGGCAGGACATGGCCACAGGCACGCGCCCCGTCCACCACCTCGCACATCAACGCCTGAATCAGTGCTCGGCTGGACGCATCCGCCATCAGCACGCTGGTGCTGGCCTTGAGCAACACCGAAAGGCCGTTGTACGGCACGTTCCACACCAGCTTCTGCCAACGCGCCTGAGCCAGGTTGAGCATGCCCCGGGACTCGATACCCGCCGCATGAAACAGCGCCACAGCTGACTCCACTCGCGCCTGACGTGCCAATACATCCTGCGCCGGGCCACTGTGATAGCCAAGGTTCACCGCACCCAACGCCTGATGCCGAACCACCCCCGGCGCCGTGCGATTGAGGCAGACAAAACACAAGCCTCCGAGCAGGTGCAGGTTAGCGGGCAACAGAGGCCGCAACGCCTCTTCGACACCCAACCCGTTCTGCAGCAGCACGACGCTGCCACCCGCTTTGCACGCTCGAGCGATCAAGGGTGCCAGGGCCGGGTTGCTGGTGGTCTTGGCACCGACCAGCAGCCAGTCGCAGGGTGGCATTTCAGCAGCATCGCTATAGGCCTGCACCGACGGCAGGCGTAACACCCCGTGAACATCACTGTCGATTTGCAGCCCCTGTTCACTGACCGCCGCAAACTCACTGCGCAACAGAAAATGCACGTCGAACCCGGCACGAGCCAGCATCACACCATAAAAACCACCGATGGCGCCGGTACCAATAATACCGATGCGTTGTTGCGCCCTTTCCATCACCACCCCTGGACTGATTGTTTTTTGATCAGCTTTCATACGTAAATCAACCGCTTCACTTTCCTTCACTATACTCAGCCAAACAAGGTCAAATAATCGACACGGAGTCGATATGCGTGGATTCCTGCCTCACCCCGATGACGTTCCGGTCGAATTGACCTTGCGCTCGTCACCCAGCCTGTTCCGCCAGCGACTCCACACTATCAGCCTGGGCGGCGTAGCCTGCAACCATCCACGGGCCTACCGCCGCGGCATGGCGGTTGAAATGATCATCCCTTCCCTCGGCGAAGATGCCCGCTACCCGGGTTACGTCGCCTGGTGCCAGAAGCAGGCACAAGGCTACCGGGTCGGCATTGCCTTTGTTGATGAGCAAGCGCTGTTCGGTGCACGAATGAGCGAACAGGTCTGCCAGATCCAGCACTATTGCCAACAACACGCCGGCGATGAAGCTCAAGACATCGACCTGCAAGTCCTGGCTCAGGAGTGGATAGCCCGGCACGCCACCGAGTTCTCGGAAGCCAGCCTGGAGGCGAACCGGGTGCTGCAACCACGCCCGCTGCCACTTTAGTCGCACTCGACCGGTCTTTATGCGCGTTCCCACACAGGAAAGCGGGCCTTGCCCATTGTCGAGCCACGGTGTAACGCGCTAAGGTTCGGCTCCCCCGCTGCGTTAAATCATGCTGCTCCGCCGCACGGGGATCGCTGGCGGCCGGCATCCGTGACCTGACGAGTAACACGATGGCTGATTTACCGATCGATGACCTTAACGTTGCCTCCAACGAGACCTTGATCACCCCCGATCAGCTCAAGAAGGAAATACCTCTCAGTGCCACCGCGCTGAAAACCGTGACTGCGGGCCGCGAAGTGGTGCGCAATATCCTCGACGGCAAGGACCACCGCCTGTTCGTGGTCGTCGGCCCTTGCTCGATTCACGACATCAAGGCCGCCCACGAGTACGCCGAACGCTTGAAAGTACTGGCCGCAGAGGTGTCCGACACCCTGTACCTGGTCATGCGCGTGTATTTTGAAAAGCCGCGTACCACCGTGGGCTGGAAAGGTCTGATCAACGACCCGTACCTGGATGACTCGTTCAAAATCCAGGACGGCCTGCACATCGGCCGCCAACTGCTGCTGGACCTGGCGGAAATGGGCCTGCCAACCGCAACTGAAGCACTCGACCCGATTTCGCCACAATACCTGCAGGACCTGATCAGCTGGTCGGCCATTGGTGCGCGCACCACTGAATCGCAAACCCACCGTGAAATGGCTTCGGGCCTGTCCTCGGCCGTCGGCTTCAAGAACGGTACCGACGGTGGCCTGACCGTAGCGATCAACGCCCTGCAATCGGTCTCCAGCCCTCACCGCTTCCTGGGTATCAACCAGGAAGGTGGCGTCTCCATCGTCACCACCAAAGGCAACGCCTACGGCCACGTGGTACTGCGCGGCGGTAACGGCAAGCCAAACTACGATTCAGTCAGCGTGGCACTCTGCGAACAGGCACTGACCAAGGCCAAGATCAAGCCGAACATCATGGTCGACTGCAGCCATGCCAACTCCAACAAGGACCCGGCACTGCAGCCACTGGTCATGGAGAACGTGGCCAACCAGATCCTCGAAGGCAATCAGTCGATCATTGGCTTGATGGTCGAGAGCCACCTGAACTGGGGTTGCCAGGCGATTCCGAAAAACCTTTCCGAACTGCAGTACGGCGTCTCGATCACCGATGCCTGCATCGACTGGGACACCACGGCGAACACGCTGCGCAGCATGCACGCCAAGCTCAAGGATGTACTGCCAAAGCGTCAACGGGGCTAGTAGCACGCACACAAAAACGCCGGGCAAATGCCCGGCGTTTTTGTGTTTGCCGCGGTTGCTGGCAGGTATTCAGGCTTTCGACGACTGCCGTTGATGCCGTTCCATATAGCGTTCGACATAGGAACAGGATGGAATGACCGTGTAGCCCATGGTATCGGCGTACTCAAGCGCCTTCTCGGTAAGTGCAGCCGCAATGCCGCGACCGCGCAACGCATTGGGCACGAATGTACGGTAGATATCCAGGGTCTGCTTCCCCAGATCCATGTAGGTCAGGTACGCACGATGACCGTCCACATTGGTCTCGAACTGATGACCAGCCTGGTCATGGTGGATGGACAACGCCTCGCTCATCACTACTCCTCGCGGGTCTTGTATTTGACCCCTACCTTACCGATGTTTGTCCGGCGAAGGAACCTCTACGCCACCCCGTGCCCCAGTTGGACAAGGAGAAGAGCCTGGTCGTTCTCTGGCAGCTGAGCACGTCACAAATAGTAGGCGCCCTGGGTACAGATGCTCAAGGCGCTTGATCGTAAAAATCGCGCACTAGCAGCACGCCAACGTCGTACCCTTCAATGGCACTGACAGTTACCGGATGTTCTAGTCCTGTGACGAAGGATGACCGTTAAAGTCACCTTTAGTTCAACAAAAAACAACGCCTTACACTAGATACTGCAACCTGGACCGTCTAAAGCTGAATGCTTTTCATACAGCGACTGTGTCGGTTTCGACAGAAGCGTAATTTTTTTCCAGTTCTTGCGCTGTGTCAGTTTACTTACTACAAGTAATGGGTAGTATGTACGCCGGCCAGTTTCTCTTTGTTGAGAGATGGCTCTTTAATAGAAAGTCCTTGAAGGGGAACACGATGAACAACGTTCTGAAATTCTCTGCTCTGGCTCTGGCCGCAGTTCTGGCTACCGGTTGCAGCAGCGTATCCAAAGAAACCGAAGCTCGTCTGACTGCTACCGAAGACGCAGCAGCTCGTGCACAAGCTCGTGCTGATGAAGCCTATCGTAAAGCTGACGACGCTCTGGCTGCAGCTCAAAAAGCTCAACAGACTGCTGATGAAGCTAACGAGCGCGCTCTGCGCATGCTGGAAAAAGCCAGCCGCAAATAATAATCTTTCGGGATTGTTATGAAGCCGGCCCACTTGTGGGCCGGCTTTTTTTTGGTTCATCACGGACTACCGGAAAAGGCGCTCGCAAGCTTGAATGACCGCCTCTGCCAGATGCCGCGTCATGCGAACGACGTTGACAGCTCTCAATCCCGGTTTCTCGCATCAGACTTCGAGTCATCTTTCAGGACTTGGGCGGCAACATGTGATTGAGCTTTACCCACTGCTCGGGTGGCGGCCTCCATCAGCTGCTTTTCTATTTCGCTGGCTCTGCGTCGTGCGAACATCTCCAGGCCGAAGCCGTTGGGGATAAATCGGCCTGATTGGTCGTAGGCGCCCAAAATCATGTCACCGGCAATGTTGTCTCCAAAGTTGATTTCCGTTGGGCTCAAGTTGATCTGCCGTGAGTTGGGGTATTTGGCCATGTGGTGATTGGCGTAGAGGTGGTAGCCATCCATGTCGATGGTGTCGACGACGTACGTATAGCCCCCGCGTTTCCCGCCGTAGACAAAAGCCCCCGTGTGTTCCTTGTAATAGAACACCGAAGTAGAGATGCCTTTCCCGTCAGGATCCAGTGCATTGCGGCCTCCGCCGAAGCCTCCCCGAACGCCCGTGATTTGATGAATGTCTTTCTTGATCTCCGAGATTGGCGTACGAAGCTGGAAGCCGTCTCTGAAAATGACCTCGGGGGTACGCATATCGCCACGAAATACCTGACCCCGGTAAATGATGAGTTTGTGATTCTCCACTGTCTTTTTCATGCACCGTGCGTATTCATAAATCATGTCCTGGGCCGCAGCTGGGCCTTGACTCAGACGTTCGAGCAGACGTCGCTTCAGGTGCATGGCGCCTAACTCCGAGGGAATTACGTTCCGGTTGATGAGCCGGATGTCGTGATAAAGAGGTGGTGTCACGCCGTCGAACCTCATGCGCTTGAGGACGTTCCCGGATATCGCGTTCTTGCTGGTGTTGGTAAGCCCTATCGAGGCTGTCTTGGGGATCATGACGGTCACGATTTCCAAGATCGCCGCGATCATCGCCGCTTTGTAGTGCTTGTCAGCGTCCTCCGGACGATCTGCCAACATACCTCTGGTCGCCTCGATACCCGCTGAACACAATCCTAGCAAGGAAGCCAACAGCATTCGGCCAGCCAGCCCTGCGCCAATTGTCGGCGCGGCCACGCCCCCGGATACGATGTTCAATACTGCGCCGAAGAGTTCAAGCCCTTGATCGACCAGACGCTCGGTGTATGTGAAGACCAGCGTATCGATGTCAGAGACCAGTCTCTCCAGATTGGTGACGTACAGATGCGAAATAATGTCGTCGCTGTCATGAAACGTCAGGGATGCGTCCCGCAGGTAATCATTGCTGCGCTTCTCGATGCCCTGATACTTCAAGTCAAACTTCTTGAACCTGAGACCGTCGTAGATCGAAAGGCGTTTGAGCACGTATTTTTCCATTAGCTCTGATGCTTCAATGACTTCCCTTCTCTTCAGCCCATCGCCGGGAAGCTCGAAGACCGCCTGATCGTCCGGCTCGCCGCAAAAAACCAGAAGGGCCGCATGAGGCTCAACGCCGGCCATGGATCCGCGAGCTTCTAGGCAGACGGCTTGAGTGACGACGTACTTGTCCCGAAAGTAAACACGTTTTGGCTGGATCTGACTGTTTTGATACGCCTTGATCAGGTTTTGGCTGCTGACTGACGTCGTGGGGAGGCCCGCATGATGCTGAAGGTGACGTTTCAGCACCTGCTCGCTGAGCATCTTGTACATGTACTCCATGTCCGGGTGAGTGTAATGCTCGATCACCCGGTTCTTGTAATCGGACTGCAGGTCTACAGACTCCAGAGCGGAGATCAGATCCGATGGAAAGTCTTTCGGCCAGATGACTTTGATCATCACCTTGTCTTTAAGCGTGACGTAATGCTGGCCCGTGACGATCTGTTTCAACTCGAAGGCCTGGGTGTGTAAGGGAGAGGGGGCGATGGTGCCGACCAACCCGCCTCCTGAAGGCGCTCGCTCACGGAAAGTCACCTTGATGGGGCTGAGAATGTTCAGCCTTTCTTTGGTCGCCTGCGATGCGCTCGAGGCCTCGATCATTCGTTCTATTTCAGTATTGATATACCTGGCAGGATCCAGCAGTTCCGGCTTCATGCAAAACCCGAGCAACTCAGCCAGTTCGCGGGCCGCCAGATCTTCGCTGCTCACAGAAGGATCAAGCCAACGCGGTATCGGCAGGCCATTTTCCGGGTCGTAGCTGATCAGGTTTTGTTCGTACAGCGGCAAATCATCCATAGGTCATTCCTTGACGGTTAGCAGCACCAGGTGCTGTCGCTTCATCCTTTGAAGCGCAAGGAATGGTGGTGTGGAATGCAGGAGCTGTCTGTAAGAGGTTGGCTGATTACAGGGTTACTTTTCGATCTGGTTTTTGGAGGGTTCAGGCTCGCTGCATCTAAGACGATTCGCAAGAGCAGCGAGCGTCTTTACATGCTGGATGCACGCGCCCACAGAGCCGTTTTACAGCTTTACGTTCAAGGACCTGCTCCACCAACGCCTTGGGTAGCAGACGCCCCATCAGTGGCAGCGCCAGGATGCAAAATCGGCTGTGAACGATAGAAACGGCGGGGCGACTCCTCCAGGCTATTGATGAGTCAGTGAGATACACGCGCAAAAAAAGGCCTGCACAATGGCAGGCCCTTGCAGCACCCTGGCGTATTACTGGATCTCGAGCGGCACGCTGGAAACCATCGGCGCGGTGGCTGCGCCCGGCACAGCGATCTCCACTGGCATGCCGTCTTCAGCAGCAACAACATCGCGCACCATGTCCCAGTTCATGCGCAGGTTATTGGCCAGATCCTGACGCTTGAGCAAGGCATTGATGACCGCAGTGTGCTTGTCGACCACCGAGGGGTTGCCCTTGTCATCCAGCGGCGTATGCGCCTCAAGATAAACCTTGCCCGCACTCATGCCGAACTTGTAAGGCTCATTGATGATGCGCACCGGAGTGCCAACCGGCACCATCTTCGACAGGGCCAGCACGTTGTTGTTGAGCATGCGGAAACACCCATGACTGGTACGCATGCCAATCCCGAACTTCTTGTTGGAACCGTGAATCAGGTAACCCGGTACACCCAGGGTGAACTTGAACGGCCCCAGTGGGTTGTCCGGCCCGGCCGGTACAATGCTCGGCAGAGGATCACCATCGGCCGCGTGCTCGGCCCGAATCGAAGCCGGTGGCGTCCAGGTCGGGTTTGGCGTCTTGGCAGTGATCTTGGTCTGTGCAATTGGCGAACCCCAACCTTCGCGACCAATACCCAGCGGGAAGGTATGCACCACATTCTGCCCTTTCGGGAAGTAGTACATACGGTACTCAGCCAGGTTGATCACGATACCCTCACGCGGACCTGGCGGCAGGACGTAACGGGTTGGCAGAACAATCTCGGTACCCACACCCGGCAGCCATGGGTCGACACCGGGGTTGGCAGCAACCATCTCCAGGTAACCCAGGTCATTGGCAGTGCCGATGTCGGCGAAGGTGTCTTCGTACTTGGCCTTGATAACCTGGACCTGGCCAACGACGTCTTCCCCGGGCGGCGGCAGAGGCAGCTCCAGGGCAGTGGCGGAACCTGTCGCCAGCACGGCGGCAATAGACAGGCAACGGGTGACGGCGGGAAAGCGCGACAACATCCGGAAAATCCTTCGCTAATTCAATAGGGGCAAGACAGCGATTGTACACCCGCCCCCGCCTGACCGGGAGACATCGGGGTGAACGGTTACGTGCGCATATGACAGGCAAATGCTGTCAGAGTTGCGGCCACACCGGCCGTGTGCCACGCCGCTGGGCATCGAGAATCGCCCGACATAGCGGACACAGACGCCGGTCACGGTAGATCGAACGCTCTACCCCGGACCACCGCGGCTGAGCAGGCAACAACGTACCGCACAAGGTACGGTCTGCCGAACACCCCAGCTCAAGTTGACGGGCCACCAGATGAACGCGGATCTCCTGGCAGGCGAACAGATCAAGCTGTTCGTCGGGCTCGATCAATTGATAGGCATACAGGGACCAGGCGGGACGCGGCATTGAGGGCTCCAAATCGGGGGCGCAACATTAGCCGAAAGCCGATCACTAGAAAAGCGTCAAAGCAGCGGTTTTATCACCGGCCAGGCATTATCCAGCAGCCGCTGCTGTGCTCCCTGTGCCGGATGCAGCCCATCGGCCTGCATCAGCTCGGGCACGCCGCCCACACCCTCGAGAAAAAACGGCACCAGAGGGACCTGTTTATCCTTGGCCAGATTGTCATAAACCCTGGCAAACGCTTCGGTGTAGCGAACGCCATAATTGGGTGGCAAGCGCATGCCCAGCAGAACCACCTTGGCGCCCGCAGCGCGGGAGCTGTCGATCATCGCAGCAAGGTTTTGTTGCAATTGCGCCGGCAACTGCCCGCGCAGGCCATCGTTGCCGCCCAACTCAAGCACCACCAGCGCGGGCTTGTGCTCTGCAAGCAGCGCTGGCAGGCGCGCCTGGCCCCCTGCACTGGTATCGCCACTGATTGACGCGTTAACCACCTGGCTGTCGAATCCCTCGGTTTTCAGGCGCGCCTGCAGCAACGACACCCACCCTTGACGGGTATCCAGGCCGAAACCCGCGCTGATACTATCCCCGACGATCAACACGGTACCCGCCGTGGCAAGCTGTGCCATGCACAGCAAGGCCAGACCGGCACTCAATATCCACACTCGCATCGGATTCTCCATGGGCCCCAGCATTCTCATTGCGCAGAACCTTAGCAAAGTGGTTCCCAGCGCGGAAGGCGATCTGACTATCCTGCATGAACTGTCGCTGGACCTGAAACAGGGCGACAGCCTGGCCATCGTTGGCGCCTCGGGTTCAGGCAAGTCGACCCTGCTCGGCCTGCTTGCCGGCCTGGACCTGCCTAGCGCCGGCTCTGTCACCCTGGCCGGGCATGATCTTGGCAGCCTGGACGAAGACCGGCGCGCCCAGGTGCGTGCCGAACATGTCGGTTTTGTTTTCCAGTCGTTCCAGTTGCTAGACAGCCTGAGTGCACTGGAGAACGTCATGCTGCCCCTGGAGCTCGACGGCCGTCGCGACGCCCGCGAACACGCTCGCAGCCTGCTGGAACGGGTTGGCCTGGGCCAGCGCCTGAGCCATTCGCCACGCCAGCTTTCCGGGGGTGAGCAGCAGCGAGTGGCCATCGCCCGGGCCTTTGCCGCAGACCCTGCCGTGCTGTTTGCCGATGAACCGACAGGCAACCTCGATAGCCACACCGGCGAACGCATTAGCGACCTGTTGTTTGAACTGAACAAGGAACGTGGCACTACGCTGGTACTGGTCACCCACGACGAACGCCTGGCCAAACGCTGCCGTCGCCTGATCCACCTGGATGCCGGTCACCTGGTCACCCCCCTGGAGCCCTGATGGCACATCTGTCGTTTTTCCGTCTGCTGAGCCTGGCGTTTCGTCAGTTACTGCGTGATGCCCGTGCAGGCGAGCTGCGCGTGCTGTTCTTTGCCTTGGTCATTGCGGTGACCGCCAGCACCGCCATCGGCTACTTCGGCGCACGCCTGAACGGTGCCATGTTGCTACGCGCCACCGAGTTCCTGGGGGCCGACCTGGTGCTGCAAGGCAGCGCACCGGCGAGTACAGCGCAAATCAACGCCGGTATCGACCAAGGCCTCGAACATGCCCGTGTCGTTGAGTTTTCCAGTGTTATCGCTGCCGACAGCGGTATCCAGCTCTCCAGCGTCAAGGCAGTGGACAACAACTACCCGCTACGCGGCGAACTGCGCAGCGCGGCAGAGCCCTATGCCGCAGAAACACCCGGCACAGGTCCGGCACCGGGGGAGGCCTGGGTTGAGTCACGCCTGCTGGCAGCGCTGAACCTGAAAATCGGCGACAGCATTGACGTCGGTATGAAGAGCCTGCGCATGAGCCGGGTGCTGACCTACGAACCGGACCGCGCCGGCAACTTCTACAGCCTGACCCCCAGGGTACTGATCAACCTGGCCGACCTTGACGCTACCGGCGTGGTTCAGCCCGGCAGCCGGGTCACCTACCGCGACCTGTGGCGCGGCGTACCGGCTGCGCTGAGCGCTTATCAGCAGGCTATCAAACCGGCGCTGGCCGCCCACCAGCAACTGCTGAACTCACGTGACGGCAACCGCCAGATCGGCGGTGCGCTGGGCAAGGCCGAACGCTACCTGAACATGGCCAGCCTGGTGGCCGTGCTCCTGGCAGGCGTGGCCGTGGCCCTGTCGGCCAGCCGTTTCGCCAGCCGGCGCTTCGATGCCAGCGCCCTGCTGCGCTGCCTGGGCCTTTCGCGGCGCCAGGCACTCTCATTGTTCTGCCTGCCACTGGCAATACTTGGCGGCGCTGCGGCCCTCAGCGGCGCATTGCTGGGCTGGCTCGCCCAGTTTGGCCTGTTCCAGCTGCTCAAAGGCTTGCTGCCCAACGAGATTCCACCAGGCGGTATTGCCCCGGCACTGGCCGGCATTGCCACGGGGCTGGTGGCGCTGGCGGGCTTCGCCTTGCCTCCCCTTGCCGCCCTGGGCCGGGTTCCGCCGTTGCGCGTGTTGCGCCGCGACCTGCTGCCCGTCCCACCAAGCAGTTGGCTGGTGTATGGCGCAGCGCTGTTCGCCCTGGGCCTGATCATGTGGCGGCTCAGCCTGGACCTGTTGCTGACCTTTGCCCTGCTGGGCGGCGGCCTGATCGCTGCCCTGCTGCTCGGCGGCCTGTTGCTGCTTGGCTTGCGCAGCCTGCGTCGCCTGCTGGCCAACGCACCGCTGGCCTGGCGCCTGGGCCTTGGGCAGCTGCTGCGCCATCCGCTGGGCGCGGCGGGCCAGTCACTGGCCTTCGGCCTGATCCTCCTGGCCATGGCGCTGATCGCTCTGCTGCGCGGCGAACTGCTCGACACCTGGCAAAACCAGTTGCCCAAAGACGCGCCGAACTACTTTGCCTTGAACATCCTGCCGGATGACAAAGCTGACTTCGCCCACCGCCTGAGCGAGTTCTCCGCCCAAGCAGCACCGCTGTACCCGGTGATTCCCGGCCGCCTGACACACATCAACGGCCAAGCGGTGCAGCAAATCGTCAGCAAGGACTCTACCGGCGATCGCGCCATCCAGCGTGACCTGAGCCTGACCTGGGCAGCCGATCTGCCACAGGGCAACGCCCTCGTTTCCGGTCAGTGGTGGCAGGCCACGCCCCCGGCAGACGCCCTGCCCGGTGTCTCAGTTGAAGCCGATCTGGCCACCAGCCTTAAGCTCAAGCTCGGTGACCACCTGACGTTCAGCATTGGCGGCATGGAACGCGAGGCGCTGGTCAGCAGCCTGCGCACCGTCAACTGGGACAGCTTCCAGCCCAACTTCTACATGATCTTCCAGCCCGGCACCCTGCAAAACCTGCCGACCACCTACCTGACCAGCTTCTACCTGGCGCCTGGCAATGACGCGCAACTCGTGGCCCTGTCCCGCGCCTTTCCGGCGGTGACCATCCTTCAGGTCGACGCCTTGCTCAATCAACTGCGCAGCATCCTTGGCCAGGTGACCCTGGCGGTGGAGTACGTGCTGTTGTTTGTTCTGGCTGCGGGGTTGGCAGTGCTGTTCGCCGGCCTGCAGGCGACACTCGACGAACGCATTCACCAAGGTGCACTGCTGCGGGCACTGGGGGCCGGTCGCCGCTTGCTGACCAAGACCCGACGTATCGAGTTCGGCTTGCTCGGTGCTGCCAGCGGCCTGCTTGCCGCACTCGGCACTGAACTGATCAGCCTGCTGCTGTACCACTATGCCTTTGACTTGAAATGGAGCCCGCATCCCTGGCTGCTGGTACTACCGGTACTGGGCGCTTTGCTGATTGGTAGCGCCGGGGTATACGGCACGCGCCGTGCGCTGAATGCCAGCCCACTGACCGTGCTGCGCGAGGGCTGATAGACTCGCGATGCTCATATCAACAGACCGCTACCTATACCAGGCAATCACCAAGAGACACCCTGCCCCATGAGTCGTTATCGCCCACCGCGCACTGCCGGCACCGCTCTGATCACGCCTGAAGGCGAAGCACGCATGCGCGCTGAGCTACATGAACTGTGGCACGTGCGCCGCCCCCAGGTCACCCAGTCCGTCAGCGAGGCGGCAGCGCAAGGCGACCGTTCGGAAAACGCGGAGTACACCTACGGCAAGAAAATGCTGCGCGAAATTGACAGCCGTGTCCGCTTCCTGAGCAAACGGTTGGAGAACCTGAAGGTTGTCAGTGAGCGCCCCAGCGACCCGAACAAAGTGTATTTCGGCGCCTGGGTCACCATCGAGAACGAGGACGGGGAGCAGTCACGATACCGTATCGTCGGCCCGGACGAACTGGACCTGAAACTGGGCCTGATCAGCATCGACTCACCGCTGGCCCGAGCCCTGATCGGCAAGGCGCTGGACGCCGAAGTACGGGTGCAGACACCCACAGGTGAGCAACTCGTTTACATCGTCGAAATCGACTACCCCTGAACACCAGCGCCGCACCTTGAGGTCACGGCGCGGACAAAGGCGGGTCAGGCGCGGGTAATCAGGCCTTGGCGAGCGATACGGGTCAAATGGCCGATGACCTCTGCGGCCTCTTCAGCCGAGGGCGACTGCACCACTGCCAAATCGAAACGGTCATTAGCGAAGCCGCTCAGTGCAACGTTGTGGGCGGCAAACTGGATCAGGAAGGCCGTAGCGCGGCCTTTGCGGCGTGGCCAGCCATCGAGGTAACGCAGGAGTGTCGGTTGATGCTGGCCACCCAGCAGAATACGTGGCGTACGCGCCGCTTGGCTGGCAGGGAGAGGGCTTAGGCAAACACTGGTACGTGGGCAACTCATGGAGTATTTCTCCGCCTCGCAGATCCCGCTGGGCTGCGGTGGGAGGCGTCACCGAACCAGCGTTTTAGCGGTATTCGGTCACCCATCAGGGAGTGTCCTGCGCCCCGCAAGTAGCTGTTTAAATCGGCGCAAGTCAGCATCCTAGAGAAGCGGCGGGCGGGCTGTCAACACACTCAGAAACAAAAAACCTATGAAGCAGGCATGCCTGCTGTGGCATCGGCGGGGTGCCAAGGCGTTCAAGACAGCTGCATCGTCGGCAAGCCAACAGGGATCCGAGCAGAACAGGATCAGGCATTGTTGAAAATCTTTGATTTATTGTTATTTTTCAGCATTTTTCAGGCATATAAAGCCAATACCCCGAGGTAGGACCATGCAACTCATCGACATCGGCGTCAACCTGACCAACCCGAGCTTTGCCGGCCAGCAGGCGGCATTGCTTGAGCGTGCCCAAGCCGCCGGTGTATGTCAGATGCTGGTGACAGGTACCAGCCTGGCGGGTAGCGAACAGGCACTGGAGCTGTGCCAGCAACTTGATGAACCGGGCCTGCGCTTGTTCAGTACCGCCGGTATCCACCCACACGACGCCAGCAGTTGGACAACAGACAGTGCACGGCAACTGCGCGCACTGCTGGAGCAACCACGGGTACGTGCCGTGGGTGAATGCGGGCTGGACTTCAACCGCGACTTCTCTCCGCGCCCACAACAGGAAAAAGTCCTGGAGGAACACCTGAGCCTGGCAGTTGAGCTACAGATGCCCGTGTTCCTGCACGAACGCGATGCCAGCGAGCGTCTGCTGCAGATCCTCAAGGATTTCCGCGATCGCCTGCCTGCCGCCGTGGTGCATTGCTTCACCGGTGAGCGCACCGCGCTGTTCGGCTACCTTGACCTGGACCTGCATATCGGGATCACCGGCTGGATCTGTGACGAGCGCCGAGGCACCCACCTCCATCCGCTGGTGAGCAGCATTCCCCGTGGGCGACTGATGCTGGAAAGCGATGCCCCGTACCTGCTACCGCGCAGCCTGCGGCCCAAGCCGAAAAGCGGTCGCAACGAGCCGGCCTTTCTGCCCGAAGTGCTCAATGAAGTGGCGCGTCATCGCGGCGAAACACCGGAGCAGTTGGCCGCCCATACCACCGACTGCGCCCGGGCCTTCTTCAACCTGCCAGTGATTGCTTGACGCATATCAAGACTTACCCGTAAAAGCGAAGGCAAAATGATGGCACCTTGCCAAAAATATTTCCGCTCAATCAGAGAAGACCTACCATGGGTGCCTGGCTTAGCAATATCTCCCTGAAGTACAAATTCTGGGCCGTCAACGCTGTCGCCTTCGTCACAACATTGTTTCTGGTGCTGTATGCCGTGCATCTGGAACAACAGGCCCGGGCCGAGGAAGCCCAGAACAAGGCTCAGGTGGAGGCTCGCCTGCTGGCCACCTGGCCTGCCGGTCAGCCTTTGCCCCAGGACCATCGTTATCTGAGCATCAGTGCCGGGCAAACCCCGAGCTTCAATGGTGAAGCCCTGCCCGCCCTGAGCGCTGCACAAGGCTGGGTCGAGCTGAACCGTTTCCCGGTGCTGGGTGACAACCCACTGATTGGCGCCCAGGTCATCAGCCGCGACGGTCAACAGGTCGCCGTGCTGGCCCAGGCCCCGAGCCTGATTCAAGTGATCAGCGACCGCTTCGCCAACTATGCCGTGTGCGTACTGATCCTGATGCTGGCCATGCTCTGCGCCTCGCAACTGCTGATCCGGTTCCTGCTAAGCCAGCTCAACACACTCAAGGACGTGATGCTCCACGTGGAGAAAACCGGTGATCTTTCGGCCCGGGTACCCCTGGCCTGCGGTGACGAGGTCGGGCAGATGGCTTCGGCATTCAACGCCATGCAGACCACCTACCACCGTGTCGTCAACACTGTCGCGCGCACGGCAGCACAGCTTGACTCCGGCGCCGCACGCCTGGCCACGAGCATGAGCGAGGTACGCCACGGCATGCTCGGCCAGCAAAGTGAAACCGACCAGGCCGCGACAGCGATCAACGAGATGTCCGCCACCGTGTACCACATCGCTCAGCATGCCGGCGCCACACGCGACCTGTCGCAGACCGCAGACACCCTCGCAGGCAGCGGCCAGGAAGTGGTCAGCCGGGTACAAACCTCGATCGCCGGGCTGTCCAGTGGCGTGCAGCAGACCGCTGAGATGATCCACCAGCTTGCCGAAGACAGCCAGAAGATCAACGGTGTGGTGAGCGTGATCCACAGCATCGCCGAACAAACCAACCTGCTGGCCCTCAACGCGGCCATTGAGGCCGCACGTGCTGGCGACCTGGGCCGTGGCTTCGCGGTGGTCGCCGACGAAGTGCGCAATCTGGCCAAGCGCGTACAAACCTCCACCGACGAGATCACCACCATGGTCGCCGCCCTGCAGGCCGGCACCCGCGATGCCGTGGATTTCATGCAGGAAAGCTCGTACAAGGCCGACGATTGCGTCAAGCAAGCGCAAGAAGCCGGTGAAGCCCTGGCCGAAATCACCAGTGCCGTGGCACAGATGCGTGAAAGCAACACCCAGATTGCTGTCGCGGCTGAACAGCAAAGCCAGGTGGCCGAAGAAATGAACCGCGCGGTGGTCAGTATTCGCGACGTGACCGAAGAAACCGTGCAGCAGACCGTCGACTCGGCCACCACCAGTAGCGAACTGGCGACCCTGGCCGGCGAATTGAGCAAAGCCATCGGCCAGCTCAAGCTATAACCTCAATAGAGAGGTCGCATTGGCCCCCCTTCGGGGGCCAAACTATTCTTCAGGTATGACGTAACTGCCTGAGGAGCCTTGCGATGAGCAAACGCCTACCCAACGTGCACGCCTGGCAATGGCGACACTACCACCACCATCCAACCAAACTGGCGCTCCACCTGATTGCCGTGCCGCTGTTCATCCTTGGCACGCTGATGGTGCTGGCCGGCCTGTTCAATGTGGACCTGGGCGTGCTGGCCGTGGGAGTGATCGCCCTCCTCGCCGCGCTTGCCTTGCAACGCCAGGGCACCGCCATTGACGCCAGGCAAAGCGACTCAGGCCATGGCAATTGATCGGCTTAGCGACGTTCCATGTCAGCCAGCAGTTTCGCCAGGCTCTGGTCGGCGCGGATCTCTGCGTCACGTAACTGGTTCTGCCAGTGCGTGACGCAGGGTGCCAGGTCGCCTTGCTGTTCGGCCTGTGACAACCACTGTACCAGGTCGTGCCAGTCGCCCAGATCGCCCTGTACGCCCTTGAGTTGCCGCTGAAGCCGATCACTCAGGCACTCCAGCTGCGGATAGGCCTCGGCACCATAGCGCACCCGCTTGATCAACAAGCGCAAGCGATGACGATCATGGTCAGGGTCGTTGAGCGCCTTGTGCACGTCTTTCCATTGCCCCCGCAAACGCTTGTCGATGCGCTGGCTCAAGCGGCGAATCAGCTTCTGACGCTGCGCGGCACGTAAAAACATCGGAAACGCATCAATGATCGCCTGCACACGCTGCAGCTCAGCACTGACAGCTACCTGTGCGAACACCTCGCCCTCTTTCTCCAGGCGCCGCTGGGCAGCAGCATACTGACCACGCTCCAGCAGTTGAGCGGCCAGTACCTCGCGGTCGCGCAACGGGGTTGTCAGCTCGCCCAGTTTGCCAGCGGCATGCTCCAGCTGATCAACCCCGGGCAAGCCCCGCAGGGGTCTTAGCAGGCTACGCAGACGCCGTACACTGATGCGCAAATCATGCAACGCCTCGCTGTCGGTATTGGCCTCAAGGCGCGCCTGACAGGCCATCAAGCGAACCTGCAGGCTCAGCATCTGGACGATTACATGATCAAGCATTGCCGCCATGTCCTACTCCTGAGGGGGTCAACGTCCAGCGCGGGATTCACGGATATAGAAGCGGGCTTTCTCGGCTTTGTTGGTACAGCCGTCAAATGCCTCGAACTGTTGCTGGGTCTTGGCACCGGTCAACAGTGACAAAGCCTTAGAGTAGCTTACCGTGCCGGCAAAGCCTTCGGCCTTGGCCAGGTCGAGCTCTTTCCAGGCTGCGTCGAGCTGGGTGGCACAACTGTCGCGATAGGCCGTTTTACCGGCACAACCGCTCAGGGCCAGGGCAATCAGCGGCAGGGTAATCCAAGCTTTCATCAGCAATACCTCAACAAAAAGAAATCAAGTTGGAGACTTCGACGGCACAGCTGTACAAAAGTGCCGCGCTCAGCCTATCGCAGCGCATCTATCGATTGAAGCACAGCTACGATTAGGTGCATTGTTAGACCATTGACGGTCGAATGCCGCCCAGGAGCAACCATGAGTAAACGTGTAGCACTGGTGTTAGGGTCGGGTGGTGCTCGAGGTTATGCACATATCGGCGTCATCGAGGAAATCGAGCGTCGCGGTTACGATATCGCCTGCATTGCCGGCTGCTCCATGGGCGCGGTGGTTGGCGGCATCTATGCAGCGGGCAAGCTCGATGAATACCGTAACTGGATTGAAAGCCTGGACTACCTGGATGTGCTGCGTCTGGTGGATGTGAGCTTCCGTCTCGGGGCGATTCGGGGCGAAAAGGTGTTCGGCCAAATCCGCAAGATCGTCGGAGAGATCAACATCGAAGAATTGCGGATCCCCTACACCGCCGTCGCTGCTGACCTGACCAACCAGCAGGAAATCTGGTTTCAGGAAGGCTGCCTGCACCAGGCGATGCGTGCTTCGGCGGCAATTCCCAGTTTGTTCACACCTGTCGTGCAAGGCAACCGCATGCTGGTCGACGGCGGCATCCTCAATCCGTTGCCGATCATACCCGTGGTGTCGAGCCACTGCGACCTGATCATAGCGGTCAACCTCAATGCAACCAACCAGAAACACTACCAGTTACCGATCATTGAGCGCCCCCCTGCCTTCAAAATGCGCTTTGACCACCTGATCAGTTCGCTGGGTTCGCACCTGCCATTTCGGCGTAAACAGGCCGAGCACCTGATGCAACTGGATCAGGAAATCAGCCCGATCACACCAGCCCCCAACCCTTGGCTCAGCGAAGCCGCCGACCCTGAAGCGCAGCAACCGGCAGCCGCTCCAGAAATCGATGGCGCACCGAAATCCGCCAGCGGCTCCTTCATCATCGATAACGTTGGGCCCGCATCGCTGCTGGACCTGATCAACCAGAGCTTCGAGGTGATGCAGACGTCGTTGGCGCAATACAAAATCGCCGGTTACCCGCCGGATGTACTGATCAACGTTCCGAAACGGGTCTGCCGCTTCTTCGAGTTCTACAAGGCACCGGAGCTGATTGCGCTGGGACGGCAGATCGCCAGCGATACCCTGGACAACTATGAAGGGGAGCGGCGCTAAGCGCGGCTGGCACCTACAAAACCCAGGCGCTCATATCCCGTCTGGACCAATCAATCGATAGCCCACGCCGGGCTCTGTCACGATAAACCGCGGCGAGGTGGGGTCGTCACCCAGCTTCTGCCGTACATGAGCAACCACGATCCGCAGGTAGTGGCTGTCATCGACGTGGGTTGGTCCCCAGATGTCCTTGAGCAGTTGCTGCTGGGTAATCACCCGCCCCGGATGGCTGGCCAACTGCGCCAACAGCGCATACTCCTTACGCGTCAATGCCACTTCTACACCGTCGAGGGTCACCCGACGAAACGCGAGGTCAACGGTCAACGGCCCGAAACAAGGCGCCGATTCCTGGGCTACCGACCGTGGCACCTGACGCAGCAGCGCGCGAACCCGCGCCAGGAACTCCTGGATACCAAAGGGTTTGGTGACATAGTCATTGGCACCCGCATCCAGCGCCTCGACCTTCTGCACTTCGCTGGCCCGTACCGACAACACCAGCACCGGCACCTGGCTCCATTCGCGCAACTCGCGCAGCACGTGCTGCCCATCCATGTCCGGCAGACCGAGGTCAAGTACCACCAGGTCCGGGCGGGTCAATGCCGCCTGGCTCAGCCCTTCGCTACCCGTCGCAGCCTCCACTACCTTGTAGCCTTGGGAGCTGAGACTGATGCGCAGAAATTTACGAATCTGTGGTTCGTCGTCGATGACCAGCAAGGTCGCGGTCTGGGTCATGGCGTGTCGCTGTCCAGTTCAGGTTGGGCCGGGAGCGGCAAGCATAGAGTGATACAGGTGCCCTGGCCATCAATGCCCTCGGCAACCCTTATATGCCCACCGTGGGCGCCGATCATGCCCTGGCAGATCGCCAGGCCAAGGCCGGTGCCCTGCCCGCCACGATCCCCCCGGGCGGCGGTATAGAACATGTCGAAAATCCGTTCACGTTCATTCGGTGGAATACCGGGGCCTTGGTCGCTGACAGCAAAACACAGCATCTTTTCCTCGACCGTTACACACAGTTCGAGTCGCCCGTGAGGGGGTGAAAAGCGTGCGGCGTTTTCCAGTACGTTGATCAGCGCCTGTTCGATCAGTGCCGCATGAACGTACAACAAGGGCAGGTCCGGCGGAACTTCAGCACGCAACTGAAACGGCGCCAGCACCACGCGCAGGCGGTTCAAGGCACTGCCGACGATGTCTGCCGGAGCGACCCAATCGCGGGCCAGCGTCAGCCCACCGTGGCCCAGCCGGGTCATGTCCAACAGGTTCTGGATGTAACGGTCCAGCCGCTCGGCTTCGTCGCGGGTGCCTTCAAGCAACTCACGACGATCTTCCAGAGGGATGGCCTCGCCCAGTGCCAGCAAGCTGTCGATGCTGCCTCGCATGGCGGTGAGCGGGGTACGCAGGTCGTGGGAGACCGAGGCAAGCAAGGCGCTGCGCAGCTGCTCGGTCTCACCGTGCAGACGCGCCGCTTCCAGCTCATCGGCCAAGCGAGCACGCGCCAGCGCCTGCGCCAGTGGCTGGCTCAGGGCCTTGAGCATACGTCGTCGCTGCGGCGTCAGCGTATACCCCTCACGTGGACGTACGCCGAGCAAGGCCAACGGCCCCTCCTCTGCAGACAACGGCCACCACCACCAACGCCCATTGGGCAAGGTGTCGCTGCCAAGCCCGGCAGCCTGATCGTGCTGCCAGGCCCAATCGGCAGCGGCACGTTCATTGTCGCTGAACTGCAATGCACCTCCGCTGGCCACCCGCAGGGCGCCTTCGGCATCACGATCGAGCAGGCACACCTGCAAATCGTGCGGGCTGTCCAGGTACTGACCGGCAGCAGTGAACACCGCTTGGCGATCAGTCGCTGCCGTCAATTTACGCGACAGGCCGAGCAACTGGTTGGTCTGTTCCTGGGTCTCACGCAGCGCCTGTAGCTGCCGACGCTGACGGGCAGCCAGGTTGCCGGTCAAGGCCGCCATCAACAGGAAAAACAATGAGGTCAGGACATCCTCTTCACGTTGGATGCTGAAGGAGAATGTCGGCGGGATGAACAAGAAGTCATAGCTCAGAAACGACAGCACGGCGCAGGCCAGCGCAGGCCCCAGGCTGCTGCGTACTGCCACCAGCAGCACGGCGGCAAGAAACACCAACGAGATGTTCGGCAACGCCAATACACTGGCGACCGCCCAGGCCAGGCCGCTCGCCAACACCGTGGCCAGTAGCGCCAACAGGTAATGCCGCCAGACCCACTCCCCCCGCACAGGCAACCGCACAGGTTCGGGCTGGGTATCCCGGTTGAGCACGTTGACTTCCAGGCCATGGGCTTCGCGCAACAGCCGTGCAGCCACCCCGGCACCAAACAGGCGACGGCGCAGCCGATCACGCGACTGCCCGACCAGCACCAGGCTGGCCCGGCGCTCGGCCGCATGCTGGATCAAGGCATTGGCCACCTCGCCGGCGCGCAGCACCACCACCTCGCCCCCCAGGCGCTCGGCCAACCGCTGAGCAGCCTGCAGACGCTGACGGGCTGTTTCATCGCGCAAGCGGCCATTGTCGACATGCACCAGGCTCCAGGGCAGGTGCCGACGCTGCGCAACGCGACTGGCATGACGCACCAGCCGCTCAGCCTGCGCATCGCCATCGACACCGACCAACAACCGCCCACGCAACGCCGGCGCATCCTGCCCCAGTTTGCGGTAACCGTGTGCCAGATCGGCATCGACCTGGGCGGCAGCCGTCTGCATGGCCAGCTCGCGCAACGCGGTAAGGTTGGTCTGGGTGAAGAAGGCATCGATGGCCGCGCGGGCCTGCTCCGGCACATACACCTTGCCCTCGCGCAAGCGCTCCAGCAGCTCACGCGGCGGCAGGTCGATCAGTACCAGTTCAAAGGCTTCTTGCAGTACCCAGTCCGGCAGCGTCTCGCGCACCTGCACACCGGTGATGCCACGCACGTGGTCATTCAAGCTTTCCAGATGCTGCACGTTGACCGTGGTGTAGACGTCGATGCCAGCCGCCAACAGCTCCTGCACATCCTGCCAGCGCTTGGCGTGACGGCTGCCCGGCGCATTGCTGTGGGCCAGCTCATCCACCAGCACCAGTTGCGGAGCGGCCTTGAGCAGGCCGTCCAGGTCCATTTCCTCAAGCACTACACCACGGTATTCCGAGCGCACACGCGGCTGCTGGGGCAACCCGCCAAGCAACGCTTCAGTTTCGGCACGACCATGGGTTTCGACCACCGCCGCCACCACCTTGACCCCATGACGCAGCTGGGCGTGTGCGGCTTGCAACATTGCATAGGTCTTACCCACCCCGGGTGCAGCCCCCAGGAACACCTTCAGTCGGCCACGACCGTCACGCGGCAGTTCGGCCAACAACGCATCGGCGCGTTCGGAATCACTCATGGTTACGGCTTGTCCTTATTTCGACGCAGGTGCCAGTCGGTCCAGCGCCATATTGAGGGCCAGGATATTGACCACCGGCGGGCCAACCAGCGGCTGCAGGGTGAACTGCTCGACCAGACCTTGCAAGGCCTGCACCGAAACCTGCCGCGCCGCTGCCACCTTAGGCACTTGATAAGCCACTGCCGCCGGTGGCAGGTGCGGGTCCAGGCCGCTACCGGAGGTGGTCAGCAATGCCAGGGGCACGGGCCCCTGCTGTGCCGTGAAGACACGTGCAGCCGCCTCGCTCACACGGGTAGCCAGTGCCGGGTTGCTCGGCGCCAGGTTGCTGGCGCCACTGGCCACGGTGGCGTAATCCGCCGCCGAAGGTCGTGACTGGAACCAGGCATCACCCTGGAACGCCTGGGCAATCTGCAATGAACCGCGCACCTGCCCCTGATCGTCGCGCAGCAAACTGCCATTGGCCTGCTCGGGGAAAACCACCTGGGCGACACCGGTGACCACCAGTGGGTAAACCGCGCCGGTGATCAGCGTCATCAACAGCATCAGGCTCAAGGCCGGACGTACTAGCGTAGTCATGTTCAATTCCTCGGTTCAGACCAGTTGCAACGCATTGAGCAGCAGGTCGATCAACTTGATCCCGGCAAACGGCACGATCAGCCCGCCCAGCCCATAAATCAGCAGGTTGCGCCGCAACAAGTGAGCGGCACTGGCAGCCTTCACCCGCACCCCTCGCAGAGCCAGCGGAATCAGCACGACAATGATCAAGGCGTTGAAGACAATCGCCGACAGGATTGCGCTCTGTGGGCTGGCCAGTTGCATCAGGTTCAGCACCCCCAACTGCGGATAGATGGCAGCAAACAGGGCCGGAAGAATGGCGAAGTACTTGGCCACATCGTTGGCAATCGAGAAGGTGGTCAACGCCCCACGGGTGACCAGCAGCTCCTTGCCCACCTGCACCACATCCAGCAGCTTGGTCGGGTCACTGTCCAGGTCGACCATGTTGGCGGCTTCGCGCGCGGCCTGGGTGCCGTCATTCATGGCCATGCCAACATCTGCCTGTGCCAGTGCCGGTGCGTCGTTGGCACCGTCGCCACACATGGCGACCAGGCGCCCGTCATTCTGCTCCTGACGAATGCGCGCCAGCTTTTTCTCTGGTGTGGCTTCAGCCAGTACATCATCCACCCCGGCTTCAGCAGCGATTGCTGCAGCGGTCAGGGGGTTATCGCCCGTGACCATCACCGTGCGGATGCCCAACTGGCGCAGCTCGGCGAAACGCTCACGAATACCTGGCTTCACCACATCCTTGAGGTGGATGACGCCGAGCAGACGCTTGTCCATGCAAACCAGAAGCGGCGTGCCGCCGCTCTGGGCGATCTTGTCGACTTCCTTGGACAGCGCAACAGGCATCTCCAGACGCTGCATACCGACGAACGCCAGCACCGAGTCCACTGCACCCTTGCGGTAACGGCGTTGCTGGTAATCAACCCCCGACAAGCGTGTCTCGGCGCTGAACGGCACCACGGTCATCGCGTTGGCTTGCGGCTCGCTGAAGTCGTGCAACTGCCGCAGGTATTCGACGATCGATTTACCTTCAGCGGTGTCATCGGCCAACGAAGCGAGCAAGGCGCCTTCGCCCAGTTCACGAGCGCTCACCCCTGGCGCGGCATGCAGGGCACTGCAACGACGGTTGCCGAAGGTGATGGTGCCGGTCTTGTCGAGCATCAACACATGCACATCACCGGCGGCCTCCACTGCACGCCCGGAGCGGGCAATCACGTTCAGCCGCACCAGGCGATCCATGCCGGCGATACCGATGGCCGAGAGCAAGCCGCCAATGGTGGTCGGGATCAGGGTCACCAGCAGCGCCACCAGGAACACCAACGGAATCGCACCGCCGGCAAAATAGGCGAACGGCTGCAGGGTCACCACGACCACCAGGAAGATCAGGGTCAAGCCGATCAGCAGGATGTCCAGCGCGATCTCGTTGGGCGTCTTCTGCCGTTTGGCACCTTCGACCAAGGCAATCATTCGGTCCAGGGTCGACTCACCGGGGTTGCTGGTGATCTTGATCAACAACCAGTCAGAGACCAGCCGGGTGTTGCCGGTAACGGCCGAGCGGTCGCCGCCCGACTCACGAATCACCGGCGCAGACTCACCGGTAATGGCTGCTTCGTTGACAGCGGCGATACCTTCAAGCACCTCGCCGTCACCAGGGATCATCTCACCGGCCAGCACCTTGACCACATCACCCTTTCGCAGCGCCGTGGCCGGTATCACTTCATAGCTGCCAGCGGCGTTACGACGCCGGCAACTGAGGCCCTGGCTACCCGCCTTGAGGCTGTCGGCGCGCGCTTTGCCACGTCCCTCGGCCAACGCTTCGGCAAAGTTGGCGAAAAGCACGGTGAACCACAGCCACAGGGCGATTTGCAGCGCCACATGGGTCGGCACAGCGCTGTCGGGCAACAGGCAGAGCACGGTGGTGAAAACCGCCGTCAGCTCGACCACCAGCATCACCGGCGCACGTTTCAACTGGCGCGGATCAAGTTTGACGAACGCCTGCACCAGGGCTGGCCGCCACAGCGCAGCAAAAGTCGTCCGAGCCTGTTCGGCCGGCACCGCATTCACATCAGGAATCGGCATGTTCATGATTCGCTCCTTAGAAGCCCAGGCTCAGGTGTTCAGCGACCGGGCCCAAGGCCAGGGCCGGCAGGAAGGTCAGGCCACCGATCAACAGGATGGTGACCAACAGCAAGGTGACAAACAGCGGACCATGGGTCGGAAAGCTGTTCTGCCCTACCGGCGCGGTTTTCTTGAGCGCCAGGCTGCCGGCCAGGGCCAGTACCGGGAGAATGTAGCCAAAGCGGCCAATCAGCATGCCCAGGCCGAGCATCACGTTGTGGAACGTGGTATTCGCACCCAGCCCAGCGAAGGCAGAACCGTTGTTGGCACTGGCCGAGGTGTAGGCATACAGCAGTTGGCTGAAGCCATGAGCACCCGGGTTGCTCACCGCGCCTGCAGGGCCAGGCAAGCTGGTTGCCAGCGCACCCAGCACCAGTACCCCGAGTGGCATCACCAGCAAGGTTGCTACCAGCAATTGCACTTCACGCGCCTGCAGTTTCTTACCCAGGTACTCCGGTGTGCGGCCAATCATCAGGCCCGCCAGAAACACAGCGATCAACACGTTCAGCAGCATGCCGTAGAGCCCGGCACCCACACCGCCAAAAATCACCTCGCCCACCATCATGTTGACCATCGCCACCATGCCGCTGATTGGGTTGAGGCTGTCGTGCATGTTGTTCACTGAGCCATTGGACGCCGCTGTAGTGGTGACCGTCCACAGCACGCTACCGGTGGTGCCGAAGCGGCTTTCCTTGCCTTCAAGCGGTGCCGTCTGTTCGACCTGAGGGTTGCTCAATGCCGGGTTGGCCTGGTACTCGGACCACAGCGCAGTCGACCCACCGATCAGGAACAGCGCCAGCATGCAGGCGATGATCGCCCGGCTCTGGCGCAGATCTTTGACGTAATGGCCAAAGGTGAACACCAGGGCCACCGGGATGAGGATGATTGAAGACACCTCGAAGAGGTTGCTCCAGGCACTCGGGTTCTCGAATGGATGCGCCGAGTTGACCCCGAAGAAGCCGCCGCCGTTGGTACCCAGTTGCTTGATTGCAATCTGGCTGGCGGCCGGCCCCAGCGGAATAAGCTGGTCGACGCCTTGCAGGGTGAGCGCTTTGACGTAGTCGCTGAAGGTTTGCGGCACGCCCTGCCAAACCAGCAACAACGCCAGTACCAGGCACAGCGGCAGCAAGCCATAGAGGGTTGCACGGGTCATGTCGACCCAGAAATTACCCACCGTGCTCGCCGAGCGTCGGGCAATGCCACGGCACAGCGCGACCAGCACGGCAAGGCCCGTCGCGGCACTGACAAAGTTCTGCACGGTCATGCCAAGCATCTGGCTCAGGTAGCTGACTGACGCCTCACCGCTGTAGGACTGCCAGTTGGTGTTGGTCATGAAACTGACTGCAGTGTTGAATGCCAACGACCACTCTTGTCCCGGCAAATGCTGCGGGTTGAGCGGCAGGTAACCTTGCAGCAGCAGTACACCGAACACCATCAGGAAACCAGCCAGGTTGAACGCCAGCAAGGCCAGCGCGTACTTCTGCCAGCTCTGCTCGCGGCCCGGATCGACACCTGCGATGCGATAACAACCCCGCTCCACTGGCCCCAGAATCGGCGTCAGCCAGGTACGCTGCCCTTCCATCACCTTGTAATAGAAACGGCCCAGCCAAGGTGCCGGCAACAAGACGATGGCGAAAAATGCCAACAGCAACGCGTAATCGTAACTGTGCATGGCCACTCCTAGCCCCTGTCCGCGCGCAACAGCGCGGCCATCAGATAAACCCACAACGCCACTGCCAGCAGCAGTGACACCCCGTCCAGAATGCTCATCACAACTCTCCGTCTCGCAGCACAGTGCCGCTGACGGTCATTGTCGGAAGAGAGGCTGTAAAGGAACGAGAGCGAGTGCCCGATGAAGGCATAAAGAGTGCGTAAAGATCACCGGCGGTGCTGCAGCGGGTCAGGCGCGCGGCTGGTCCGGCTTGCTGTGCACCCAGTCCAGCAGCAGGCTGTAGGCCACCGCAAGCAGGGTTGGGCCAATGAACAGGCCGATGAAACCGAACGCCAACAGACCGCCAAACACACCGAGCAGGACAATCACCAGCGGCAGGTCACCGCCACGGCTGATCAGATAGGGTTTGAGCACGTTGTCGACGCCACTGATGATGAACGTGCCCCACATGCCCAGGAACACCGCCATACCGTATTCCCCCTTCCAGACCAGCCACGCGGTGGCGGGTATCCAGGCCAGTGGTGGGCCCATGGGGATAAGGCTGAGCATGAAGGTAATGATGCCCAACACCAGCGCACCCGGTACGCCTGCAATCAAGAATCCGATCAATGCCAGCAACGCCTGGGCCGCCGCCGTGCCGATCACACCATTGACCACACGCTGCACGGTGCCGGCAATCAGGTCGAGGTAGTAGCCGGCACGCTCACCGATCAGGCGGCCCAGCAAGCTCAAGACAAACGCCGCAAGACGCGGCCCGTCACGGTAGAAAAAGAACACGAACACCAGGCTCAGGGCAATTTCGAGCATACCGCTGCCAATCTGGGCACTGCGCGCCAGCAGCCAGTTCCCGACCTGACCGAAGTACGGCTTGAGATTGGCCAGCATGGCCACACCCTGCTGGTCGACAGCGACCCAGACACCCACCAGGCGTCCGCCGATCAATGGAATACTGCCCAACCAGCTCGGCGCATCAGGCAGGCCGTCAACCTGTACGTCTCGAATGAACGCCGTAGCATCGCGAACGTGGTCCACCAGGTTGAACCCCAGCCAGACCAGCGGCAAGGCCACCAGTAAAATCCACAGCGAGGTCAGGAACGCCGCTGCCAGGGTCTCTCGGTCCCCCAGCAGCCGCGTCAACAGGCGCATCAACGGCCAGCTGGCATACGCCAGGATCGCCCCCCAGAGCAACGCAGAGAAAAATGGCGCCATGACCCACAGGCCAGCCCCAAGCAATCCCAGCAGGAGGATCTGTACCAGCAGGCGGTCGTTACTCAGCATGATGTTCCCTGATCAGCGAATCAATTCAACGTGCAGGCCGCTTGCGCTGCCCTGACCAACTTCCAGCCGCGCCGCGCGCACACCGGTCTTGATCAACTGTTCGCGCCAGGCTTCAGCCTGGGCGCCAGCCAGTGTGACACGCAGGGTGCTGTCCAGGTTGAAACTTCGCCCAAGCAGTACAACCCAGTCTGCTGGCGGCTCCCCCTCAAGGTCGGGATAGTCCAGCTTGCCGGTACTGCGCAGTTCACGTAGCACCGTTGCCGGGGTTGGCAAAACGTCCGCCAGGGGCGCATTGGCAACAAACTGCTCGGCATGCAGGTAGGCCCGCTTGTTCCCACGTGTGATGCCGTACAAGGCGATCAAGGTATCCTGTGCTGGCGCAGCCAGGCGCAGGAGCACAAAGGCTTGCTGCTCGTCGGAGCCATAGAGCCGCGCGTTGCCGAACACCTCATTGGCCCACAGGTTGCTCTCACCGCAGTCACGCGCCTCACACCAGAACAGCGCATAGCCGCCCTTTGCCTGCAAGGCTTCTCGCGCTTGAGTGAACGCCTCGCTGGCGGTCCGCTCGACGGGCAGCTGCCAGGTCACCGAGCTGAGTTGGCCTCGGCCCTCAATCTTGTTCTCCATGCGCAATTGGCCACTGATCTTGCGCAGGGCACCCAGCGGGTAGACGCGTTCCTGCTCCGTCGCCGCGTGCTGATCAACGGCTTTGGCATCCGTTGGCACCGGCAGTTCGGCGGCAACCAGCGGCCAGGCAACGAGCAAGGCCAGAGCGGAAACAGCAGATTTCAGGCTCGTCATCATATTCATCGGCACGCCACGCCCTGAAGGGCGCCGCGAGGTGAGGCAGTGTCACACGTGGTCATGGTTGTCTCCCTGTTCAACCCGCCAAGCCTCGACAGTTGCCTGCTACAAGTCAAGGAATGGCAAAGAAGCGATTGAAACAGTCTGCGACAAGGGACGCACCCGCCTCATCGTTCAGGTGCAGGTGGTGGCCACCCGGCAGTTGTTTCTGTTCAAAGGGTAGCTGCTCAAGCAAGGCAGTGTGCCGCACCAACATACCGTCGGCGGCCACGATCAATTGTGCAGGGCAAGCGATGCGGCGCACAAAGCTCTGCGCTTGCTCATCGCTCAAGCGTAGCGCTGAAGGTAACGTCAGGCGACTGTCGCTGCGCCAGGTAAAACCACCCGGCACGGCCTCCAACCCTCGCTGGGCGAGCAGCCCTGCCGCTTCGCGACTCACCGCCACCACACCCTTCATGCGCGCCTCAACGGCCTGCTCCAGTGCCGCATACACCGGTTTGGGCTTCTTGCCGTGGCGCAGTTGCGCCTGCAGGGCCATGCCCATGCGCTCGGCAGTGTCTTCAACCCCGGCGGTCGGCGGGACAACGCCATCAATCAGGGCCAGACGAGCGATACGTTCAGGCACGGCCCCCGCCAGCACCACTGAGACAATCGCCCCCAAGGAGTGCCCCATCAGGGAAAAGCGCTCCCAGCCCAAATGTTCGGCGACCCTCAACACGTCGAAGGCATAGTCCCACAAGGCATAGCTGGCCCCTGGCGGGCGGTGGCCGGACAAACCGTGCCCGGCCAGGTCCAGCGCAACGATACGCACCCCCGTCAGCTTCGGTGCCAGCCGTGCAAAGCTGTTGGCATTATCCAGCCAGCCATGCAACGCAATCACTGGGCGTCCATCGGCCGGGCCAAACAGCTGCGCCGCCAACTCGACATGCCCCAGGTTCAGACGCACCTGTTCGATTGGGCCGGTCATACACTGTGCTCCTGCCAGCGGTCGAACAGCCCCTTGAGCAGGCTGGCGGTGTCGGTCGGTCGCTCCAATGGAAACATGTGCCCACCCGGCACGCTGTGAAACTCGCCGCGCGGCATGCGACGAACCGCATAGGCATGATGACGCTTGATCACCCGGCTATGACTGCCCCGCACCATCGCCAGCGGGATCGAAACCTGACGGACTTGCCCTGGGCTGATATGGGGCAAGCTACGGTAGATGCTGATTTCGGTGGCCGGATCGAAGCGCAGGCGCAACGCGTCGTCCGCCTCCTGCAGCCCATGCTGCACATAGGCGTCGAGGCAGTCGGGGTCGAAGTTGCGAAACAGGCTCTTGCCTGTGAAGTAGGCCCGTGCGGTTTCTCGATCCGGAAACGCCTCACGTCGGCCCAGCGTACGCCCGGCCGGGGTAAGGCGATCTATAAAGCCAAAGCGCTTGGCCGTGCGAATCAGCCACTCATCAGCGCGCGTCAGTACCGGTGAGTCCAGCATCACCACGCCGCGGTAGAACTGTGGGCAGCGCATTGCCGCATGCAGGTGCAGAACCCCGCCCAGGGAGTGCCCGACACCCCAGACCGGCGCAGGCTGTTGTTGCAGATGGTGGATCAACTCGTCGACCAGGCTCTGCCAGTTATCGTTGACCGGGAAGCGCGGGTCGTGGGCATGCTGAGGCAGGTGGCTGACCTGATAGTCCGGCGCCAGCGCAGCGAATAGCTTGCCGTAGGTGGCCGAGGGGAAACCATTGGCATGAGCGAAGAAGATCTGCTGCGACATGGCCGCCTGTCCGAGAGGAGTAATGGCGTCATTGTCCGCGCCGACTCGGCGCGGGGCAATGTCCGGAAAAGCCATCAGAGACGGCAATCAGGTCAATAGGACGGTGATACCGGCGCAACAGCCTGAATCACCCGTGCCTTCAACGGCTGGGGGCAGCCTCGCCCAGCGCGATGACGGCTATCGTCAGCCGTGAAATGCAACTGGTCTTGCCCTCTTCGGCACTCAATCGAATGTCCCAGACGTGGGTGCTGCGCCCGATATGCACCGGCCGCGCCGTTGCCGTGACCCGACCACTGCGCAAGCCACGCAGGTGGTTGGCATTGACCTCCAGGCCCACGCAGTAGAACTTCTGCGGATCGATACACAAATAGCTGGCCATGGAGCCGACGGTTTCGGCCAGCACCACTGAAGCACCACCATGAAGCAAACCGAACGGTTGGCGGGTACGGTGATCGACCACCATGCTGGCCGTCAGCGAATCGTCGCTGAACGACTCGAAGCGGATGTCCAGTACCTCGCCAATGGTGTTCTTTTGCTGGTGATTAAGCTGGTCGATATCAGGCTGGGTGTACCAGATGCTCATGGGCGAGTCCTTTATTGTTCTGGGTTGAGCAAAGCTCAAGCATGACTCAGGCTACGCAAGGTCATCAACCCAGCCAACGGCCAGTCACCTTCAAGCTCGGCGAGCGAGGCAGTGCTCATCGGCTGCGGATCGCGTCGATGCCCCTGTTCAAGCATCCCCACCAGCGTGCCAACCAAGGGCTGATGGCTGACCAACAGCACATGTTCCAGGCCCAGCTTGTCCAACTCGGCGATCACCTGGTCGGCTTCGCTCTCTGGGGTCAACCACGGTACGGTGATCAAGGGCTTGTCGAAGGACAACGCGTCACAGACCAACTGGGCTGTCTGCTGCGCGCGCACATAAGGGCTGGCCAGGACAGCCTGCAGCGGCTGCCCGAGCAACTGCGCGGCACTGCGCAACACCTGCTCACGACCATGCGCGGTCAAGCGGCGTTCGGCATCGCTATGGGCCCGCGCCTCGGCCTCACCATGACGCAGCACCCAGAGCTTCATAGCTTCGGCTCCTCATCACGCACCGGATGCGCAGCTGCAGGTACGCTGTGAGGTGCTTCACCTTCCGGCGCACGCGGGCTTGGCCAGTCAGCAAATGGCCACGGCTTCTGGTCACTGTGGAAGCTGCCGAAACGACCGATTTGCGCAAGGTACTGGCTGAGGCTGTCGCCAAAACTCATCAGGCTGGCACTTGGCGCACCGTAGATCAGTCGATAGACCAACTGCACCAGTATCAGGCCACCCAGCAGCAGCTCGGCCAATTGCCACACAATCAGGAACACCAGCATCCAAAGGATACGCAGACCGATCGATTCGCACTGGGCCTGTTTCGGGGATTCGTTCATCTACTGCTCCTGTCGTTCAGTTGAAACCGCTGGTGGAAATGAAGTCGACATCAGTCTTCGGCTCGCCCCGCATCAACAACTCGATGACCTGATTGAGGGTACGCCCCTCGAACAGGATCGCATGAAGCCCTGCCACCAGCGGCATGTAGACCTGCAACTCCTGGGCCTTGACCTTGAGCACCTTGAGGGTATTGACGCCCTCGGCCACTTCGCCCAGTTGGCTGACTGCCTGCTCCAGGCTCAAGCCCTGGCCCAGTGCGTACCCCACCTGATAGTTGCGGCTCTTGGGCGAGGAGCAGGTGACGATCAGATCCCCCACCCCGGCAAGGCCAAGGAAGGTCATCGGGTTGGCGCCCTGGCTGACGGCGAAGCGGGTCATTTCCGCAAGTGCCCGGGTGATCAGCATGCTCTTGGTGTTCTCGCCCATACCCAGGGCCACAGCCATGCCGGCAATAATGGCATAGACGTTCTTCAAGGCCCCGCCCAGCTCGACACCGAAGCGGTCGCTGCTCGCGTAGACACGAAAGGTTCGACCATGGAGCACGGCCTGAACGCTGCGACAGAGCGCTTCATCTTCGCTGGCAACCACCGTCGCAGTGAGCGCATGCTCGGCTACTTCGCGCGCAAGGTTCGGCCCGGACAGTACGCCAATACGCGCCTGCGGGGCTATTTCCTCGAGGATCTGGCTCATGAGCTTGAAGCTCTGGGCCTCGATACCTTTGGTCAGACTGACCAGCATCTTGCCGCTAAGCAGCCCGGCATGAGGGGCCAGCACTGAGCGCAATGCACTGGAAGGCAGCGCGACAAAGATCAGCTCGCTCCCCTGCAGGGTCGCCAACAGGTCGGTAACCGGCTCTACCCCCGGGTGAAGTTTGATGCCCTTGAGGTAACGCGGATTCTCTCGATTGCAACGCATGGCCTCGGCCTGTTCGGGATCGCGCATCCACTGGCGTACCCGGACACCATTTTCGGCCAGCAGATTCGCCACCGCGGTGCCGAAACTACCGCCACCCAGAACTGCAACCGGTTGCTGTTCAGTCATATTCAATCCGTTAATGCCAAAAATGTGGCGACGTCCGCATTATACGGCGCGATAGTGCCAGAGCCAGCGCCAGATACGCGAATCATGGCCGGGATTGCCCTCAGACAACTGGAAAATGCCGGCTACTCGGTTAACATGCCCGATTTATATCCGTAATAAGGCCGCGCCGTGTCACTTGGCCCTCTTCCTTCATGCGCTCTTATGCTGCCGACCCTCGCGGTGAGCGGTCAGCCCCTGCCTGAAAAACGCCCTCTGGGCAACCAGGTAACAGCTCAGGATCACCCTGTCGACGCGGAGCTCGCGCGCTGATGCGCAGGCTTCTGAGCGCACTGCTGCTGGCCTGGCTGTGGCCGCTGACGGCAGCGGCACACGACATCCTGCTGACGGCCGCGACAGAAAGCCCGGGCGTGCGCGCCTTTGTCCACTCACTGGAACAACGGCGCAGTGCTGACCAGGTACGTTTCCTGCCGGTGGCCGAGTTGCCTGCGCCGGGACGCATAAAGCCGACAACCCGGCTGATTCTGCTCGACGCCGCCGCCCTCGACTGGCGCCTTGGTGAAACCGCCGGGCCACCGGCACTGGTGATGCGCATCAGCCGAGTGCAGGCCAACCAACGGTTTGGGCGTGTGCCCCCACACTACCTGAGCCTGCTGTGGAGCGACCCGTCGCCTACACGCCAACTGCGCCTGATTCGCTATCTGCTGCCACACGCTCGACGGGTCGGCGTGCTCTATAGCGAGCAAAGCCGTTTCCTGCTCGATGAGCTGAACCAGAGCGCACAGCAGTTGGGCCTGCACATCAACGCCCAAGCCTGGCCGGATCCTCGCGACAATCGCCCCTTACAAGCGCTGCTGCAGGGCAGTGACGTCGTGCTCGGCCTGGACGATCCAGGCCTGTACAACCCGCGTACCGTCAAGAACCTGCTGCTCAGCAGCTACGCCCGACAGATGCCCCTGATCGGCCCCACGGCCGGGTTCGTCAAGGCCGGCGGTCTGGCCAGCACCTTCAGCAACAAGCACGACTGGCTGCGGGTGCTGGACCGCCTGCTCGACCAGGCACCGGCCAAATGGCCGCGCACCCACTACCCTGAGCGTTTTGGCGTCATCGGCAACCCTCAAGTGGCCCGCGCCCTGGGGATTGAGCCGATTGAACCGGCTGCGGCAACCAAGGTCGTCGCCGAAGGAGAGCCCACCCCATGAACCTGCGCCTGAGCCGGGACATTCATACCCGCACGCAGATGATCAGCCTTGGCCCCGCCCTGCTGCTGACCTTGCTGCTGATCGGTTTCTTTACCTTCGTGCGGATCCAGGACTTGCGCCAGGAACTCAACCACACCGGCCAGTTGATCGCCAACCAGTTGGCTCCCGCATCGGAGTACGGCGTGATCGCGGGTAACGAGGACGTGCTCGAAAGCCTGATGCGGGCCACCTTGAGCATCCCCCACGTGCGCTTTCTGGAGGTTCAGGACAGCGCCAACCATATTCTGGTGCATGTCGAGCAACCCGACGAAAACGACAAACCCACACAACCGGTTGAAGTGTTCCAGGCGCCAATACGCTTGCAACAGATCCCCTTGGACAACGACTTCCTGCATAACAGCAGCCTGCCTGCCTCGGCCCCAGGGGACGACTACCTGGGCCGGGTCATCGTCGGTATGTCCAACGACGCCTTCAGCCAACGGCAACAGGAAATCGTGATCAAGGCGGCGATACTCGCCCTGTTCGCCCTGATCTTCACCTTCCTGCTGGCCCGCCGCCTGGCCCTCAGCCTGGCCAAACCCATCAGCGACATGAGCCAGGCCGTCAAGGCGATCCAGCAAGGCGACTTCACCTCACCATTGCCGGTGCTGGACGACACCGAACTGGGCAACCTCTCCCGGCACATCAACAACCTGGCCAGCGCCATGGCCAAGGCCAGCCACGAACAGCAACAGGCCATCGCGCAACTGGTTCAGGCCCGCGAAGAAGCCGAACAGGCGAACAAGGCCAAATCGGACTTCCTGGCAATGATGAGCCATGAGCTGCGCACACCGATGAACGGCGTGCTGGGCATGCTGCAGTTACTGGAAACCACCCCACTGAGCGAAGAACAGGCCGACTATGCGGCCGTGGCCACGGAGTCAACCGGCCATTTGCTAAAGGTCATCAACGACATTCTTGATTTCTCGCGGATCGAGAGCACTACGCTTGAACTTGAACACATTACCTTCAACCTGGCCGAACTGATTGGCAGTTGCACCCAGGCGTTCCTGCACACGGCCCAGCAGCGCGACCTGGAGCTGCAACTGCGCATGCCACCCGGCATCGAGCAATTGCAGGTGGTCGGCGACCCGACGCGCATCCGCCAGGTACTGGTCAACCTGATTGGCAATGCCTTGAAGTTCACTGAACGTGGCACGGTGCAAATCGAACCGCGCTGGCAAGTGCTCGACCGCCAACTGATCTGGTTCAGTTGCGCAGTACGTGACACTGGTATCGGCATCGACAGCCAACACCTGGAAATGATGTTCGTCGCCTTCCAGCAGGCGGACAGCTCGATTTCCCGGCGTTATGGCGGTACGGGCCTGGGGCTGTCGATTGCCCGAACCCTGGCAGAGCGCATGGGCGGCAACCTGCGCGCCGAAAGCCGCGAAGGCCAGGGCTCAACCTTCACCCTTGAGATTCCCTTGACCCTCGCGGTAAAACCGCAACCCACACTGTCACCCAGCGTGCAGGTCGATGAGGACAACGGCCAGGGCCGGCGAATCCTGCTGGTGGAGGACAACCCGGTCAACCAGACGGTCATCGAAGCCATGCTGCGCAGCCTGGGCTATGAAGTGTGCGTAGCCGTCGACGGTGCTCAGGCCGTGACCCAGATCGCTCGCCAGCGCTTTGCCGCCGTGCTGATGGATTGCCGTCTACCGGTGATCGATGGCTACGAAGCCACCCGTCGAATTCGCCAGCAACCCAAGGACAAAGCCTTGCCGATCATTGCCTTGACCGCCAATGCGCTGCTGGGTGATCGCGAACGTTGCCTGGCCGCCGGAATGAACGATTACCTGACCAAACCCTTCAAACGCACAGATTTACAGCAAATTCTGCAACGTTGGTTACCCGCTGACGCAGCGGCGACTGGCGATAAATGCTAAATTGCGGCAGTCTTAGAGACTGAATCAAGGCCGATTGAGGTCTTGAAAAAAAATTTCAGTGCACAAGTGTACATCTTCGTCCCTGTGCTGTGACTTTCACTACAACGCAATAGTCTATGTGTAGGCTGCCGCCCCAGGCCCAAACGCCTTGGGTCGGCCGGGAAGATTCGCCCCTGCCGCACCGGATTATTGAGGAGCTCGCATGACCAAACAAAACGCCTTTACTCGGGAAGACCTGCTGCGCTGCAGTCGCGGTGAGCTGTTCGGCCCAGGTAACGCGCAACTGCCCGCCCCGAACATGCTGATGGTGGATCGCATCACCCATATCAGCGAAGAGGGTGGCAAGTACGGCAAAGGTGAATTGGTCGCCGAGCTGGATATCACCCCGGACCTGTGGTTCTTCGCCTGCCACTTTGAAGGTGACCCGGTGATGCCTGGCTGCCTGGGCCTTGACGCCATGTGGCAACTGGTTGGCTTCTTCCTGGGCTGGCAAGGCCTGCCAGGTCGCGGCCGCGCCCTGGGTTCGGGTGAGGTCAAGTTCTTTGGCCAGGTACTGCCGACCGCCAAGAAAGTCACCTACAACATCCACATCAAGCGCGTCCTGAAGGGCAAGCTGAACATGGCCATTGCCGATGGTTCGGTGGCAGTCGATGGCCGCGAGATTTACACCGCCGAAGGCCTTCGGGTCGGCGTATTCACCTCCACTGACAATTTCTAAGGGTTATTCGCATGCGCCGCGTCGTTATCACTGGTCTGGGCATCGTTTCGTGCCTGGGCAATGACAAAGAGACCGTCTCCGCCAACCTGCGTGCAAGCCGCCCGGGCATTCGTTTCAACCCGGAATACAAGGAAATGGGGCTGCGCAGCCAGGTTTCCGGCTCCATTGACCTCAACCTCGAAGAACTGATCGACCGCAAGGTTTACCGCTTCGTCGGCCACGCCGCTGCCTACGCCTACCTGGCGATGCAGGACGCGATCAAGGACTCCGGCCTGTCCGAAGACCAGGTCTCGAACCCGCGTACCGGCCTGATCGCAGGCTCCGGCGGCGCCTCGACCCTGAACCAGATGGAAGCACTGGACATCCTGCGCGAAAAAGGCGTCAAGCGTGTTGGCCCGTACCGCGTAACCCGTACCATGAGCAGCACCGTTTCTGCGTGCCTGGCGACACCATTCAAGATCAAGGGTCTGAACTACTCCATCGCGTCGGCCTGCGCTACCAGCGCACACTGCATCGGCGCTGCCATGGAGCAGATCCAGATGGGCAAGCAGGACGTCGTCTTCGCCGGTGGTGGTGAAGAAGAACACTGGAGCCAGTCGTTCCTGTTCGACGCCATGGGCGCCCTGTCCAGCCAGTACAACGAAACCCCGGAGAAAGCCTCCCGTGCCTACGACGCCAAGCGTGACGGTTTCGTCATCGCCGGTGGTGGCGGCATGGTCGTGGTCGAAGAGCTGGAACACGCTCTGGCCCGTGGCGCAAAAATCTACGCGGAAATCGTTGGCTACGGCGCGACCTCCGACGGTTACGACATGGTTGCGCCTAGTGGTGAAGGCGCCATTCGCTGCATGCAGCAGGCACTGTCCACTGTCGACACCCCGATCGACTACCTGAACACCCACGGCACCTCGACACCTGTCGGCGACGTCGCAGAAATCAAGGGCGTTCGTGCAGTCTTCGGCGACAAGGCACCTGCCATCAGTTCGACCAAGAGCCTGTCGGGTCACTCCCTGGGCGCCGCAGGCGTTCACGAAGCGATCTACTGCATGCTGATGATGGAAGGCAATTTCATGGCCGGTTCCGCCAACATCGAGGAGCTGGACCCAGAAGTGGCCGACATGCCGATCCTGCGCGAAACCCGCGAAAACGCCAAGATCGACACCGTCATGAGCAACAGCTTCGGCTTTGGTGGCACCAACGCCACCCTGGTGCTCAAGCGCTGGCAAGGCAAGTAAGGCTTAACACCTTACGCAAAACGCCCCGACTGGTTCGGGGCGTTTTTGTTTCTGCTACCCCGATAGCCATGTTGCATCCGCTTTAACGCTGCCAACGGACACGCCTGCAGACACGCTATGCTGCCTAGGCTATCCGACAGCCATGGAGTACACCGTGAGCACTCCCCTTATCATTCGCCCCAAGGCCGAAGACGTCGAAGGCCAGCCCATCTTGCGCCCACTGCCATCGGCCAGGTGCCGCAGCGTCGGGCCGTTCGTGTTTTTCGACCATATGCTCAAGACCGACTACGCCCCTGGCAGCGGCATGAACATCCGCCAACACCCGCACATCGGCCTGTCCACCCTCACCTACCTGTTTGAAGGCGAGATCCTGCACAAGGACAGCCTTGGCTCAGAGCAACGGGTCAAACCTGGCGAGGTCAGCTGGATGACGGCAGGCAGCGCCGTAGCCCATATCGAGCGTACGCCTGCGGACCTGCTCGCCAGCGGCTCACGCCTGCACGGCCTGCAAGTCTGGCTGGCATCACCGAAACATGCCGAACAGGGCCCAGCGCATTACAGCCACTACACCGCCGCCAGCCTGCCAACGCATGACACCCTGGGGGTCAGCATCCGCCTGATCGCCGGCAAAGGCTTTTGCCTGGAATCTCCGGTTCCGGTGCTCTCGCCCACCCTCTATGCCGATGTGCGCATGCAGGCGGCGACCACACTGCCCCTGCCGACGGAACATGAGCAACGTGCGGTATACCTGCTTGAAGGCGAAGCGAGCCTGAATGGCGAACCGATAGAGCCCTGCAGCCTGCTGGTTCTGCCGGAAGGCGAGGAAATGACGCTGTGCGCCGAAGGCGAATGTCATCTGGTACTGATTGGCGGCGCACCGCTGGATGGGCCAAGACGGATGAACTGGAACTTCGTTGCCAGCGACCCGGCGCTGATCGAGCAGGCCCGGGCACGCTGGGCGGCCGGCGACTGGCCGACCGTACCCGGAGAGCACGAGCGCATTGCACTGCCGTAAAGCGCGCCCCAAGCCTCAGACTGTTGCCTGGCGCGTTTCCAGCGCTTACGCCTGGAACACCTCATCGAGCAGGTTATGCATGGCCTGGAACGCCCGCGTGGCGGTCCTGGCGTCATACATCATCATGCCTGGGGTATTCGCTGCCGGATCGGTGAACGAGTGCACCGCTCCACCGTAGCTGAGCAACTGCCAGTCGACCTTTGCCGCATTCATTTCAGCCTCGAATGCCGGCAACTGCTCCCTGGGCACCAACGGATCATCCGCACCATGCAAGACCAGCACCGCGCCCTTGATGTTGGCTGCATCAGCCGGGCGCGGAGTGTCCAGTGTGCCATGGAAGGAAATCGCCGCCTTCAGTGGAGCGCCATCACGGGCCAGTTCCAACGCACAGCAACCGCCGAAACAAAAGCCGAACGCCGCCAACTGCCCAGGCAGCAGCGCAGCGCGCGTCTGTTCACGCAACTGCGCCAGCGCCGCCTGCATACGCTTGCGCAGTTCGAGCCGGTCATTCTTCAGCGGCATCATCGCCGCACCGGCCTGCTCGGCATTGCCGGGGCGTACCGCCTGCCCGTACAGGTCAGCAATCAACACCACATAACCGCGCGCCGCAACTGCACGGGCAATAGCTTCAGCGCCAGCCCCGACACCCATCCAGTTCGGGGCCATTATCAACCCCGGTTGTGCGCCACTGCCCGGCGTGTACAGCAAACGGCTCTCATAGGGTTTGCCATCAAGCTGATACACCAGCGATTCGATAACGACTGCGTTCATCACGACCTCCGAAATTGCATAGGACGCCCATGAAAAAACCCGCCGAAGCGGGTTTTCTCTTACATCGGATTAAGCCGACAGCTCAACCAACAGCTTGTTCAAACGGCGTACATAAGCCGCCGGGTCCTTCAAGCTATCACCCGCGGCCAGTGCAGCCTGATCGAAGAGGATATGCGAGAAGTCGGCGAAACGGTCTTCGCTCTGCTCGTTGTCCAGTTTTTCGATCAGCGGATGGCTAGGGTTGAACTCGAAGATCGGCTTGGAGTCCGGAACCTTCTGACCACTGGCCTCGAGGATCTGACGCATCTGCAGGCCCAGGTCCTGCTCACCGATAGCCAGGATGGCTGGCGAGTCGGTCAAACGATGGGAAACCCGTACTTCGCTGACAGCATCGCCCAGCGCACCTTTCAGGCGCTCGACCAGGCCCTCTTTTTCCTTGGCGATTTCTTCCTGAGCCTTCTTGTCCTCTTCGGAGTCCAGCTTGCCCAGGTCCAGATCACCGCGCGCAACATCGACAAACTGCTTGCCGTCGAAATCACTGAGGTAGCTCATCAGCCACTCGTCAATACGATCGGTCAGCAGCAGCACTTCGATGCCTTTCTTGCGGAAGACTTCCAGGTGCGGGCTGTTCTTGACCTGCGCGTACGACTCGCCGGTGAGGAAGTAAATCTTGTCCTGACCTTCCTTGGCGCGTGCCAGGTAGTCGGCCAGGGAAACGCTTTGCTCGCCACTGTCGTCCTGGGTGGAAGCGAAACGCAGGAGACCGGCGATTTTTTCCTTGTTGGCGAAGTCTTCAGCCGGGCCTTCTTTCATGACCTGGCCGAAATTCTTCCAGAAGCCTTTGTACTGCTCAGGCTCGTTCTTCGCCAGCTTCTCCAGCATATCCAGAACGCGCTTGGTCAGTGCCGACTTCATCGAGTCGATGATCGGGTCCTTCTGCAGGATTTCCCGCGACACATTCAGCGACAGGTCATTGGAATCGACCACGCCCTTGATGAAGCGCAGGTACAACGGCAGGAACGACTCCGCCTGGTCCATGATGAACACACGCTGCACGTAGAGCTTCAGGCCACGCGGTGCTTCACGCTGGTACAGATCGAACGGCGCACGGGCCGGTACGTACAGCAGCGAATTGTACTCAAGCTTGCCCTCGACCTTGTTGTGGCTCCAGGCCAGCGGGTTTTCAAAGTCGTGACCGATGTGCTTGTAGAACTCCTGGTACTCCTCGTCCTTGATTTCAGTACGCGGACGGGTCCACAGGGCGCTGGCGCGGTTGACGGTTTCCCATGCTTCGGCCGGCTTTTCCTCACCTTCGGCAACCTCGACCTGCTTGGGCAGCTCGATCGGCAAGGCGATATGGTCGGAGTACTTCTTGATGACGTTGCGCAGGCGCCAGCCATCGGCGAACTCGGTCTCGTCCTTCTTCAGGTGCAGGACGATACGGGTACCACGCTCGGCCTTTTCGACAGTGGCAACTTCGAATTCGCCTTCACCTTTGGAGGACCAGTGAACACCCTCGGCAGCAGACAGGCCGGCACGACGGCTGAACACATCAACCTTGTCGGCGACGATGAATGCGGAGTAGAAGCCCACACCGAACTGACCGATCAGGTGCGAATCTTTCTTCTGGTCACCGGTGAGGTTTTTCATGAAATCGGCGGTGCCAGACTTGGCAATGGTGCCCAGGTGCGTGATCACATCCTCGCGGCTCATGCCAATACCGTTGTCCTCGAGGGTAACGGTACCTGCTTCCTTGTCGAAGCTCACACGGATTTTCAGCTCGGCGCCGCCTTCAAGCAGCTCAGGCTTGGACAGGGCTTCGAAACGTAGCTTGTCCACTGCATCGGAGGCGTTGGAAATCAATTCGCGAAGGAAAATTTCCTTGTTCGAATACAGCGAATGGATCATGAGGTGCAACAGCTGCTTCACCTCGGTCTGGAAGCCCAGGGTTTCTTTTTGAGTTTCCACACTCATGGTCTTCAAAACTCCAATCTATTGACAGTGGCCACTGACCAGGCAAGCGCGATAGGCACCCTCGCCTGGTCGTTGCAGCGGGATGAACAACAGATGGGGGCACTGCGCACTATTTCAAGGGCGGCAATAATTCTTCGATCTTGAAATGCGCGCGAGCAGTGGCGATGGGTTCGGCCTGACTGCCCTGCCAGGCGGTAATCGCGACATTGGTCACTCGTCGCCCCTGACGCCAGAGCTGACACTGGGCATAGGTATCACGGAAGTACCCGGCCCGGAGGTAGTCGACCGAGAAGTCGATGATTTTGGGTATGGCCGCGCTTTCACTGAAAATCAGCAGATAGAGGGCGGCCGATAGCTCCATGAACCCGGCAATCACGCCCCCATGAATGGCGGGCAACAAGGGATTACCGATGTTGTCGGGGTTGGCAGGCAGACGAAACAACAAGTCTTCACCCTGACGGCTGCACTCGATACCGATCAACCCGGCATAGGGGATCAGATCCAGAAGTGGCGCATAGTTGCCCTCGGCATGGGCCGCGCGCAGCTGCTGATGAACCTCACGCGGAATCACAGCAGACCGTCCTTGAGTTGACTGGCGAACCCCTGCCCGCCCTTGACGCCTTTACCCAAGCGCATAAAGGTACCCACCACCTGCGCAATCGGTCGCTGCGGATCATCCTGGTACGCCATGCCTCGGGTGAAGATCACGTCCCGGGTGACGCGATAGCACTGTGCGTAGCCGTAGATATCCTTCCCCGCTTCCGAGGGATGCATGTAGTCAATACGCAGATCAAGGGTCGGGCACACCTCGAACACCGGCAACACGCACAGCGTGGCCATGCCGCAGGTGGTATCCATCAGGGTGGTCAAGGCGCCGCCATGAATCGCACCGGTCTGTGGATTACCGACAATTTTCTGTGCGTAGGGCAGAACCAGTGTCATACCGTCAGCATCGGCACGCTCGACACGCATGTCCAGTAACTGACAATGACGCAGTGCAGAAAGAAAGGGCGGCGGCAAAAACTGAGTGCAACACCTGACCTTTCCGGTACGGTGCTGCCCCTATGTCTTATACCGAACTCAGCG
>NZ_PJQQ01000115.1:0-420 GCF_002858665.1 Pseudomonas sp. FFUP_PS_473
GCTGAGTTCGGTATAAGACATAGGGGCAGCACCGTACCGGAAAGGTCAGGTGTTGCACTCAGTTTTTGCCGCCGCCCAGTGTCAGGAAGGGCGGAAATGGCGGCCTCAAGGAGCAAGTGCAACAGTCAGTTAAAAAATCGGAGCGTGCTAATTACGAAATTGAACGAGATACCGCCTCCGAAGCATCGCGATCGTTTGGCGTCTGAGCGAACCGAGCCATCCCGGCTAAGCACGATTTTCTTCGCCAAGGACCCGCCCAAGATCTCCTCCTCGGTCGCTGAAACTGCGGCTATACACACCCCCCCCGGCATCGCTTAAACAATGGCTATACAGAACCCCCCCAGCATCGACGATGTAGCGGCCTGAAATGGCACGATAGCCGCTCTCCTTATGGGGCATCCAGCAGGCTAGCCAAGCTGG
>NZ_PJQQ01000116.1:0-404 GCF_002858665.1 Pseudomonas sp. FFUP_PS_473
CTCCAACAGTCTGTACTGGTCAGAGTCAGAAGCGAGGCTTTAGTCCCACCCACCCCTTCAAGTCTAAACATACAAGCAGGCTTGCCTGCGATGGCGTCGGTGGGGTGCCAGTGAGTTCGCGGCGTTTGCATCGCGGGCAAGCCCGGCTCCTACAGCTTGCGCGGACTCTGTTGGAGCTGGCTTGCCTGCGATGGCGTCGGTGGGGTGTCAGCGAGTGCGCGGCGTCTGCACATCGCGGGCAAGCCCGGCTCCTACAGGCTGCGCGGGCTCTGTTGGAGCTGGCTTGCCTGCGATGGCGTCGGCGCGGTGTCAGTGAGTGCGCGGCGCCTGCATCGCGGGCAAGCCCGGCTCCTACAGGCTGCGCGGGCTCTGTTGGAGCTGGCTTGCCTGCGATGGCGTCGGTG
>NZ_PJQQ01000117.1:0-375 GCF_002858665.1 Pseudomonas sp. FFUP_PS_473
GTGAAAGTGCTATTCAGTCTATTTCTATCACATACCCAAATTTTTAAAGAACGATTCTGAAAAAGTTCAGAAATCAATATTCGACGCGAATATTCATTTCTAAGCTTTGACGTGGTAAGCAAGTGGAGATGGTGGAGCCAAGCGGGATCGAACCGCTGACCTCCTGCGTGCAAGGCAGGCGCTCTCCCAGCTGAGCTATGGCCCCAGTAATTGGTGGGTCTGGGCAGATTCGAACTGCCGACCTCACCCTTATCAGGGGTGCGCTCTAACCAACTGAGCTACAGACCCAATCGTCTTCTTCAATGAATCAAGCAATTCGTGTGGGAGCTTATGAAGCAGCTGATGTCGTCGATTAAGGAGGTGATCCAGCCGCAG
>NZ_PJQQ01000118.1:0-389 GCF_002858665.1 Pseudomonas sp. FFUP_PS_473
GACGACACCCCAACGGCAACCGGCACCCCTGTCACGGGCACCGTTGACGAAGACGGCCTGACCAACGGCATCCCTGGCGGAACCGGCGACGTTGCTGGCGAGGCGACCACCGCCAGTGGCAGCGTGACCGGCATCTTCCAGTCCGGTGCCGATACGCCGCTGAGCTATGGCTTGTCGAGTGACACCAGCGGCTTGCCGGCACTGAGCTCGGGCGGCGTGGCACTGGTGTACAGCGTCGTGGGCAACACCCTTACCGCCAAGGCCGGTGTGGTGGACGTGTTCACCTTCAGCCTCACCAGCGCCGGTGCGTATACCTTCACCCTGCTCAAGCCGCTGGACCATGCAGCCGGCAATGACGAAAACGATATCACCATCAACCTGGGCAGCTT
>NZ_PJQQ01000119.1:0-386 GCF_002858665.1 Pseudomonas sp. FFUP_PS_473
GGGTGACTTGGAGGTGAAAGTCCTCTACACACCCGGCAAGGGGAAGTGTTAGCCAGAGGCAAGGGTGTCGCGGGTGACTGCGAATCTGAAGGAAGCCCGAGGCAAAATGCTGGCCTGACGTACAGGAAGCGGATAGAGGCGGCACAGCGGGGTGAGGTGGCACAAATCGCCAAAGCCCAATACTTGCACGGAACGCTGTGACGTAGATCCGACAGGCATAAGCAGGAAGGTCGCGCGAATTACCCTGGGAGATCTGTACGTTTGCCATTGTGCTACCGAGCGTCGAGAGGCGACGGGATGAGCGTGCAGAAGTCAGCCGAAGCCGTAGTAAGTGGCGGTTAACCGCGCCACCAAGGGCCGAACAGGTTATGCCGCCAGTAGGCGTC
>NZ_PJQQ01000120.1:0-380 GCF_002858665.1 Pseudomonas sp. FFUP_PS_473
CCGCTGGTGGTGACCCTGGCCAACGGCCAGACCATTACCATTCCGGTGGGTGAGTCCTCGGGTTCGGTGCCGTTCACCGCGCCGAACAACGTCCACAACACCAACGCGCCGCTGACCAACAGCATCACGGACATCAGTGGCGGCAACTACGAGAAAGTAGAAGCGGCAGGCAAGCCAACCACGACCGTAACCGACGGTCCAGGCACCCAGGATTCGACTGGCCTGAGCGTCAGCGCAACTGGCGAAGTGACCGAAGGCGGCAAGATCGTCTACACCGTGTCGCTGACCAACCCGGCCGGCACGGAAATGAAGGTGACCCTGAGCAACAACCAGGTCGTCACCATCGCCGCGGGCGCGAAAGAAGGCAGCATCACCGTTGA
>NZ_PJQQ01000121.1:0-379 GCF_002858665.1 Pseudomonas sp. FFUP_PS_473
TGAATCGCCCCTGGTTCCCTAGACACCTCCAAGCCTCATAATGAGGCCCAAATAGGAGGTGCCATGAGTCGCCAGCGTTACCCCGAAGAGTTCAAAATCGAAGCGGTCAAGCAAGTGACCGAGAAAGGTAAACCTGTTGCCGATGTCGCCGAGCGCCTGGGGATGTCCGTTCACAGTCTCTACGCCTGGATCAAGCTCTACAGCAAGCCCCAAGAACAGCGTCAGAAAGATGATGACCAGCAAGCCGAGCTGCGTCAGCTTCGGGCCGAACTTAAGCGTGTGACAGAAGAACGAGACATCTTAAAAAAGGCCGCCGCGTACTTTGCCAAGGAGTGCGGCTGAAGTACGCCTTCATCAAGAAGCACTCGACTGATTACCC
>NZ_PJQQ01000122.1:0-355 GCF_002858665.1 Pseudomonas sp. FFUP_PS_473
GTTTCGTAGACACCTCCAAGCCTCATAATGAGGCCCAAATAGGAGGTGCCATGAGTCGTCAGCGTTACCCCGAAGAATTCAAGATCGAAGCGGTCAAGCAAGTGACCGAGAAAGGCAAACCTGTCGCCGATGTCGCCCAGCGCCTGGGCATGTCCGTGCACAGTCTTTACGCCTGGATCAAGGTCTACAGCAAGCCCCAAGAGCAGCGTCAGCAAGACGACGATCAGCAGGCCGAACTGCGCAAGCTACGCGCTGAACTCAAGCGCGTGACGGAAGAGCGAGACATCTTAAAAAAGGCCGCCGCGTACTTTGCCAAGGAGTGCGGCTGAAGTACGCCTTCATCAAGAAGCACTCG
>NZ_PJQQ01000013.1:0-142371 GCF_002858665.1 Pseudomonas sp. FFUP_PS_473
TGAACCGCCGTGTACGGAACCGTACGCACGGTGGTGTGAGAGGACGGCGGGTGTGAACTCGCCTCCTACTCGATTTACGGGGATATCGCTGCCACAGGGCCTACCTGCGAAGGTAGCAGTAGGTCAGTGTGTTCGCTGCAGTTGGATCACACTGCTTGAACACATCCCCTGTAGGGCAATTCGCTTATCGGGTTTGGGCTGTTGCTGGTGCAGGCACTTCAGCGGTGGCCGGTCTGCGGTACAGCACGGCGTAGTAGCAGCCCAGGCTGATCAACCAGCAGAACACAGCAGTCCAGACATTGTGCGAGAAGAAGTGCGCGCCTTGCAGCATCCGTCCGACCGAAAACACGGTGCCCAGCCCAAAGGCAAACCACAGTGCTGCCCGTGCCATGCGTGGGCGTCGATCACGGAGCACGAAGAACAGTGCGAACAGGGTAAAACCAGTGGCCGCATGGCCGCCTGGCCAGCAGCGTCCGGGTTTGTCCGTTGCTGGGCGTGGGCTGAGCAGTTCGCTGTAGGTCTCTTTGCCGCCGAATTCCTGCAGGCTCCAAGGACACTGCACAGCGGTTACTGCCTTGAGCGGGGTTACAAAGCTGGTAGACACGGCCATTGCCATTACCAGGCAACCCAGTTCGCGGCGCCAGGGGTTGAGTTTCTTCAGCAGCAGGCTGGCGATAAACCCGACAATCGCTGCCAATCCCAAGACGATTACAACTTGTTTGGCCCGATCATGCAGGATGTCTTCAAGAAAGAAGCTGTGTCGTCCGATGAACTGGCCTGCCACAGGGTCATAGGCCCACTTGGCAATGTTCATGTCCAGGCTGGTCAGTTCCAGAAGGAGCAGGGCGGTGGCGACTAAAAGGGGAAGGCCGAGGTACAGCCAGGCGTTGATGGGGCGCGATGGTGGGCGGATGTGGGCTTCAGGCATGACAGGTCCTGGCAAACAAAATGGACAGTCCCGGTCGGCAAGCCCGAGCCGGGTATAGGCTTGACGTAGCGACCGGTGATTTTCTGTGGAGGGGGGTGCGTAGTCTGTGAATACTCGGTGAAAAAAACGTTAACCAGTGATAAATCTGTTCTGATCTGGCAGTACGTGAGCGATGGCCTTAAGCTGCGCCTGCCAAGCAGGCAAATGCAGTGAACGGGGGATACCCATGCGAATTCTATTGGTTGAAGACAACCGCGATATTCTGGCCAATCTGGCAGATTACCTTGGCCTCAAGGGCTACACGGTCGATTGTGCCCAGGACGGCCTCTCGGGTTTGCACCTGGCGGCGACCGAACACTATGACCTGATTGTGCTCGACATCATGTTACCCGGTATTGACGGCTACACGCTATGCAAGCGCTTGCGCGAGGATGCCCGGCGCGACACGCCGGTGATCATGCTCACCGCCCGTGACCAACTTGACGACCGTCTGCAGGGTTTTCGCTCGGGCGCCGACGATTACCTGCTCAAGCCATTTGCCCTGTCGGAGTTGGCCGCACGTATTGAGGCGGTGCTGCGTCGTGCTCAGGGTGGCGGACGCCGCAGCCTGCAAGTCGGTGATTTGAGTTATGACCTGGACACGCTTGAGGTCACGCGCCAAGGGCGCTTGCTCAAGTTGAACCCGGTCGGCCTGAAATTGCTTGCCGTACTCATGCAAAAAAGCCCCCATGTGTTGCGCCGCGAAGTGCTTGAAGAGGCGCTCTGGGGGGATGACTGTCCTGACAGTGATAGCCTGCGTAGCCACGTTCATCAACTACGCCAGGTGATCGACAAGCCGTTCGACAAGCCATTGCTGCACACGGTACATGGTGTGGGGTACCGCATGGCCGAGGGCCGCGATGGAGTTTAAGCAAAGCCTGGCGCAGCGGATCATCATCGCCTTTGCCTTGATGAGCGCCTTGGTCGCGGGAGCGTTCGCTTTCGGTATTGTGGCGACAGTACATCTGGTCGAAGAGCGTTTGATCTCTGCCGTATTGGGTGGCGATCTGCAGCGGTTGTTGTTGATGGACAGCGTGAGTGACTGGAGCCACAGGCCGCGGCCAGATCAACTGTTCTACTTCAGCGGCGGGCGCGATGACTTTGCCTTGCCCAAGGATCTCAGGCACCTGGACCCGGGGTTTCATGAGGTCTTTCGTGATCAACTGTCGTATCACGCGATGGTCGAGATCGTAGATGGCCGTCGCTATGTCCTGTTGCAGGATCAAAGTGATTTCGAAGAGCGCGAGCGTGTGCTTTTTGCCGTCGTGGTGGTCGGCTTTGTGTTGAGCCTGGCGCTGGCGGTGTTCCTGGGCTGGGTGTTGGCGCGCAAGGTAATGGCGCCGGTGATCCGTTTGGCTCGTCAGGTTCGCCACCGCGATCAATTGTTGGGCCTGGCACCGCCTCTGGCTCCGGATTATGCCGCGGATGAGGTCGGGCAACTGGCGGTGGCATTCGATGCCACCTTGGGCCGATTGCGCGATGCATTGACCCGTGAGCGCTTGTTCACCAGCGATGTCAGTCATGAGTTGCGTACACCCTTGATGGTGCTGGCCACGTCCTGCGAATTGCTGCTGGAAAACACGAAGCTCGATGACCGCGCAAGGGCACAGGTCGAGCGTATCGCCAGGGCCAGCGAGGAAATGCGTGAGTTGGTCAAAACCTTCCTGATGTTGGCTCGGGCTCAGCGTGATGAGGGGGCCGTTGCCTCGCAGGCGACCCTGAAAGAAGTCGCTGATGACCTGCTGGGGGTGTGGCGCGACACCATTGAACAGAAAGGTCTGCAGTTGTACTACAGCGCAGGCGCTGCGGGATCGGTTCTCTACAATGCAACCTTTCTGCAGGCGGTGATGGGCAATCTGCTGCGTAATGCGGCGCATTACACTGAACGCGGTTTCATTCGCTTAACCTTGGAGCCCTCCGGGTTCATGGTTGAAGACAGTGGCGTGGGCATTCCTGAAGAGCAGCGTGAAGCCATGTTCCAGCCGTTTGTACGCGGTGGAGAAAAGCGTGGTGAGGGGCTGGGGTTGGGGTTGTCATTGGTACAGCGGATCTGTGATGACCAGTGCTGGATTGTCAGCCTCACGGCCATGACACCCAATGGCTGTCGCTTCCATGTCGATCTGAGCCACGGCCGAAGTCAATTGACTGATCGGGATGAGATCATCGGCTAACCCCGTCCTGAAACAGGATGAAGTTGGTGTGAACGTGTTTAACGTTTTTTTCACATCCGCATGACCTGACGCCAACGCCCACCTGAATAAGGTGGGCGCCAATGGAGTCAGGAGAGGCAGAATGCGCAGTCCCATCAAGCTCGAGTTTTCCGAGAAGCACGATCAGCAACAGGCTCAGGATTGCTTTCTCAAGCATCAAGATGGGTTGGCGCGCCGTCTGTCCCACCAGCGTGATGAACAGTTGGCGCGTCGTGCGCTGGCGCTGTCGGGGGAGCCGGGTCTTGTGCTTGATCTGCCGTGTGGTGCCGGGCATTTTTGGCCGTTGCTGGCGGAAAAAAACAATCGTGTGATCCTCGGCGCCGACAACTCGGAAGCGATGCTTGAAACCGCTCGTACGTCGCAACCGGCCGGTGTCGTCGAGCGTGTGCGCACCCTGCAGACCTCTGCATTCAACATCGAGTTGCCCGACAATGCCGTCGACAGCATTTTCTGTATGCGACTCTTTCAGCAGGTTGGTGAAGCGGCGCACCGCAAGGTCATTCTCTCCGAGTTTCAACGTGTCTCCCGTGACAGCGTGATCCTCTCGCTCTGGGTCGATGGCAACTTCAAAGCCTGGCGACGTAAAAAGCTGGAAGCACGTCGCTTGGCGAAAACAGGTTCAGAAGAGGCTCGCCAGAATCGCTTTGTGCTGCCTGCTGCCACGGTGGAGCAGGAGTTCGTCGAAGCAGGATTCCGCATTCAGGAACGGTTGGATTTTTTGCCGTTCTACGCCATGTGGCGCGTTTACGTGCTGCGTAAAGGCTAGGAGGCGCCTGCCTGTCACCGCCACGGCAGCCGTTTGGCCGCCTACAACGATCACATAGTTGCGTCACCATTCGTCGTGGCGCAACGCAGACTGGCAAAAGCTGCTCTATTTTTACCTCAGGGTGTTTGGCAGCGCTGTCAAAGGTTTAGAGTAATGAAACTAGAAATTGCTCGAGGTCTGTTCTTCCTGGGTGGTCTGGCAATAGCCACCGCTGCGGCAGCCGCGTGGGATGAACCCGGCCCTGGTATCCTCAGCGACACGGCCCACTGCCCTACGCCACATGTTGTCAAGGATCGGGTCGTGGCCACGCCCGATCACGACTTGCTACTGTTGTTGTTCGGCTTGAGGCAAGGGCTTCGACCCCAAAGCTGATCCTGTTTTGGGTAACCTGAAAAGCCTCGTCAACGACGGGGCTTTTGATTATGGGCTATTCAGGTTGGTTGTGAGTCCCCGACCCCTGGCGGAGCGTCCGCCTTGGCCAGCAGGGTGTAGACGCAGGGCAGGACAAAGAGCGTGAACAGGGTTCCCACCGACATGCCGGTGGCAATCACGGTGCCGATGTCGAAGCGACTGACCGCCCCGGCGCCGCTGGCCAGAATCAAGGGCACCATGCCAAAGACCATCGCGGCAGTGGTCATCAGTACCGGGCGCAGGCGAATCGCGGCGGCCTCTTCTATGGCTTCTCGTACCGACAAGCCATTTTGCCGACGTAACTGATTGGCGAATTCGACGATCAGGATGCCGTGTTTGCTGATCAGTCCGATCAAGGTGACCAGCCCGACCTGGGTATAGATGTTCATGCTCGACAGGCCAAGGAACAGCGGAATCAGTGCGCCGCAGATTGATAGCGGGACTGTCACCAGAATGACCAGAGGGTCGCGGAAACTCTCGAACTGCGCTGCCAGTACCAAGAAGATGATGGCCAACGCCAGGCCAAAGGTGACCCACAGTGCCGAGCCCTCCTGGATGAATTGGCGTGCAACGCCACTGTAGTCAAAGGCGTACCCGGCGGGGGCTTCTTCGCGGGCGATGTTGCGTACGGTTTCGATGGCCTCCCCCATACTGACCAGCGGTACGCCCTGGATAATGGCCGAGTTCAGCTGTTGGAACTGATTCAGTTGGCGCGGTCGTGCGCGGTCGCTGACGGTGATCAGCGTCGACAGCGGCAGCATTTGCCCTTGTTCATTCTTGACGTAGTAGTTGTTCAGCCAGCCAGGGTTGTCACGGTAGGCGCGCTCGACCTGGGCAATGACCTTGTAGCTGCGTCCTTCAAGGGTGAACCGGTTGATCTCAGCCTCACCCAGCAAGGTCGCGAGTGTGCTCCCTAGCGTGGCCATGGTCACCCCCATTTGTGCGGCCTTGGCCCGATCAATATCGACGACGACTTCGGGCTTGTCGAAGGCCAGATCGATGTCGAGAAAGGCAAATTTTCCGGTGGCCTCGGCGCGTGTTTTTACCTGCTCGGCCACTTGCAGCAGCGATGCGTAATCGTTCGGGGTGTTGATGACAAACTCGAAGGGCAAACCTTGGGTCGTACCGGGCAGTGATGGCAGATTGAAGCCGAAGACCTGCAGGCCACTGATCTGGTTGAGCTTTGCCTGAACCTCTGGCAATAGTGCCATTTGGGTTCGCTCCCGCTCATTCCAGGGCTTTAGCAGGAAACCTCCGATGCCTGACTGCACCCCGTTGAAGCCATTGATCTGGAAGGATGAGTAGTACTCCGGGAATGCCTTGAAAATGTTTATGAATTCGTCGGTGTAGGCATTCAGGTAGTTCAGGTTGGCTGGCTGTGGTGCGGTGGCCAGCATGAACACGATGCCTTGGTCTTCGTCCGGTGCCAGCTCTTTCTTGGTGAACATCAGCAGCACCGGAATCAGGCACAGGACGATCACGGCAAACACCAACACTACGGGGCGCGTGTTGAGTGTGCCGTGGAGGATTTTCTGGTAACGCTGCTTGAGGCGTTCAAATAGCTGGTCGAGGCGATAGGCCAGGCCGTGGGTGTTGGCTTGATGGCGCAGGAGCATTGAGCACATCATGGGCGACAGGGTCAGGGCGACGATCCCGGAGATGATCACGGCGCCAGCGAGGGTCAAGGCGAACTCCTTGAACAGTGCGCCGGTAAGGCCTTGTAAAAAGCCAATCGGCGCGTACACCGCTGCCAGCGTGATGGTCATCGAGACCACGGGTATCGCAATTTCTCGCGCCCCTGCCAACGAGGCCTCCAAGGGCGTCTCGCCAGCTTCGATGTGCCGGTGGATGTTTTCCACGACGACAATGGCGTCGTCCACCACCAGACCAATCGCCAGCACCATGGCCAGCAGGGTCAGCAGGTTGATTGAGTAGCCCATCAGTTGCATGAAAAACAGTACGCCGATCATCGACAATGGAATGGTGATGACCGGAATCAGCACCGAGCGCAGCGCCCCGAGGAAGAGAAAGACCACGACGATCACGATCAGCACGGCTTCCGCCAGGGTTTTGATCACTTCGTTGATCGAGGCCTGGATGAACAGTGTGGCGTCGTAAGCGATGGAGGCTTTCAGGTTGGGCGGTAACTGGCTGTTCAGTTCCGGCATCAGTTTGCGCACTTCCTTGATGACATCCAGCGGGTTGGCCGCTGGCGTCGCCTTGATGCCGATGTAGACCGACGGGGTGCCATCGAAAGAACTGACCGTATCGTAGTTCTCCGCGCCCATTTGCACCCGGGCCACATCGCGCAGCAGCACCCGGCTATCGCCCATGGTTTTCAGCGGGATGGCGGCGAAGGCTTCGGCCGACTTGAGCTCAGTGCTGGCGTTGATACTGGTGACCACGTATTCGCCTTTGACTTCGCCCGCTGCAGAAAGGAAGTTGTAGCGCCGTACCGCGTCAGTCACATCGCTGGCGCTCAGGCCATAGCCTGCGAGTTTGACCGGGTCGATCCAGATGCGCATCGCGAACAACTGGTTGCCGAGGATCTCTGCTTCAGCCATGCCCGGCAATGTTGCCAGCTTGGGCTGGATCACCCGTGACAGGTAATCGGTGATCTGCGGGTTGCTCAGTTCGCTGCTGTAGAAGCTGATGTACATCAGCGCCGAGGCGCCAGCGGCCTCCTTGCTCAGGACCGGGTCTTCGGCATCTTGAGGCAGTTTGTTCTTTACCTCATTGGCCTTGGCCAGCAGTTCGGTAAACATCCGGTCACTGTCCGAGCCGATTCGGGCGTAGATCGATATCACCGAGAAATTCTGCCGGCTCACCGAGGTCATATAGTCAATGCCCTCTGCGCTTGCCAGGCTCTGCTGCATGGGCTGGGTGATGTAGCCTTGAATGGTTTCCGCGTTGGCGCCGGGGTAGGCGGTGGTCACCGTGATCAGGGCGTTTTCCATCTGCGGATACTGACGGATCTGCAACGAGCTCCAGGCCTGGAAGCCGAGCAGGACGATCAGCAGGCTGACCACACTGGCCAGTACAGGGCGGCGAATGAACGGATCGGTTAAGGCCATGAAGGTTCCTTGATCAATCGACGCGTGGCGAGGTGGCCGGCTCGCCCGTCAGAGTCTTGTCCGGGCTGACGGTGATCAGGGCGCCTTGGCTGAGTTTCAGTTGACCGGCCGTCACCACCTGTTCACCTACCTTAACGCCTTTGGCGATGACCACCAGGCCTTCACGGCGCTCGCCGGCTTCAATGAAACGGCGCTCTGCCACCCACACCGGTTGGCCGTCAGGGGTCTTTTGTGGCTGGCCGTCCTCGGCGGTCTTGGGCACTGCGACGTACACCGAGGTGCCATACAGGGTGTAGGTGACCGCAGTCTCAGGGACGACCACTTCCGTGCGCGGGTTGGGCAGCAGTATTTGCAGGCTGGTGAACATGCCGGGTAACAGCTTGCCATCGGGGTTCGCCAGGGTGGCGCGGACCTGCACATTACGGGTGCTGTCTTCAACCTTGGGGTTGATAGCGCTGATGGCGCCAGGGAACGTCTGGTTGGGGTAGGCTGCAACGCTGACCAGTACCTGCTGGCCGATGCCCAGTTTGGGAAACGCCTGTTCGGCCACGTAAAAGTCAGCGTACAGGCTGCTCAGGTCCTGAAGGGTGGCGATCACTGTGCCACTGGGCAGGTAGTCGCCGATATCGACCTGGCGGATACCAATGGTACCGCTGAACGGCGCAAGGATCGTCTTTTTCGCCAAGGAACCTTTGAGTTGGGCGACCACGGCTTTGCTGCGCAGCAGTTGTGCTGCGAGGCGATCAAACTCGCCTTTGGAGATTGCCTGACTGTCGATCAGCTGGCTGCCGCGTCCATACTCGACCTGCGCCAGCCCGAGGTCCGCCATCGCGGTGCCCAGCAAGGCGCTTTCCACGTCGCTGTCGAGCTGCAAGAGGGGCTGGCCTACTCTGATCCGCTGGCCTGACTCGAACAGCAGGGTCTTGACCGTACCGGCGGTCTCCAGGCTCAGATTGACCCCCTGAAACGCCTTGAGGCTGCCAACTGCGGGCAGTCGACTCTGCCAGAGCTGTTCGCGCGCGGCAGTCGCCGCTACGCTCACGGGAGGTCTTGGCGCGCTGAATTGCTGAATTTGCTGATAGATACTGAAGGCTTTGTAGCCTCCCAGAATCAGCACAATCAGCAACACGACACCCAACATGATCAGCATGCGGCGGCGCAGCATATTCCATTTCCTTGGAGGCTAGACAGGCAGGCACAGCACTGACGAACACCTGCTCACTGTTGTGCAGTGTTGTCGAATATTACGCCTTTGCCTAATGCAGGGAAGTCCATTTCCCCTTGATGCTACTCACGTCAGGTGCAGATGGTTGTCCCAAAGCCCGGGCGGCAACTGCAACGGTTGGCCGACCGGTTCTGCCTTGCGGCAATCATAGAGCCGGCAGCGGCCCTGGCCCGAGGTGACGACGAAACCGTCTGCGACTGCGCCAACACCGGCGCAGTCGGGCATCGGGGCATCCAGGCGCGTTGCACCCGTGTCCAGATCCCAGATGAACAGGCGGTTGGCCCGAGGTGCGGTCAGTGCAACCAGTCGCAACTCACTGTGTACCGCGACACTGGCGGTGTAGTTCGCCATTGACTGCAACTGTGCCTGCGCCACGGGGAATGGCAGGAAGGGCTGCCCTGGGCGTTTGATCGCCAGCAGTTCAGCGGTTTCGTGAGCGTCGCCCATGAACTGCTGACAAGCGACCAGCGTGCCGTCGCTGGCAACGGCCAGGTGACGAACGCTGTTCATTTGCTGGCTCAGGGTTTCCTTGCTCAGCAAGGTGCCGTCGCGGTGCATCAATACCAGGCTGGGTTCCATGGCATCGAGGTTCATCTCGACGCGGCTTTCGGCTTCGGTGCGAATACCGCCGTTGGCGACCACCAGGGTTTCACCATCGGGTAGCCAGGACACCTGATGCGGGCCAAGGCCGTGGGTGGGCAGCTCGCCACTGTGCTGCAGCCGTTCGCCCTCGAATCGGTAGACCCCAAGTACACCCCGCCCCGGATCAGTGGTGTCGTTCTCGGTGGCATACAGCCATTCACCGCCCTTGTGAATCACCGCGTGGCCATAGAAATGACGGTTCGGCTGTGAGGTGACGGTTTGCAGCAGGCGGCCGTCGCGCAAGTCGACCAGATAGCTCTCGGTACCGGGTCGACGCGCCACGAACAGGGCGATGGGCAGTTCAGGGTGATTGATGATGTCGTGGCAACGCTGTCCGACCTGGGTCGCGAATACCTGGCTACCGTCCAGGCGGTAGCCGACGGCGTAGTGGTTGCCGTCGCTATCGTCGCGGGCCGAGAGCAGCAGGGGCTGCTGACGCTTGTTCTGGAACAGGGTCCATCCGCCTAGCGTGAGGGCAGCAAGCACCGCGCTACCGACTTTCAGAGCCTGACGTCGCAACATGATCAGTCACCGTCGTTGGCGTTGAAGCCCAATTGAATACCCAGCGCCTTGGCCAGATCAGTCTCGTGCAGGCGGTGGACGGCGTTCAGGCTGTCATAGATCGCGTTCAGCTGCTCACGACCGGCTTCATCTTCCAGCAGCTCGCCAAGGGGCTTCGGCGTGTCGGCCAACAGCTTCAGCGATGCCGCATAGGCAGCGTCGATCTTGTCGGCAAGGGCCTTCTGGTCGCTGCCGAGCAGGCTGCGCAGCCCTTGATTGTCGACCCCGGCCCATACTGTCTGTGCAGCACTGAGGCTGGCATGCAGGCTCTTCAGAGACGACTGGCTACGCCAGGCTTCTGCCTGCAGTGGCTGCGGGATGCCCTTGCTCATGCGACCCATCGGCGTGCCGAGTTTTTTCTTCAGGGTGTCCAGCGCAGTGACCTGGGCGCGGAGCACGTCGGCAATCGCTTCGTGAGAGTCGGCATAGCGCTGGTTCGGGAACTTGGTCATCTGTGCGAGCACGCCGTCGTTCTTGTTCCAGCCCTTCAGGATTTCTTCGGCCAGGGCTTTCTGACGCTCGCCGATGGCAACCAGCAGCGGGCAGTAGCGGGCTTTCTGCTCGGCATTGGCGGTGTCTGGCTTGCTGTCAAACAGGATGTACTCGTAAGCCGAGAGCCCCTGGACCACGACGCTGGAGTTGGCGAGGGTGCTGGCATCGATCGGCTTGTCACTGTTGATCAGTTGTTCTACCTGGCGTCCTACCAGGTTTTTCTTGTCTGGCCAGAACTGCACCTGCCAGGCGCGGTTGCCCTCGGCCAGCGGCCCGATCAGCAGTGGTTGCAACTCTGCCCAGGCCTTTTGGGCGTGAAGGAAGTCAGCCCGTGCGGTTTCCAGGCTGTTCTTGCCTTCGCAGAAGGCCAGCGCGCTGACGGCCAGCTGACGGTCGGCTTCGACCCAGCGGCTGTAGGTGGGCAGGATCACTTGCTTGGCAATCGCGGCGGAAGTGACCGCTTGCGGATCCTGCGGCGAGCAGGCGCCCAGCGCTAGGGCGGCGAGGCTGGTAAATAACAGTTTGGGACGGAACATGCCCGGCTCCTATGGCTAGAGTGAGTTCAGGAATGCCAGCAGCGCGGCGCGTTGCTCTGCATTGAAGGTCAAGACGTGTTGTTGGGCGGCCTTTGCTTCGCCGCCGTGCCAAAGCACCGCTTCGAGCAGGTTGCGCGCCCGGCCGTCGTGCAGGAATTGGGTGTGGCCACTGACTGTTTCGGTCATGCCGATGCCCCACAGCGGTGCGGTACGCCAGTCGCGGCCACCGGCGGCAAACTCGCTGCGATCGTCCGCCAGATCCGGCCCCATGTCGTGCAGCAGCAGGTCGGTATACGGGCGGATCACCTGGTTGGCCTGCTCCGGCTCCGCGGCGTTTGCCGAGGTGGTGAACGTCGGGATATGGCAGCGTTGGCAACCGGCTTCGAAGAACAGGTTCTTGCCGGCCAGCACCTGTGGTGAGTCGACATCCTTGCGTGCGGGCACTGCCAGATTGCGGGTATAGAACAACATCAAACGCAGAATGTTATCGCTGACCTCCGGTTCACCACGGTCTTGGCGGGCATTCAGGCAGTCGGTTTGTGTCGGTGTGCAGTCGTCTATCGGGCGCAGGCGGGTGGTCAGGCCCATGTCGCCGGAGAAGGCGTGCACGTTTTGCTGGTTGAGATTCGGTTGCCCGGCTTTCCAGCCAAAGCGGCCCATGACGGTTTTACCCTGGGCGTCGTCCCACACCTGATTGACATGGCCTCGGATGCCGTCACCGTTGCTGTCGTAGGGATCGGCGTTGGCCAGGATGGCCTCTTCCGGAATGGCTTCCAGCAGACCTAGGCCAATCATCGGCGGTGCGACACGTGCGGAGAAACGTGTGTCGGGATGCATTGGCCCGTAGCCAAGTTGGCTGATAAGCAGCTTTGGCTTGCGCAGCTCGACCGTGGTGCCGTCTGTGAAGGTGACGCTGTGTGGTGTGTATTCCACCCGGACCTTGCCTTCGGGTGCAACCCCAGGCACAGCCATATCCTGCAACTGTCCGCCATAGGCCGGTTCGGGGACGACACCCAGGCGTTCGATGACCGGCAGATATTCTGTTGCATTCGGGATCGACAGGCGCACCAGCATCGAGGCTGCGCTTTTGGCATCTGGCCCAGGAGGGTGGCCGCGACCGTCCCTGATGTGACAGTTCTGGCAGGCATTGGTGTTGAACAGGGGGCCCAGGCCGTCACGAGCGGTGGTTGTGGACGGTGCAATTACCCAAGGGTTGCGGAAGAAGCTGTTGCCGACACTGAAGTCCAGTTGTCGGCTCGCTGTCAGGTTGGCGGAGGCCATCGAAAAGGCATTTTTGTCGTGCTTGTTGACCGTCGACGTGCCGCCACCCATGGCTTCCCCTGGCTCAGCCTGAGTGAAGCGCGGGGCGTCGTCACAGGCTGCCAGCGGCAGTACCAAGAGCAGGAGAAAAAGGCAGCGAAGCAACGAGGACATCTGAAATCCTGAGGCGCGAGCAAAAACCGGCTCGCAAGCTTAGCAGGCTATCCGCTTGTTGAATAAGAGGGATTTGCGTTTGCTTGATGAAATTTTGCGCGTGGCGGCTCATGCGGGGGAGGGCGCTGCCGACCCGAAGGCCGGTAGCGGTGCTTGGCGGGCTGTAATGCCGAAGTGCGGTATACGCTGCAGTTTTACATCATTTTCAAGGTAAAACGATTGCCCTCCAGGCTGATGATCAGGTTGTGGTTACCGCCACCCCGGTTGTTTCCCGGCACTTCCAGGGTGCCGCCCGTATAATCCATTTTAGTGCCGAATAAATATTTAACCGCATTTTCATGTGCCGGCTCCCAGTAATCTTGAAACAGCCACAGTGTTGTTTCGGCTTTAGCGCCCATGACCAGTTCAATGGCTTTATAGTTTTCTGAGACCTTTCCGATCCAGGGTACGTTCATGCAACCGTTCCATGCGGATTGTGCGCCGATGGAAAACAGATCGCTTTTGCTTTCGCCATTGCGAATGGACAAGGTGTACGGGGTGTTATTTGCGATGGATCGCAGAATGCTGACGCTCGCCATAGAATGCTCCAGTTACCAGGTGTGTTCAAAGTTCAATGTTGGGGGTCGGACGGGGCTCTGTTGCTTGGCCATACACATAGACGGCGTGCATGGTTATTTCGTTTAGCGGGGAAGGAAGTGTTTCAGGTGAATAGCGTCCCTCTAGGAATAGTCCGTGACCGCGTGCCGTTGTTTCGAAGGCCTTTCTGAAGGGCTCGGCAGGGTCATAGAGGTACACTTTGCCAGCCGGCGCGCTCAGTACCCTGCACATTTCCTGAGCGGCGCCCACGGTTATAGGAGCCCCCATCAGTGTTTCGCAGGGGTACAGGTTTTCTGCGAGTGGAAAAATGGGGTAGTCATAATCATTCACGGGAATAAGACGGGGTATTTCCTTTCCTGTATCCGGGCCGTTGGATATCTTTTGGCCATCTTTATTGATGTTGTCTGCATCCGTAAAGCCGGTGATAAAGACGGTGTCAGATATTTTGTCAACGATTCGGCCTTCTCCCCAGACGTCGAGTATTTTCATCGTGGCAGGCTCCTTGAGTGTCTCTATATTGATATATGGAGGTGGAAGAACTTCCGGTGTTCATGTTTTATAAATTGTCATTTCTGTGCGCAGTTGATGTGTAGAGTTGAACACTCTGAAACAGTGATAACAATGCGAACGCTGGACAGTAACGTGTAGGAGGAGGGCGGTTTGACAGGCGGGTTATTGGCGAGGCAAACGTGCGGGGTCTAGTGGCGGTGTGTGAAGTTCAAGTTATATAACGCAACATGCCCGATGCAAGGCATCGGGCATGTGGTTTACAACGGAGTGCTGAACGGCTGATCAGAATTCGTGATCGGCGGTGTCTGGTTTCAGGTCATTGATCCCCAGCTTGGCGGCTGCCTGCTCAATGGCGCCGGTCTGTTTGACCAGGGCGGCAATGGCATCACGGATGATCTGGTTACCGGCAGCGTTGTCAGCGGCGATGAGCTGGTCGTAGTGTTCGCCTTTGGCGGCATGGTCAACGATGACCTGCAGTTTTGCCTCGGTGGCTTCCAGGTCGGCCTTGAGCGTAGCATCGGCTGCTGGATCGGCCTTGGCTACCAGCGATGACAGGCTAGGGCCAGTCAGCTTGGTACCGTCGGCTCGGGTGTACTCGCCCAGGTAGACGTTACGGATACCTTTGGCATCGTAGAAGTGCGAGAAGTGGGTGTTGTCGCTGAAGCAGTCCTGCTCGTCTTCAGGGGAGTTGGCCTCCAGGGATACCTTCATGCGCTCGCCGGCCAGCTCGCCCAGCGACAGGCTACCCATGCCGAACAGCATCTTGCGCAAACCATCGGTAACCGGCTCGGCTTCGAGGGTGGCACGGTAGTTGTCAGCAACACCTGGCTTCCAGTTGCCGACCATGGTTTCCAGGTCATCGACCAGCAGTTGGGTGACGGCCTTGAGGTAAGCGCGGCGACGCTCGTTGTGGCCACCGGTGGCGCCTTTACCTTCCAGGTAGTCCGATGCAGGACGTGCACCCGCACCTGGGCCGGTGCCGTTCAGGTCCTGGCCCCAGAGCAAGAACTCGATGGCATGGTAGCCGGTGGCGACGTTGGCTTCGGAGCCGCCCAGCTCGTTCAGGCTGGCCAGTTTCTCGGCAGTGATGTCCTTGACGTCGACCTTGTCTTCACCCACCTGGATTTCAGTGTTGGCAATGATGTTGGCGGTGCCGCCCGGGTTGCCCAGGGCGTGCTCATAGTTGGCATCGACATAATCGATCAGGCCTTCGTCCAGCGGCCAGGCGTTCACTTGCCCTTCCCAGTCGTCGATGATGGTGTTGCCGAAGCGGAAGGTTTCGCTCTGCAGGTACGGAACACGTGCAGCGACCCAGGCGGCCTTGGCGGCTTTCAGGGTTTCGTCGTTGGGGGTGGCGAGGAAGGCGTCGATGGCGCCTTGCAGGGTTTTGGCGGTGCTCAGGGAATCGCTGAAGACGGCGTAGACCATCTCGGTGTAGTGCTTGATCACGGCCTTGCTGGCGGCTTCGTCAAGTGCACCTGCGGCAGGGGCGGCAGCACTGGCGGCGGGTGTCTGTGCTTGCGGCGCGCTGGCTTTGTCCTTGCTATCGCCGCAACCGGCGAGAGAGATGGCAATGGCCAACAGACTGGCGGTGGCCAGAGGCATACGAATCATGGCGATTTCCTGCGTCGAGAAGTTGAACAGGTGTGCGGGTGCACGCAAAACTGCAAAATAATGCGAAAGATTTGCATTTGATGTAAAGGGGCAATACATAAATATTCAAATGCTTGTCGCTGGCGTTTTGCGTGCGCGTCAGAGGATTGAAACCTGACTTCGGCTTGCCTGTTTGAGGAACGTGGTCAGCTCTCGAGCGGGTAGCGGCTTGCTGTAGTGGTAGCCTTGGCCTTCGTGGCAGCCTTGGGCAACGATGTAGGCCTCCTGCTCGGCCGTCTCAACGCCTTCGGCGATGACCTGCATGCCCAGGCTCTTGCCAAGCTGGATGATGGCCCGAACGATGGTGGCGTCATCATCATCCTCGAACAGGTCTTGCACGAAGCTCTTGTCGATCTTGATCTTGTCCAGTGGCAGCGACTTCAAGTAACTGAGCGACGAGTAGCCAGTGCCGAAGTCGTCAATGGCAATCATCGCGCCCGAACGGCGCAAGCTCAGCAGGTGCTGCGCTGCGGTGCTGATGTCTTCCATCAGGCCGGTTTCGGTAACTTCCAGCTCCAGGCTGCGTGGCGGCAGGCGGTAGATCTGCAGCAGGTTGTTGACCACCCGTGGCAGTTCATTGTGGTGCAGTTGCACGGTGGACAGGTTGACCGCCATGCGCAGTTCGCTGAAGCCCTGGTCATGCCACTCGCGCAACTGACGGCAGGCCTGGTCGAGCACCCATTCACCGATGCTGATGATATTGCCGTTCTGTTCGGCCAGCGGGATGAACTGGTCGGGCGGTACCATGCCCAGTTCGGGGTGCTGCCAGCGGAGTAGCGCTTCAACCCCGACGACCCGGTGGTCGCGATAGCTGATCTGTGGTTGGTAGACCAGGAACAACTGGTTGCGTGGCAGGGCCTCGCGCAGGTCTTTTTCCAGTTCGCGGCGGCGACGCATCTCGCTGTCGACACTGGCAATGTAGAACTGGTAGCGGTTGCGTGAGCGGGTTTTGGCCAGGGTCATGGTCTGCTCGGCCTTTTGCAGCAGTTTCTCGGTGCTGTCGCCATCTTCCGGGAACAAGGTGATGCCGATGGTCGCACGCAGGCGAATTTCCTGGTGGTCCAGTGCAAAAGGGGCTTCCAGATCATCGAGTATGCTTTGCGCCAGCTCGGCGGCTTCGTACGGCTGCTCGATATCGGCCTGAACCAGTGCGAATTGGTCACCACCGAGCCGGGCAAGGGCTCCCAGACGGCCGCTGTGCGCACGCAGGCGGTCGGCCAGGGCCAGCAGCAGTTGGTCACCGGTCTGGTAGCTGAACTGTTCGTTGATGCTCTTGAAGTCATCCAGGCCAACGCACAGTACGGCCACGCGACGCTGCAGGCGTCCAGCGTCGACCAGGATCTTGTCCAGTTGCTGCTGCAACTGCTGGCGGTTTGGTAGCCCGGTCAGAAAATCATACTGAGCCATGCGCTGCAGACTGTTTTCGGCTTCGTGACGCAGGTGGGTATTGCGTTCGATGGAGGCCAGCAACTGGTTGGCAGTATTGACCCATACACCCAGTTCGTTCTTTTCGTGCCCCTTGAGCAGCGGCAATTTGTGTTGGCTTGGGCGGTCCGGATTGATCTGGGTGAGATGGTTGATGATCTTTGAGAGCGGTTTGGTCAGTAACCAGTGGTAGACCAAATACAGCACCAGGCCCATTGCCAGAGCGCGTAGCACGCCAGAAATGAAGATGATCACCGAGCTGACGATGAAGTCCTGGCCGTAGGTAGCGGTATCGAGGGTAATGCTCAGGTCGCCGTAATACTCACTGTACGGGCCTCGACCGATCAGCGGTGTCTTGAAGGTCTTTTGCCGGCCCAGAATCAGGTCGGTCAACCAGCGCGTTTGCAGTTCCTGCAATGGCCGATTCTTTTCTGCAAGCATGGTTTCGTTGGGATGGCCAATGGACGCCATCCGCACCGATTGGTCCTGGAACAGGCCTTCGATGACCTGCATGCCCATTTCCCGATCGAGGCTATAGACCGCCTGCGTAGAGGGGTCTCGGAACATGTCTAGGATACGCTGGGCATCGGTTGCGACAGCCTGGCGCGTCTTGTAAGCGTCGAACACGATCTGCGCGCAGCTAAGTACTACACCGACGACCAGCGCCGAGAGCAATACCACCCTGAGCAACTTGACCGATAAGCTGTTCTTGAGTTCCAGCTTCAATGGGGTTTCCTTAATCCATGCGCATGGCATCATTTTGCCATCAATCTTGGCAATCCACTATCGGCCTTCAACACGTATTACTCGATCTTCTGAGTTACTTCGTCAGAGGTTTGCGATCCTTGTGTCACTGTATCGGTTGTAAGGCCTTGCGACTTTAGTGTGGGGTGACAACTTTCCCACGCCTTGATGTTAGCGCGGTATCGGTCTACGGCAAGCGCGCAGAGCGGTAGAGTGTGCGAAAAAAAACCCGGCCAGGCCGGGTTTTTTTCAAAGCAGTTGCATTCAGGCAGTGAAGGTTTTGCCTTCGAACTGCTCGGCAACGAACTTCCAGTTAACCAGGTTCCAGAACGCCTCGACGTACTTTGGACGCAGGTTACGGTAGTCGATGTAGTAGGCGTGCTCCCAGACGTCGCAGGTCAGCAGCGGGGTGTCGCCGTTGGTCAGCGGGTTGCCGGCGCCGATGGTGCTGGCCAGCGCCAGGGAACCGTCAGCTTTCTTCACCAGCCAGCCCCAGCCCGAACCGAAGGTGCCGACGGAGGTCTTGGTGAACTCTTCCTTGAACTTGTCGAAAGAGCCAAACGCAGCGTTGATGGCGTCAGCCAGGGCGCCCGTTGGCTGGCCGCCGGCGTTTGGTGCCAGGCAGTTCCAGTAGAAGGTGTGGTTCCAGACTTGAGCGGCGTTGTTGAAGATACCGCCCGAAGAGGTCTTGACGATCTCTTCCAGGGTCTTGCCTTCGAACTCGGTGCCAGGCACCAGGTTGTTCAGGTTCACGACGTAGGTGTTGTGGTGCTTGTCGTGGTGGAACTCCAGGGTTTCCTTGGAGATGTGCGGCTGCAGGGCGTCGTGGGCGTAAGGCAGCGGCGGCAGTTCAAAAGCCATGGTGATTCTCCTAATCAGGTCTGTTGCGGTGAGCGCAAGGCCGATCACGGGCGGCCGGAAGTGCATCGGCGAGTCTGTACTCTTTGCGACGCAGGGTCCGGATCATAGCACCGGACCCCAGGCTTAACCACGCAACAAGTGTGTGGGAAAGAGGTTCCAGAGCCTTCTTCCGGTTTTAAGCGATGTTGTCTCAGCCCAGGATCAGTTGAGCGGCCACCGCAAACATCATGACCGCCACCATGAGGTCGAGCATCCGCCAGGTATTCGGCCGGGCCAACCAGGGCGCGAGCCAGGCGGCGCCCAGTGCGAGGGTAAAAAACCACAGTGCCGAGGCACTGGCCGCACCGGCCACGTAGGCGCCGGGCATGGTTTGCTGAGCGCCGAGCGAGCCAATCAACAGCACGGTGTCCAGGTACACATGTGGGTTGAGCAGGGTGACAGCCAGGGCGCTGAGCAGTACTGCCTGGCGCGAGCGTTGTCCTTGGCCTTCGGCGTGTTGCAGGCTTTGCTGCGAACAGGCACGTATCAGCGCTTTGCTGGCGTACCAGATCAGGAAGACCGCGCCGCCCCAACGGGCGATTGCCAGCAGCGTGGGGTTCTGGGCCAGCACCGTCGCCAGGCCGAAGACGCCTGCGGCCACCAGGATTGCGTCACACAAAACGCACAGCATGGCCACCGGCAGGTGATGTTCACGGCGCAGGCTTTGGGCGAGAACGAAGGCGTTCTGGGCGCCGATCGCCATGATCAGGCCAAAGGCGACCAACAAGCCGTTTAGATAACTTTGCCACATAGGAAGAGCTCCACAGACGACTGCCGTTGCCCCTCGTCAGGCCACGCAGCAGATATAAAGAAGATGCTGGTGATTCTGGGCAAAACAGCTGTATAAGAAAAACAAATAAAGCTGATCTGGCATTAGGAAAAATAATGTTCGATTACAAATTGCTCTCGGCCCTTGCTGCGGTGGTCGAACAGGCGGGCTTTGAGCGTGCCGCGCAGGTGCTGGGTTTATCGCAGTCGGCCATCTCGCAGCGGATCAAGTTGCTTGAGGCCCGGGTGGGCCAGCCGGTGCTGATCAGGGCCACACCGCCGGGCCCGACCGAGATCGGTCGGCGTCTACTCAACCACGTACAGCAGGTGCGGCTGTTGGAGCGCGATCTGCAACGGCAGGTACCAGCATTGGACGAGGAGGGCATGCCCGAGCGTCTGCGTATTGCTTTGAATGCCGACAGCCTGGCGACCTGGTGGGCGGCAGCAGTGGGTGAGTTCTGTGCTGAGCAACGCTTGTTGCTGGACATGGTGGTGGAAGATCAGGACGTCGGGCTCAAGCGCATGCGGGCGGGTGAAGTGGCCGCCTGCCTATGTGGCAGCGAGCGGCCGGTGGCCGGTGCACGCAGCTTGTTGTTGGGTGCCATGCGTTACCGGGCGTTGGCGAGCCCGGCGTTCATGGCGCGTCATTTTGCCAATGGCTTTGAGGTCACGCGGTTATCACGCACGCCTGCATTGGTGTTTGGCCCGGACGATTTCCTGCAGCACCGCTACCTGGCGTCGCTGGGGGTCCAGGAGGGGTTTATGCACCACTTGTGCCCGTCCTCGGAGGGGTTTCTACGGATGACCGAGGCCGGTCTTGGCTGGGGGCTGGTGCCCGAGTTGCAGGTGCGCGAACAGCTTGCATCGGGTCGTCTGGTAGAAATACTTCCTGATACCCCTATCGATGTGCCGTTGTACTGGCATCATTGGCGCAACGGCGGGCAATTGCTTGGGCAACTGACTGAGCATCTTGCGACGACAAGCCGGCAGTGGCTGGTGCCGTTGTAGGCGCGACTCGCGTCTGCAGCATCTGAGATATTTCTAAGCGGAGTGGTTCATGCGAATTCTGGTCACCGGCGCAAGCGGCTTTATTGGCGGGCGCTTTGCGCGCCATGCGCTTGAGCAAGGCCTGGATGTCAGGGTCAACGGCCGACGCGCTGAGGGTGTTGAGCACTTGGTACGTCGTGGTGCGCAGTTCATTGCTGGCGATCTGGGTGATCCTGAACTGGCCCGGCGCTTGTGCCAAGGTGTCGATGCCGTTGTGCATTGTGCGGGTGCAGTGGGGCACTGGGGGCGCTATCAAGACTTCCATCAGGGCAATGTGGTGGTCACCGAGAACGTCGTTGAAGCCTGTCTGAAGGAGCATGTCCGACGCCTGGTGCACCTGTCATCCCCGTCGATTTACTTCGATGGTCGGTCGCACATGGGGATCACCGAAGATCAGGTGCCTCGACGCTTCCATGATCATTATGCGAGTACCAAGTTTCTTGCTGAGCAAAAGGTCTTCGGGGCGCAAGAGTTTGGCCTCGAGGTACTGGCCCTGCGTCCGCGCTTTGTCACCGGTGCCGGGGACGTCAGCATTTTCCCGCGGCTGCTGCAGATGCAGCGCAAGGGGCGCCTGGCCATTGTGGGCAATGGCCTGAACAAGGTCGATTTCACCAGTGTGCAGAACCTCAACGAGGCGTTGTTCAGCGCCTTGCATGTTGGTGATGAGGCGCTGGGCAAGGCGTACAACATCAGCAACGGGCAGCCGCTGCCCATCTGGGACGTGATCAATTATGTCATGCGGCAGATGCAGGTGCCGCAGGTGACACGCTACCGCTCGTTCGGCCTGGCATACAGCCTGGCGGCGTTGAATGAAGGGGCTTGCCTGCTATGGCCTGGTCGCCCACAGCCGACCCTGTCACGCCTGGGCATGCAGGTCATGAACAAGGACTTCACGCTGGACATCAGCCGAGCCAGGCATTTGCTTGACTACCGTCCGACGGTCAGCCTTTGGACGGCGCTGGATGAATTTTGTGGTTGGTGGAAAGCACAGCACATCGGCCACTGAACCGATCGGTTCGCAGGTGGTCGATCAGTGCGGCCCTCGGGCGGTTTATACTAATGCTCATTTGCTATCACGGCGGTTGAAGGTACCCATGCGTAACGATGCCCATGACGATTTCGATGATGTCCCAAGCCTGAGGGCCGAGGCGCGTGATCACGACGACTTCACGCCGGCTGCTCAGCCGCACGCCGGTGTGCGTCAGCCTGCCCGCAAGGGCGGTGCAACAGGCCCGCTCTGGGCGTTGCTGGGGGCGTCCTTCATTACGCTTGCCGGGCTCGGCTGGTGGAGTTTCCAGCAAATCTCATTGATGGAGCAGCAGCTGGTTGCCACCCAGGAGAGTTTTGCGCGTATCAGCGAAGATGCAGCGGGGCGCCTGCAGGCGATCAGTGGCAAGGTCGCTGCCAGTGAGTCCAGCGTGACCACTGGCAGCGAAGCGCTGAAGTTGCAGATCAAGCAACTGCAGGCCAGTCTGGCTGAGCAACACAAGCAGCAGCAGGGTGTCGCCGGTCAGCAGGGTGATTTGGGCAAGCGTCTGGAGCAGGCACTGGCACAGGCCAGTGAGCAGCAGGCAGCCAATGCCCAGGTGCAAGCCCAGCTCAAGGCGGTTACGGCCGAATTGGCTGCCTTGAAGGCTGCGCAGGCCGAGTCTGACAAGCTCGATGCTCAGCTCAAGGGCTTGTCGGCTGAAGTCGCGGCGCTGAAGAAGCAAGGTAATCCAAACGCGGCGATCGAACGTTTGGAGCAAGACTTGATTGTGCTCAAGAGCGAGCAGGAACACCGCCCGGCAGCGAGTGCAGGCGCGGGGGCGTCTACGGCTGAATTCGATGCCTTCCGTGGCCAGGTGACACGGAACATCAATACGCTGCAAAGCCAGATACAGAACCTGCAGCAGCAGATCAACGCGCGGCCTTGAGGCCGCGGTTGAACGGATCATCTGCCTGCGCCCCTTGCCCTTGTGTGGGCGGTTGCCGCTGCTGGGGCGCGGGGTGCCTTGATCGCAGGCAGCTTCCGTATTGTTAACTACATCCGTGGGTAGTCGATGTACCCGACCGGGCCCTTGCCATAGAAGGTTTCCGGGTGCGGTTCATTCCACGGTGCATCGGCTTTCAGGCGCGCGGGCAGGTCCGGGTTGGCAATGAATGGAATGCCAAAGGCCACTGCATCTGCCTTGCCGTTGGCCAAGGCTGCGCTGGCAGAGGCTTTGTCAAAGCGCTCATTGACGATGTAAGGACCACCGAACGCGGCTTTGATCAACGGGCCGATGCTGTCATCAGCCTCTTTTTCCCGTGAGCAAATGAAGGCGATACCCCGTTTGCCCAGCTCGCGGGCGACATAGGTGAAGGTTTCGGCACGGTTCGCGTCGCCCATGTCATGGGCATCGGCGCGTGGCGCCAGGTGCATGCCGACACGTTCTGCCCCCCAGACCTCGATCACTGCATCGGTGACTTCCAGCATCAACCGTGCGCGGTTTTCCAGTGAGCCGCCGTACTGGTCGGTACGCTGGTTGGTGCTGCTCTGCAGGAACTGGTCGAGCAGGTAGCCATTCGCACCATGGATCTCGACGCCGTCGAAGCCTGCCGCCTTGGCATTCTCGGCACCGGTACGATAGGCCTCGATGATGTCGGCAATCTCTGCGGTCTCCAGCGCTCGAGGGGTCGGAAACTCGCTGATTGGCCGTACCAGGCTGACATGGCCTTTGGGTTGAATGGCGCTCGGTGCCACCGGTGCTTCACCATTCAGGTAGCTGGGGTGGGAAATGCGTCCTACATGCCACAGCTGCAGGAAGATCCGACCGCCGGCCGCATGCACGGCCTTGGTGATTTGGGTCCAGCCACGGACCTGATCATTGGACCAGATACCGGGGGTGTCCGGGTAGCCGACGCCCATGGGCGTCACTGAGGTGGCTTCACTGAGGATCAGCCCGGCGCTGGCCCGCTGCACGTAGTACTCCGCCATCAGCGCATTGGGTACGCGGCCTTCGTCCGCCCGGCAGCGGGTCAGCGGAGCCATGATGATACGGTTCGGCAATTGCAGATCGCCGAGGGTAATGGGGTCGAAAAGCGTCGTCATTTACGTAGACCTCGTTGCAATCAGTGGGTGGCAGGTGCCAGTTCGGCGTTGTCGCCGTTCTGGCGGAAAGTAATCAGGGTGACGATCAGGGCCATAACCGCCAGTGCGGCAGCAGCCAGCGGCACACGGGTCAGCCCCAGGCCTTGGTCGATGACCGTGCCACCGACCCAGGCGCCGAGCGCATTGCCCAGGTTGAAGGCGCCGATGTTCAGGGTCGATACCAGGTTTGGCGCGGCCTTGCCGAAGCTCACTACGTTGACCTGCAAGGCCGGTACGGCGGCGAAAGCGGCGGTGGCCCAGAGAAACAGGGTGATTTCGGCAGGGATCAAGGCGGTGCTGGTCCAGGACAGCGCCGTGCTGATCAGCGCCATGGTTGCAAACACGCCCACGAGGGTGGCCGCCAAACGGCGATCAGCCAGTTTGCCGCCCAGAACATTGCCTACGGTCAGGCCCAGGCCGATCAGCAGCAGGGTCCAGGTCACGCCTCGCGGGCTGACGCCGGTGACATCACCGAGCAGCGGTGCGACGTAGGTGAAGAGGGCAAACATCGACGCGGAGAACAGTACGGTCATCGACAGCGACAGCCAGATACCCGCACCTTTGAGCGCTGCCATTTCCGAGCGCATGTCGAGTTGTTCTTCATCATGCTTGTTGGGCAAGAAGCGGATCAGGCCAAACAAGGCGACGACACCGATCAGGGTCACGGCCCAGAAGGTCGAGCGCCAGCCCGCGACCTGGCCCAACGCTGTGCCCAGGGGCACGCCGAGGACGTTGGCCAGTGTCAGGCCGGTAAACATCAAGGCCACAGCCGACGCACGACGATTGGCCGGTACAAGGTTCGCCGCCACTACCGAGCCGATACCAAAGAACGCACCATGGCAAAGGGCGGTGACCACACGGGCGAACATCAGCACGTTGTAATCACTGGCCAGTGCGCACAGCAGGTTACCGATGATGAAAATACCCATCAGTGCAACCAGGGCTGCCTTGCGCGGCAACCTGGCGGTGGCCAGGGCCATGAACGGTGCGCCGATTGCCACGCCCAGGGCGTAGCCGGTGACCAGCCAGCCGGCGCCTGGAATCGAGACGCCCAGGTCGGCAGCGACATCGGGCAGCAGGCCCATGATGACGAATTCGGTGGTGCCGATAGCAAACGCGCTCAGCGCCAGTATCAGTAAGGGAAGCGGCATGCGAGGGTCCTTGTCAGAGCTCTTGGCTCATTTGCTTGAGGAACGCCTGAATGGTGTCCTCATTGCGTTTGAAGAAATGCCACTGCCCGATCTTCTGGCTGCTGATCAGCCCGGCGCGTTGTAGGGTTGCCAGGTGCGCCGACACGGTTGACTGCGACAAGCCGCAGCGTTGATCGATCTGCCCTGCGCAGACACCGTATTCGGTACTGTGCTGCTGATCGGGAAACTGTACGTGTGGGTCTTTCAGCCAGTTGAGGATTTCTCGCCGTACTGGGTGGGCCAGGGCTTTTATTATTTCGTCGAGATCAAGGGTCATTGTGGTGGCTCATGAGGGGTAACGGTATATCGCGATGCGGCGAAATATAAATCGGTATTTCGCGATATACAAATATGAAGAGGTTCTTAGCACTGCGTAAATCGATATATCGGGTTATAACGATATGTGCAGGCCAGGTGCTAAACTGCGCGCATGAACTACCTTGCACATCTCCATCTTGGCGGCCAGCAGCCCGAGCAATTGCTCGGCAGCCTGTATGGCGACTTCGTCAAAGGGCCGCTGGACGGTCGCTTTTCGCTGTCGCTGGAAGCGGCTATCCGTCTGCACCGACAGATCGATGTATTCACTGACAGTCACCCCGTGGTGCACGAGGCGCTGGGACGGTTTCCACGCGAGCGTCGGCGCTATGCGGGGATCATTCTTGATGTGTTCTTCGACCATTGCCTGGCCCGGGACTGGCTGGATTATGCCGATCAGCCGTTGACGCAGTTTACTCACCGGGTCTATCGGGTGCTGGCCGAGCAGCCGGTGTTGCCGGGTCGCCTGGCGCAGATAGCCCCTTACATGGCGGCTGACGACTGGCTGGGTTCATACCGTGAGTTCGCGGTGCTGGAGCGCGTGCTCAAGGGCATTTCCCGACGGCTGTCGCGCCCCGAGGGGCTCGACGGTGCCTGGGAGGAGGTGCAAGCGTTGTACGAGCCTTTGCAGGAAGACTTTCGGCTGTTCTACCCGCAGTTGCAGGCCTTCGCACAGAAAGCCCTGCGTTAAGCCGCTTTGGCCCGCCGTTGCGGCATGGCCTCTGGGGGCTGACCGTACAGCGCGCGATGCACGGCCTGCTGAGCGTTCAGGGCCAGTACGGCGCGCTCCTGATCATGGCTGGCGATGGGCTCAAGCAGGTGAATCTCGACCTCGGCGCGTTCATGGCTGAACAGGCGCAGCAGGTGCGAGAGCAGGTCATCATCGCCGATAAAGGGGGCGATGGCGTCTGCTTCGCCATTGCGCAGGTAGCGCAAGGCGACCGGTTGCACTGGCACGCCGGTATCGATGGCGCTGGCCAACAAACGGCCGTGAAACGTGCGCAGGCTGCGCCCATCGGTGGTGGTGCCTTCCGGGAATATCAGCAGGTCGCACTGTTGTTGCAGGTGCTGGCTGATCTGCTTGCGCAGCAGTTGGCTGTCGCCGCCTCCGCGACGGATGAACAGTGTGCCCGCCTTGTGCGCCAGCCAACCGGCTACAGGCCAGGTGCGTACTTCGGCCTTGGACAGGAACGCCAGTGGCGTGATCATGCCGAGCAACGGAATGTCCGTCCAAGACACATGATTACTCACCCACAGCATGGGTTGTTGCGGCAGATTGCCCACCACCGTGACCTTGAAGGGCAGGGCATTGCTCAACTGGCGCATGAACAGCTGCGACCAGCGTTGCCGGCGCTGTAGCGAGGGATTCAGGCGAAGGCGTTCGTAAAGGCTGAACAGGCTTGCCATGCTCAGCCCGAGCAGAACCACCAGCAACAGGCGCAGAACGCGTCCCTGGACGCGCAGGCGCCGCATCAGACGGCCGCCTTGAAGTGGCGAGCGTAGCGCGGGCAGAGGTTGTCGCGCTTGAGCAGGATGAACACGTCGGCGACCTGAAACGCCTCGTCCCAGCAGGGTTCGCCACAGATCTTAGCCCCCAGGCGCATATAGGCCTTGAGTAGCGGCGGCATTTCGGCGATGACATTGCCTGGCAGGGCCAGGTTCGGCAGTGGCGTTTTCGGCTCTGCGCGCAGGTGCTCGTTACACAGGTAGCGCTCGCGCAGGCGCTGCATGATGGCATGGGCCTGAACGCCACCATCCTGCATGGGAATACTGGCGCAACCCATCAGGTAGCTGTAGTTGCCTTCGTTGAGCACTTCAGCCAACTCGCTCCACAGTACGGCGATGGTGCCGCCATTGCGGTAGGCCGGGTCGACGCAGGTTCGACCCAGTTCCAGGATCGGGCCATGCAGATGGCCGAGGCCGTGCAGGCTGAATTCTTCTTCACTGTAAAAGCGGCCCAGCGTACTGGCTGCCTGATGGTCAAGCAGTCGGGTGGTGGCCACCAGGCGCCCGCTGGTCAGGTCGCGTACACCGATATGCTGACAGTGAGGGTCGTAGTCATCCATGTCCAGGCCGTGTTCTGCACCGTTTAGCTTGGCCTTGAATTCACTGCTGAACACGTTGAAGCGCAGGGCCTGTGCTTCTTGCAGGGCCTCTGGGCCGACCAGACGTTCGGCTTGCAGACGGCGTTCAGTGCTGTTGTCGCCAGAGCGAGCGATCTGAGTCATTGCGAGTCTCCATAAGCCAGCCATGGGGTTGCGGCCGGTCGACTTTGTTGTGCAAAGTCAGCCTAGGTAGACGTGGTGTCACCTCGGTGAATGATTGGTGATGCTTCTATGACAGCCTTCTAAGGAGTCCCTCAATGGTCTGGCTGGAACGACTCAACCACATGCCGTCTCAACCGCTGTTGGCGACGTTGGGTGAGACTTACAGTGTGTTGCTCGAGCGGCTTGGCACCTGCAGCCCGTTCGAGTTGGCAATCCTGGGTGGACGGTCGATGCCGACCCCGGGCTTGGCCTTCTTGCTTGGTTATCAGGCCGCGTTGCGGGTGCTCTGGCCCAGTGCACCGCAGAGCCTTGGTGCCCTGTGTGCCAGCGAGCGACGCAGTGTGCGCCCGGCCGACATGCAAACCCGGCTTGATGAACTGCGCCTGAGTGGCAGCAAGGATTTTGTCACCGCCGGGCTGGATGCCGACTGGCTGTTGGTGGCCGCCCGCAGCGAGGCCGAGGGGCAATCACCGCGCTTGAGCCTGGCCGTGGTGTACCCCGGCGAGCCAGGCGTCCGCTTGGAGCCTTTGCCAGCGCTACCGTTGATGCCAGAAGTCGGGCATGCCCGGCTGCACCTTGAGCAGGCGCTGTGCGAGCGTCTGGCCGGGGATGGCTGGGATGCCTATGTCAAACCCTTTCGCACCCTCGAAGACCTCTATGTGCTCAGCGCTCTGTGTGCCTGGCTGTATGGCGTTGGCCAGGTCAGCGGATGGCCGCAGAGCCTGCAACTACGCCTGATCAGTCTGCTTGCCGGCTGTGCCGAGGGCAGTCGGCTGTGTGCGGATACGGTGGCTTGTCACCTGCTACTGGGCGGGCTGTTTGCCCAGTTCGCGGGCTTGCGGGAGGAGATCAACCGTGCGTTGCTGGCCAGCAATGGGCAGTGGGCCAGCCTCTGGCAGCGCGATCAGGGCGTTCTTGATATCGCCAGTGCTGCACGTGCCAAGCGCCTGGCCAAGGCCTGCGCCGCTGCGGGATTGTCATAGAGCCGGAGTAGTCTGGGGCGGATCGACTGTCGTGAGGTCCGGCCATGGGCAAGGCTGTGCTGCTGATCATTGCATTGAGCGTGTTTGCGCTGGAGGGCCGTGCAGCAGAGATCTGGCCCGATTCGGACTGGGCTTCGACAAGCCCGCCGGCAGGCCCCGCATTGCAGGCTCTGGAGGCGTACGCGTTTGCGCCGCGTGGCAGTCAAGGCCGTGAGGGCGTACGCACGGATGCCTTGCTGGTCGTCCAGGACGGGCGCATCGTGTATGAGCGCTACGTGGCGCCGACGTCAGCACAGACACGCCATTTGACCTGGTCGATCAGCAAGAGCGTGCTGGCGACGGTGCTCGGCGTTGCCTACGGCCAGGGGCGTTTCAGCCTGCAAGATCCAGTGGCGCGTTATTACGCGCCGATGCAGGCTCACCCGGAGGTGCGCATTGCGGACCTGCTGCACTGGGCCAGCGGCCTTGCGTGGCAAGAGGACTATGAGTACGCGCCGCTCAATTCTTCGGTCGTGGCCATGCTCTATACCCGAGGGCGCGCGGATATGGCCGCCTACGCCGCCAGCCGGGCACGTGTTGTCGGCCCCGGTGAGCGTTTTCTCTACTCCAGCGGCGACAGTAACCTGTTGGCGGCGGCGCTGCGTGGCATGGTCGATAGTGAGGATTATGCCTGGCAAGCCCTGTTCCAGCCGTTGGGGATCACTCAGGCAACCTGGGAACGGGATGCCAGCGGTACGTTGGTCGGCTCCTCTTACCTGTACCTGAACGCCCGTGACCTGGCCCGCATTGGTTTGCTGATGTTGCGTGATGGGCGCTGGCAAGGGCAGCCGTTGCTGCCGCCTGAATGGGTGGCGTTCAACCGCCGGCCGTTTACAACGGCGAGCGCAGCGCCGGGCGAAGCAACACCCGGTGGCCACTGGTGGTTGAATACGCCCGTCGCAGGCAGCACCAGGCCCTGGCCGGATGCGCCCGCCGAGACGTTTGCCGCCTTGGGGCATTGGGGTCAGGCACTCTACGTGTTGCCCGCTCAGAAACTGGTGATCGTGCGCTACGCGGATGATCGCGATGGGCGTTATCAACATAACGAACTCCTCAAGCGGGCCCTCGCGGCCTTCGCGGGAGAACAACCATGAAACGTGTGTTACTGGTGCTGCTGATTAGTGCGTGCGCCTGGGCCGGTTGGGAGCGGGAGGCCTTGCTGGCGTTTCCTGGTGTGCTGAGTGCCTACTCTGCCAAGGAGTACTGCTCCTGCCGATACGTGATGGCATTTCCTGCCGAGTATTGCCGTGGATATGTTCAGCAGTACCTGCCATTGAGTACGCTGCGCGATGAGCCGTCCTTGCACTTGGTCAGCGCTACAGGGTTGGGGCGTAGCAATCGTGCCGCGTGGGAAGGGCCGAGGCAGGGCTGTCGCTTGCTGCCATGAGGGTGTGCAGGTAAGGTTGGCGGCTACTGTGCCTATGGATTTCACATGTTCAAATCGTCCCGTCTGTTCTTCGCTCTGCTCGCAGTATTGGCCTTGCCGGCCCAGGCTAATTGGTACCTGGACAACGAGTCGTCGCGGCTGTCGTTTATTACCAACAAGAATGGTGATGTCACCGAAGTCCATCGTTTCCTGGTGTTGCATGGCAAGGTCGATAGCAAAGGCGCGGCTGAGTTGCAGATCGAGATGGACTCGGTCAATAGCGGCATACCACTGCGTGATGAGCGCATGCGCAAAGACCTGTTCGAGGTCGCCCGTTTCCCCGATGCACTGATTCGTGCCCAGCTTGACCTGCGTCCGATCAATGACCTGGCCAATGGTGCTCAGTTGGAGTTGCGTTTGCCGGTGACGGTCAGCCTGCATGGCAAGGAGCATAGTTACAGTGCTCAACTGCTGGCGACTCGGCTTGATGAGCGGCGCTTTCAGGTGGTAACGCTTGAGCCGCTGATGCTGCGGGCTGAAGAGTTCGACCTGGCACCGGGCCTGGATGCCTTGCGCAAGGTCGCCGGGCTGCAGTCCATCAGCCTGTCGGTTCCGGTGGGCGCGGTGCTGATTTTCACGGCGCGCTGAGATGGCCGGGGCGGTCTTTCCCTGGCGTGGGGGTAACCAGTTCGAGTTACTGATCGACGGCCCCGAATTTTTCCCCCGGATGCTCACCGCCATCGTTCGTGCCCAGTATCAGGTAGACCTGGAGCTCTACCTGGTGGAGGCCGGTGCCTGCGCCGAGGCGATGGTGTCGGCGCTGGTTCAGGCTGCCGAGCGTGGTGTGCACGTACGCTGCCTGTTCGATGCTTACGGATCGTTGGCGTTTACGCTGAGCTTGCGCCAGCGGCTGCTGGCGGCCGGTGTCGAGTTACGCTTTTACAACCGGCTGAGCTGGCGCCGTGGTGTGCGCAACCTGTACCGCGATCACCGCAAGTTGCTGCTGGTGGATCAGTCTTGGGCGGTCGTCGGCGGTACGGGTGTCACGGATCAATTCTGGACCCCAGGTGAAGAGGTCAGCGAGTGGCATGAGGTCATGGTCGAGATGCGCGGGCCGCTGCTGGCGGACTGGCAGATGCTGTTCGACCGGCAGTGGCGAGCCAACTTGCGCCGCACGGCCTGGCGCCCACCGACTCATTTTGGTTTGCCACGGGTGCCTCGGGTACCGCCAGAGGGCAAAGGGCAGGGGCGTGTGGCTTATGCCGATGCCCGGCAGCACCGCGATATCCTGCAGTCGCTGGTGCGTGCACTGAACACTGGGCAGCGTCGGGTCTGGTTGGCGACACCTTATTTTCTGCCGACCTGGAAAGTGCGTCGTTCATTGCGTCGGGCAGCTTCACGGGGCGTCGATGTGCGCCTGCTATTGACGGGGCCGCGTACCGATCATCCGTCGGTGCGCTATGCCGGCCATCGCTATTACCCCCGGCTGTTGCGTGCCGGGGTGAAGATCTTTGAGTACCAGCCCTGCTTCCTGCATTTGAAAATGGTGCTGATTGACGATTGGGTGAGCATCGGCTCGTGCAATTTTGACCATTGGAACCTGCATTTCAACCTCGAAGCCAACCTTGAGGCGCTTGACCCGCCGTTGACCGCCGCAGTGGCCGCCAGCTTCGAGCGAGACTTCGCCCAGAGCACGGTCATTGACCTCGAGCATTGGCACGCCCGGCCCTGGTGGAAGCGGGTTCAGCAGCGGATGTGGGGCTGGCTGGATCGTCTGGTGGTCAACCTGTTGCATCGGCGCGACTGAACGACTGTCGCTGTAGTACCAGACTATTACCCGCCGTTGGCTGGGGAGGGCTATTGTGATGGAGAACTTTCCCCCTGTGCCCAAGGAGTCAGCGAAATGGCCGCGAAGAAAATCCTGATGCTGGTCGGCGATTACGTCGAAGATTATGAAGTGATGGTGCCCTTCCAGGCATTATCGATGGTCGGCCATACCGTGCACGCCGTGTGTCCGGGCAAGGCTGCGGGGCAGACGGTACGCACGGCAATCCATGATTTTGAGGGTGACCAGACCTATAGCGAGAAGCCGGGGCATAATTTTGCCCTGAATTTCGACTTCGCCAAGGTACGTGCCGAAGACTACGACGCACTGGTGATTCCGGGTGGGCGGGCACCGGAGTACCTGCGCCTGAATGAGCAGGTGTTGCAACTGGTCAAGGCTATCGATCAGGCGGGCAAGCCGATTGCTGCCGTCTGCCACGGCGCCCAACTGCTCGCCGCTGCGGGCGTACTGTCAGGCCGCGAGTGCAGCGCCTACCCGGCGTGTGCACCGGAAGTGCGCTTGGCGGGTGGTCAGTATGTCGACATCGAAGTGACTCAGGCCCATGTTCAGGGCAACCTGGCCACGGCGCCTGCGTGGCCGGCACACCCGGCGTGGCTGGCCGGTTTCCTGGGCTTGCTCGGCACCCGGATCACACTCTGAAGGAGGCGGTATGTGCGAGCTCTACGTGAAGGCCGATCCCATCCTGTATGAGTCGCGCAGCCGCTCTTTGCGCATTCGCGGGGTCGTGACCACGGTGCGGCTTGAGAACCAGTGTTGGGATGTGTTGCAGGAGATCGCCGAGGTCGATGGAATGACCGTCAACCAGTTGATCACGAAGTTGTATGAAGAAGTGATGGCCTACCGCGGCGAGGTCGTGAATTTCGCCTCGTTCCTGCGGGTGAGCTGCATTCGTTACCTGAGCCAGCGTCAGCTAGCGCAGCCGGTGTCGTTGCGCGTCGTGGGATAAAACACTGCGGCGATGAGACCCGGCTGGGCCTCATCGCCGTGCAGCTTACTTCACTTCTACTGCCAGGCTCTCGGCGATCTTGTGTTGCCAGATCGCTGGACCGGTGATGTGAACCGACTCACCTTTGCTGTCGACCGCAACGGTAACAGGCATGTCCTTGACCTCGAACTCGTAGATCGCTTCCATGCCCAGTTCGGCGAAGGCCAGCACCTTGGACTTCTTGATCGCCTGGGCGACCAGGTAAGCCGCGCCACCGACCGCCATCAGGTAGACAGCCTTGTTGTCCTTGATCGCCTCGATTGCAGTCGGGCCGCGCTCGGACTTGCCGATCATGCCCAACAGGCCGGTTTGCTCAAGGATCTGACGGGTGAACTTGTCCATCCGCGTCGCGGTGGTCGGGCCGGCTGGGCCAACGACTTCGTCACCAACCGGGTCGACTGGGCCTACGTAGTAGATGAAACGGCCCTTGAGGTCTACTGGCAGCGCCTCACCCTTGTTCAGCATCTCGACCATGCGCTTGTGCGCAGCGTCGCGACCGGTGAGCATCTTGCCGTTGAGCAGGATGGTTTCGCCCGGCTTCCAGCTTTGAACGTCTTCCGGGGTCAGGGTGTCGAGGTCGACACGGCGAGCCGATGGGCCGGCTTCCCAGACGATTTCCGGGTAGGCGTCCAGCGACGGCGCTTCCAGCTCTGCCGGGCCCGAGCCATCGAGCACGAAGTGCGCGTGACGGGTTGCGGCGCAGTTCGGGATCATGCACACCGGCAGCGACGCGGCGTGGGTCGGGTAATCCATGATCTTGACGTCGAGTACAGTGGTCAGGCCGCCCAGGCCCTGGGCACCGATGCCCAGTTGGTTGACCTTCTCGAACAGTTCCAGGCGCAGTTCCTCGATACGGTTCTGCGGGCCGCGGGCTTTGAGCTCATGGATGTCGATGGACTCCATCAGTACTTCCTTGGCCATGACCGCAGCTTTCTCGGCGGTACCGCCGATGCCAATGCCGAGCATGCCAGGTGGGCACCAGCCAGCACCCATGGTCGGAACGGTCTTCAGCACCCAGTCAACGATCGAGTCGGACGGGTTGAGCATGGCCATCTTCGATTTGTTCTCGGAGCCGCCGCCCTTGGCTGCCACATCCACTTCCACGGTGTTGCCGGGAACGATGGAGTAGTGAATCACCGCCGGGGTGTTGTCCTTGGTGTTCTTGCGAGCGCCAGCCGGGTCGGCCAGGATCGAAGCACGCAGGACGTTCTCCGGCAGGTTGTAGGCGCGACGGACGCCTTCGTTGATCATGTCGTCCAGGCTCATGGTGGCGCCATCCCAGCGCACGTCCATACCGACGCGCACAAATACGGTGACGATGCCGGTGTCCTGGCAAATTGGCCGGTGACCTGTGGCGCACATGCGCGAGTTGATCAGGATCTGGGCGATGGAGTCACGGGCTGCCGGCGACTCTTCGCGCAGGTAGGCCTCGTGCATCGCCTGGATGAAGTCCACGGGGTGGTAATAGGAAATGAACTGCAGGGCGTCGGCAACGCTCTGAATCAGGTCGTCTTGCTTGATCACGGTCATGCAGCGCGCTCCTCTTAAAGACGGGAACATTCAATAAGGAGTTTCGACGCAAACGGGCTGTCGAAACGACTTTCAAGGCGCGCCGACTGGAGCTGGCGACGCAAAAAAGGCGCCGCAGTATAGCGTGCATCGGCAGTCGATACACGTTTGTGTCGTGCAACAAAGGTCGGCAGCAGACAGGCATCGATTTTGCGTGGTACGTCAGTGCAAACATGGCAATTGTTGTGTTCAGCGCCTAAAGTGGCACCTAGCCATCTTTCAACTTGTCGCCATCAATGGCAGCACGGTGAGTCATTTGTGACCGAAACAGCGCTGCAGAAGCTTCTCATCAAGCGTTTCCTTCTGGCTGTCAGCACCTACTCGCTGGTTGTGGTGCTGGCCTGGGTGGCATTTCTGTGCGGCCATTTCCTTGCGCCACCGGGGTTGTTGGTGGCAGGCAGTGGCTTGATGCTGTTGACCCAAGTGCTACTGGGCCTGGTTTTTCTCAGCGGGATCAACTTGCGCTTCAAGGACCCGAGCCTTACCGAGCTGCAAATCGTCCTGGCGTTGATCGGGTTGACCTGGTTGTTGGCCCACCTGGGGCAGGCGCGCGGAACCTTCATGGTGGTCTATCCATTGATTCTGATGTTTGGCCTGTTCCATTTGCGTGGTTGTGCATTTGTCCGCTGCGCCGCGCTGGTGTTTGGCTGCTTCCTTGTCCTCAATGGCTGGGAGGGCTTCACCGGCCGGATGGCCAACCCATCGCTTGCGTTGCTGCAAGGCAGTGCGTTGCTCGTGGTGCTGGTCTGGTTGTGCCTCTATGCCCGCTATGTACAAGCCTCGCGGCAACGCATACGCAAGCATCGCTTCGCCCTTCAAGCCCATCAGGACACCTTGCGCGGCATGATGCGTCAACTGGAGGCGTTGGTGGCCACTGACGAGCTGACCGGTCTGTTCAATCGCCGACATTTTCTGCGTCTGGCCGAGCAGGAGCTGGGTCGCATGGAGGCGGGTGGCCAACATGGGCTGGCGCTGATCGACCTTGATCATTTCAAGCGTATCAACGATGTGTACGGGCATGCGGTCGGCGACCAGGTCCTTCAGGCATTTGCCCATATTGCCCGGGCGTGTTTGCGTGAAACCGACATTGTGGCGCGTTACGGCGGCGAAGAGTTTGTGTTGCTCCTGCCCCACTGCAGTGCCCAGCAACTGTCGGTGTGTTGCGAGCGCCTGCGCCGAGCCTTTGCCGAGGCTGAGCTGGCAGCAGTCGTGTTGCCAGGCTCGCATTTGAGCTTGTCGGCGGGCATGACCTTGCTCACCAAAGATGATGATCTGGACGCGGCCTTGCACCGCGCCGACCAAGCCCTCTATCGTGCCAAGCATGGCGGTCGCAATCGTTGCCTGCCGGCTTGGGAGTATGCCGATGCCTGAACTGCATGTAGGGGAGCACTGCTGGACTGTGGCGGCCGGTAGCAACTTGCTTGATGCCTTGAATGACGCCGGTATGGCCATCCCCTACAGCTGCCGGGCCGGCAGTTGCCATGCCTGCCTGGTGCGCTGCCTGGAAGGTGTGCCGACCGATACCAATCCTACTGCGCTGGCCGAGGAAAAGCGTCAGGACGGCTGGCGGTTGGCCTGCCAGTGTCGGGTGGACCAGGACCTGCGCATTGCGCGCTTTGATCCTCTTGAGGATGGTGTGCCCGCTGAAATCGTGGCACTCGACTGGCTCGCCCCTGAGGTGTTGCGCCTGCGTGTTGTGCCGCTTAAACCGTTGCGTTACCAAGCCGGCCAGCACCTGGTGTTGTGGACGGCCGCAGGTGTTGCCCGGCCCTACTCGTTGGCGAGCCTGCCGGGCGAAGAGGGCTTTCTGGAGTTTCATATCGACTGTCGTCGGCCTGGGCTGTTTTGCGATGCGGCTCGACAACTGCACGTGGGTGAAATGCTGCGCCTGGGGGAATTGCGTGGCGGGGCGCTGCACTATGACGCCGACTGGCAAGAGCGCCCGCTATGGCTGCTGGCCGCCGGCACGGGCTTGGCGCCGCTCTGGGGCATCTTGCGCGAAGCCTTGCGTCAGGGCCACCGCGGGACGATTCGGCTCTTGCACCTGGCGCCCGACCCGCACACGCACTACCTGGCGGCGCCGTTGCAGGCGCTGGCGCGGGAACATCCATTACTGCAGGTGGAATTGATCACCCCAGAGCAGTTACCCGCTGCGCTGGCGGCATTGCGCCCTCCGTCACGGCAAACCCTGGCGTTGATTTGTGGCGCGCCGACCAGCGTGGAGCAGTTCGCCCGTCGACTGTTCCTGGCCGGCGTGCCGCGCAATCAGGTTTTGGCGGATACCTTTACCGACCACGCCTGAAGCCTCCGCTGCGTCCGAACCTGGCAGCTAGCGCGCCTGACCGGCGTGTGCCGATGCCGCCAGCTCCGCCTCACGTTCAGCGATGGCAGCTTCCAGTTCAGGAGAGCGCTTGGCCCACTGTTCGGGTGGCAGGGGTTTTGACCATTCGCTGATTTCGGGGTAAGGCAGGTCGGGGGGTGGAGAGAGCTTCCAGGTTTGCAGCATGAAGGCCAAAGGCGCGCCGAACACGAACAGGGCAAACACCAGCCATAGTGCCTTGTGCATGCGCCCAGTGACGGCATACTCGCGAATGCCATCCACGTAATTACAACATTCGCCCCAGAAGACGTTTCGCCCTTTCAGCCTTGCGCGGGCACCGTCAAAGTCGTTGGCTTCAGGTAGCGCCTGCGGCCCGATTTCCATATAACTGCGCATGCACTCCCACAAGGCCATCGCCGTGGTACCGCCGCCACAGTTAAAACCCAGGCTGAAGTGCTGGTTGCCTTCCTGTGCATCGGGATCGGGGTTGTCAAAGCCGATGAATAACAGCCCCATTTCCATTCGGCCCCCTTGGCTGACGGTCGAATGCTGGACAGCTGCTGCGGTCACCGATTCCCACGGCACAATCCAGTATTCGCCGTCTTCGCGAGGGACGCAGACCTCGCGGCGCTGGCGGTTGAAGCGCAAGGGCAAGGGGACTGGGCGGAACAGGCCGTGGATCAAGATAAATGATGGAACACCAACGATGAGTCCTGCTCCAATAGCGAAGATGTACCAGAGGTCATCATCCCAAGAGTAATACCCCATAATCAGAAACATCATCGCAAGGGGCCATATGACCATCACCCCTGATCCAATGCTGTAGCTCCCAATATCGAGAAACACCTCATTCTTGCGCCAGATGGTGTTGAGCACATCTGCCGGTGGTTCACCCGTCGGGATCGGCAGGGGGGCCAGGTAGTCACGTTGTGAGAACAGGCGCTTTTGGGTTGTACCGGCTGCGGGTCTACTCATTTTCGCCACGTCGGCTGCAGGTAGCGCGAACATTGCTGCTGGTCACTCAACAGGTAATGCCGGGCACTGTCCAAACCGGGAGTGGGATCGTCACGCAGGCTGATGACGCCATCTTTATGGGTGATGGTAAAGGCCTTGCCCCGTTCACCGCCGACAAAGGCGCCCTCGCCGAGCAGCGAGATCAGTGGTGTCCGGTAGTACACGCGCAGCGAGACGTTGGCGGGGTGCGAACTGAGGTTGTTCGACAGGCGAAACTCACCGTGCAAACGCAGGCCTTGCCCCTCTTGGTGGGGTATCCAACTGCACCGGCTTTCCGCCAGCCAGTACTTACCGACATCGCACCATAAGCGCGGCGGTGCCACGGTGCTGAGCGGGTTCATCTCCAGTTGCATATCCCAGGTATCGCGATCGACCGGGTCACCGATCATGGCCAGCGCCAGGTAGGTACTGTGGGGTTCCGCACCCGGCAGGTCGAGTGTCAGGCTTCTGATGACCGACAGGCTGCGTTTAATGTAGGGATGGGCTGAATAGGTCAGCGTGTTGAGCACCTCAACACTGACCTTCGGCGCGTACAGGATGCGGTACAACTGGGCGAACTCCTGCTGCTGCGCTTCGGGCGAAACGGGCCCCAGGTCGCGCGCCCGCCGTTTGGACCAGCAGCAGTTGGCGAGAAAGGCCTGCAAGGGCTTTTGCTGGAAAAACCAGGCGATCAGGTACAGCACCCCCAGCCCGGCGATCAGGATCGCGACCGGCCCCATCCAGAGTGAAAAACCCGCAATTGCGGCATCGACGGTCATGACACCAGCGATAGCCCTGGCGGTATAGGCTACACCGAGTAATGCTTGGGTGCCGAAAACCGCCACTTGAGCGCCAACGACGGAGTGGCGCATGTCCAGCCATGGATCTATAGAGTTGTGGGAGTTTTCCAGTTGCGTTTGTAGTGAGCTGAATTCTTTAAATGCTGCATAAAATGACAACCCACCAATAACACCACCAAACAACGTCAATACAGGTGCGCTTGCCCAGATATTATTAGGAAGCTTTGCTGAAACTTCTTTTACCCCCAACCCCTTCCGAATCTGCATATCCACCACCGCCGTCAACGCCGCCCCGGCATACAGCGTCGCGGAAATCGTGTCGTTGATCCGCTGCTTGTCCATCCCCTCCAGCGCACTGGCCTGGCTCAGGTGACTATTGGCATTCCAGCTGTTGAGCAGGAGCACCATCAGGGCAATCAAGCCGCCGCTGTTTTGCACCACCTTGCTGTTGAAGATGCCCGCCGGTTGCCCCAGGCCAATGGCCCGCCCGGTCGACTGGGCCCAGCGCCACAGTTCCTCGGCCGAGTCACCAAACAGGCGCAGTACCGGTTTGCCAGCTTCGATGCCCCAGCGCGCCCCGGCCCCCGTGCCCAGCTTGATCGCCACCAGCAGGCTGTTCCAGGTCGGGCTCAGGGCCATGGCTTCCTCGCCCCTGAGCCGCAGCAAGGCCGCGCCGAGGCGTTTGACCAGGGTGTTCCACTCGCCGTGCGGGTTGCTGGCCCGCGCGCCGATATCATCCAGGACTGCCCGGCTCAGCGGCGCCAGGGCCTTGGCCAGGGCTTCATAGGCGTTGCCGCGGTTTTCCTGGGCCAGGGCGCCGAGGATCTCGTTGTGGCGCGTGGCGCTGTTCAACGCCGCTTCCAGGGTTGGGCTCCAGGCGAAGAACAGCTGGCGCAGTACACCGGGGTCGGGGCTGCGGACATAGTCGGCATATTGTTCGGCGCCTTTATCGTGCAGGCACTGGGCACTGAGGCAGGCGGTGGCCAGGCGGTCGAGCCAGGCGCGGGTGCCGCTGTCGTCATAATCGACCCACCAGGTCGCACGGTGGTGACGCTTTAAATACAGGTCACGGTCGGCATACAGCAGCGCATGGCGCTCGTTGACCTGCGCATAGTGGGCCGGTGCGGTGTGGTCGAGCCAGGTGTTCAGGGCCGGCAGGTCGATGTATTCCTCGACCCGGGCACCCGCCCGCTCCGTGAGGTGGGTGACTTTTTCAGCGCGGTACTGACCAACCAGGGCTTCGACCTCGTTGTACAGGTCAATCGGAATGAAGGCGCGCACCGGGGCGGTGGCCTCGGCGATTTGCTCGCGCAGCGCCCAGAGTTTTTCATCCGCCTGCCGGGAGCTGTAGGTGTGCCCGCGTTGTTGTTCGATCAGTTGCTCTTCCTTGAGCAGCTCATCGAGGCGCCGGTGAGCCTTGAGCAGGATGTCGCCCTGCTCGGTGCTGAACTCGATTTCACGGCCCGGGCCGCCGTCGTTGCTCTTGTGGTAAACGTAACGCAGCCGGCCCGCCACTTCCGCGGCATCCTCGGTGATCAGGCTGCGGACAAAGCCCCCCACGCTCAGGCGCAGGGTGTTGTCCTGGGTCCACTGCTCATGGCGGGTTTGCACCTGCTCCTGCTCATGGTTGATGTCGCGCAGCACGCCCAGCTCATCGTCCAGGCAGGCGAACACGCGGTACAGGGCCCGGGCCTGAGCGTGGATGGTCGCCAGCCAGTCCTTGACCTGCAGGGCGTCCCAGCGCTCGGCGCTCCATTCACCGGTGGGCGGGGTGTCGGCGCTCACTTCGGCGTACTGCTCCGCCGCCTTGGCCCGCTCCTGGTTGTGGTACATGGCATCGGTGTAGGCCTTGATGCTGGCCGGTGTGGGTGCCGCGATCATCTGATCGCCGAGGATTTCGGCATGCTGCGCGTACTCCGTGCGCTGATGCTCAATGGCCAATGCCCGCAGATAACTCTCGGGCAGTAGCTCGGCGAGCACCTGGTCGGCGTGTTCCCAGGGCGGGCAATGCGGCGCCTGCAGGGTGTCGGCCACCTGCCGCAGGTCCACGTGACGCATGTGCCGGTCGCGCACCTTGCGTTCACTGAGCCGGGCACACTGTTCAGGCCCGATGGGGTGTTCGGTGAAGCTCATCCAGGCGTCGTGGTGTTTATCTAGCGCCAGGCCGACGCGGGTGCCGCTGGCCACACGGCCAGGCGCGTCGTGGAGTGCCTGTTCCAGCAGCAGGCCGTTGTCGGCCACCGCATAGCGCTTGAGCGGGCCTTCGTGGTGCCACAGGTAGAGGTAACCGCAACGCAGCCGGCGCGCCGCCATGGCATGGCTTTGCGGCACAACCCCAGGATCACAGCACGGGTGGCGGGCCCACTCTTCGGCCAGGGCATAGCGCACCGGAACGACGAAGATCTCAGGCTGCGAGGCTTGGCAAAGCTCGACGGGGCTGTTGATGTCGACATGGGGATGAGTCCTGGCGGCACGGTCGGCTTCGGCCAACTGGCAGACATAGGCTTTCTTTTCGGCGCTCATTCCATGCGCTCCTTGTTGTTGAGGGGCTGTGCTTGTCAGCGGGGCGCTGACCGCAAAGCGCCGAACGCTAGCAAAGATGCTTTGGGATTGATGTAGGGCGATTCCGAAAGTGTTGGTGCAGGCAGCGTGGCGCAGGTGCAGAAGGGCGTGTGGAGCGCAAAAACAAAAAAGCCCCGCAGTGTGCACTGCAGGGCTTTTGAGGGGCTGGCTCGACCTTAGACGATCGGGTCGCCGACGTGCAGGATCTTCATGCCATTGGTGCCACCGATGGTGTGGTAGCTGTCACCCTTGGTCAGGATGACCCAGTCGCCTTGCTCAACCACGCCACGCTGGATCAACTCGTCAACCGCGGCCTGGCTGACTTTGTCCGCTGGCAGGGCTGCTGGGTCGAACGCCACCGGGTACACGCCACGGAACATCGAGGCACGAGCCTGGGTGGCACGGTGTGGCGAGAAGGCAAAGATCGGCACCGAGGAGCGCAGGCGCGACATGATCAGTGGGGTGTAGCCACTTTCGGTGAGGGCGATGATCGCCTTGACACCCGGGAAGTGGTTGGCCGTGTACATGGCCGCCAGGGCGATGCTTTCGTCGCAGCGCTCAAAGCGGGTGTGCAGGCGGTGGCTGGACTTCTGGCTGGTCGGGTGTTTTTCCGCGCCCAGGCAGATGCGCGCCATGGCCTGGACGGCTTCGACCGGATAGGCACCGGCAGCACTTTCTGCCGAGAGCATCACCGCGTCAGTGTTGTCCAGTACGGCGTTGGCGACGTCGGACACTTCGGCACGGGTCGGCATCGGGTTCTGGATCATCGACTCCATCATCTGGGTGGCGACGATCACGGCCTTGTTGTTGCGGCGGGCGTGCTGAATGATCTTCTTCTGGATCGCGATCAGTTCGGCGTCGCCGATTTCCACGCCCAGGTCACCCCGTGCCACCATGACCGCGTCGCTGGCGGCGATCAGGCCGTCGAGGGTTTCATCGTCGGCAACGGCTTCGGCACGTTCGATTTTTGCCACCAGCCAGGCCTTGCCGCCGGCTTCGTCACGCAGGCGACGGGCATACTGCATATCGCTGGCGTCACGCGGGAAGGACACGGCCAGGTAGTCCAGGTCCATCTCGGCAGCCAACTTGATGTCGGCTTTGTCTTTCTCGGTCAGGGCCGGGGCGGTCAGGCCACCGCCTCTGCGGTTGATGCCCTTGTGGTCAGACAGTGGGCCACCGATCAGCACGGAACAGTGCAGCGCATCCTCGGTAGCGGTTTCGACACGCATGACCACGCGGCCGTCGTCGAGCAGCAGTTCATCGCCGACGCCACAGTCCTTGACCAGGTCCGGGTAGTCGATACCGACGATGTCCTGGTTGCCCTCGGTCAGTGGGTGAGCCGTGGAGAAGGTGAAACGATCGCCGACCTTGAGTTCGATCCGCTTGTTGGCGAACTTGGCGATACGAATTTTAGGGCCTTGCAGGTCGCCGAGCAGGGCCACATGGCGGCCGAGGCGGGCGGCGATTTCACGGATCAGCTGGGCGCGAGCCTTGTGCTCTGCGGGGCTGCCATGAGAGAAGTTCAGGCGCGCGACATCCAGACCGGCGAGGATCAGTTGCTCGATAACTTCCGGTGAATTACTGGCGGGGCCGAGGGTGGCGACAATTTTGGTACGGCGGATGGTCATGCACAGACTCCTTTAGTGAAGCGCTGCGAAAGGCTACTCCTGAAAAAGCCTGTAGTCATTGTTCCTGTGTACTACCTTGCAGGCGGAGTGCAGGTCGTTTGAACCGTAGGACGTGTGTCGGGTGGCTCGTCTTCAGATTTGCGGCCAAAAGCCGATACACTGCACATCACAGGAGAATCCCCCATGCGAGCCTTGATAGTCTTAGCCTTGGCGACCAGTGTCGTCGGCTGTACCCGCTGGTCGATGGACCACCATTTGAATAATGCCTACCGTGCCTATGATCGGGGTAACTGCGAGCGGGTGATGCTCGAGCTGTCCCAGGTCGACCGTACCAGCCGAGCCCGGCCGTTCGTACAGCCGGAAGTCGCGATGCTGCGGGGGCAATGCCTGGAGCGCCAGAAGCTCTACCCGGACGCGGTACAGACTTACCAGTACATCATTCAGCGTTACCCACAGAACGAATATGCGTTCCGTGCCCGGGCACGTTTGCAGACGCTGGAACGCCTTGGCCACTACCGCGCAGGTGAGGAGGCGATTACCCGCCCGGCAGCGGTTACCTCCTGGCGCTAGTGCGAAAGTACTAGGGTTCGATTGTGACGTATGGGGTATGTTGCGCTAGTCTTGTCATAGGCAAGCGCCTCCCCATCGGCAGTACTAGCGCGACCCTGCTCAAGGGTTTCCGACAGTGGTTCGAACCATGTTTACCGAGCGCCATATCGAGCGACACCAGCTCCCTTATTTCCTCAAAGTCTTCAACCGCCTTACCGATCAGCCTATTGGTTACTTGGGTAATGTGTCGGAAGACGGCCTGATGCTGATCAGCCAGCTGCCTCTGCTGGTGGGACCGGATTTCGAGTTGCAGATCCGTTTGCCCGGCATTGACGGTGCCCAGCACCTGATCAATCTGACGGCCAGTTGCCTCTGGTGCCATGAGGACCAGACGCCAGGCCACTACGACTCTGGCTTCATGCTGCTGCACCCTCCTCGTGAGTATGATCACCTGGTGCTTGCCCTGCGCAACTACTTCAGCTTCTACCCATTGAGCGCTTCGGCTTGAGGTAGACTCGGGGGATTTTCTGATCAGGGAATTCCCGTGAGCTCCAGCATCTTCTGGCACGACTACGAAACCACCGGCATCAACCCCCGTAGCGATCGCCCGTTGCAGGTTGCCGGTGTGCGCACTGACCTTGAGCTCAACGAGATCGAGGCGCCGGTCAACCTCTACTGTCGACCCAGTGACGATATTTTGCCGCACCCAGCGGCGTGCCTGATCACTGGCATTACGCCGCAGCACTTGGCCGATCATGGCCTTGGCGAAGCTGAATTCATGACGCGCATTCATGCCGAGCTGGCGCGCCCGGGTACCTGTGGTGCGGGTTACAACACCTTGCGTTTTGACGACGAGGTCACGCGTTACAGCCTTTACCGTAACTTTTTCGACCCCTATGCCCGAGAGTGGCAAGGTGGCAATAGCCGTTGGGACCTGATCGACACGGTACGGGCCGCCTGCGCTTTACGCCCGGATGGCATCAATTGGCCTGAGCAGGACGGACGCATCAGCCTGAAGCTCGAACTGCTGACTGCCGCCAATGGTATCGATCACGGCCAGGCGCATGAGGCGTTGTCCGACGTGCGTGCCACTATTGCGATGGCAAGGTTGATCAGACAAAAACAACCGAAGCTATACGACTGGCTGTTTCAACTGCGTAGCAAGCAGAAAGTACTCGACCATATTCGATTGATGCAGCCCGTTGTACATATCTCCGGTCGCTTTTCCGCCGCGCGTAATTATCTGGGTGTGGTGTTGCCTTTAGCGTGGCACCCACGTAATCGCAATGCACTGATTGTCTGTGACCTGCACCTGGATCCCCAGCCTTTGCTGGAGGAAGAGGCCGAGGTAATACGCCAGCATTTATACACGCGCCGTGAGTCGTTAGCCGAGGGGCAGCTACCGGTACCCTTGAAGTTGATTCACATAAATCGTTGCCCGGTGATTGCACCGTTGTCGGTATTGCGCAATGAAGATCAGCAGCGCTTGGCGCTGGATATGCAGCTGTATCACGACAGGGCTGCTGAGCTGCAAGGTCATCAGGCGATTGTTCAAGATAAGTTGAAAACGGTTTATGCCTCCGAGGAATTTTCGTCCTGTGAAGACCCCGAACAGCAACTGTACGAGGGTTTTTTAGGCGAGCGTGATCGTCGCTTGTGCGAGCAGGTGCGCAGTGTTGATCCACAACAATTGGTGAGCGGGCAGTGGATGTTTGATGACGAACGCTTACCGGAGCTGTTGTTCCGTTATCGTGCCCGAAACTTTCCTGAGACCTTGAGTGCTGAAGAGCATCAACGTTGGGTCGAGTTCTGTCGACAGCGTTTGACGGACGAGGCCATGGGCGCGCCCAACACGCTGCCCGCCTTCGAACAGGCGCTGGAGGGGTGTTGGGCTCAGGCAACGGAGCAGCAGCGTGGATTGCTCGGTACGTGGCGTGAATATGTTCAGGCGCTGAAGGTGCGTTTACAGATGTAAAATATTGCGAACATAAAAAACGCCAGCATGCTGGCGTTTTTATTACAGGCATCAGTATATGCCGGTCGTGATTAACCGAGCAGCGTTGCCCAGCCTTCAACCACGTCGCCGCCCCACTTGGCTTTCCACTCTTTCAGTGTCTTGTGGTTGCCACCTTTGGTTTCGATGACTTCGCCGTTATGTGGGTTCTTGTATTGTTTGACCTTGCGCGCGCGCTTGGTACCGGTGGTTTTCACCGCGCCACGTGGTGCTTTGTTCAGTTTGGCTTCTGGGTCCAGCAGGGCAATGATGTCGCGCAGCGACTTTTGATACTCGCCCATCAGCTCGCGCAATTTGCCTTCGAACTCCAGCTCTTTCTGTAGTTTGTCGTCTTCCGACAGGTTTTTCAGACGGGCCTGCAGTTCTTTGATGGCTTCTTCTGTAGCGCGGTATTCGTTGATCAGGGACATGGGGTAATCCTTGGTGGAAAGGGAAACAGTGCCGCAATAATAGTCAGAGGTTTTCGTCAAGTAAACATTAAACTCGAAAATCACATGAACGCATTTTAATGTCTGGAATCTGTCAGGTAGAAATTTACAAACTTAAAGTGTCTTGGAACAAGTAACTTTTTGTCGCAGCTGGCGTAGCGCCAGTGGTCGAAGACCTTGCGGCCACCGTCCATCTGCCGACCCGGCAGTTGCAATCATTACTGCAGTTTTGCTGGGCAATCGTTAGAATGAGCACCTTTGCGAAGTTCTGGAGTCCATTTTCATGCGCACCTATCGGCTGGTGATTGCGTGCCCCGACCGCGTCGGCATCGTCGCCAAAGTCAGTAATTTCCTGGCGTCCTACAACGGCTGGATCAACGAAGCGAGCCACCATTCCGATGAATTGAGCGGCTGGTTCTTCATGCGTCACGAAATTCGCGCTGAAACCCTGCCGTTTGGTATCGAGGCTTTTCGCGAGGCCTTCGCGCCTATCGCAGAAGAGTTCTCCATGGTTTGGCGGATCACCGATACCGACCAGAAGAAGCGTGTGGTGTTGATGGCCAGTCGCGAGTCCCATTGCCTGGCCGACCTGCTTCACCGTTTTCACAGCAATGAACTGGATTGCGAGATTCCGTGCGTGATTTCCAACCACAACGACCTGCGCAGCATGGTTGAGTGGCACGGCATCCCGTTCTTCCATGTCCCTGTCGACCCTCAAGACAAGCAGCCTGCATTTGCCGAGGTTTCGCGCCTGGTCAAAGAGCATGCCGCCGATGTGGTCGTGCTGGCGCGCTACATGCAAATCCTGCCACCACAGTTGTGCCAGGAATATGCGCAGAAGGTGATCAATATTCACCACAGTTTCCTGCCGTCGTTCGTTGGCGCCAAGCCCTACCACCAGGCGGCAGTGCGCGGCGTGAAGCTGATCGGTGCAACCTGCCACTATGTCACTGAAGAGCTGGATGCCGGCCCGATCATTGAACAGGATGTGGTGCGCGTCAGCCATAGCGACACCATTGAAGACATGGTTCGTTTCGGCCGGGATGTCGAGAAGATGGTGCTGGCCCGTGGCCTGCGTTATCACCTGGAAGATCGCGTACTGGTGCACGGCAACAAAACCGTGGTGTTCAACTGATTCGGCGGTTTCGCGCGATTTCGGTATGAGCCATCCGTCCGCGCTTCGCGCCAGAGACTGCAGGTGTGGTCGGTTGGGTGTGCGGGGGGAGGGCAGGCAGCGACGGGCGTCGCTGCCTGCAGGTGGCGTTAAATGCGGAAGCTGCCGACCAGGTGTTTCAAGCGGGTAGCCTGTTGTTCCAGGTCTGAGCAGGCGCGCAGGGTCGATTGCAGGTTCTCGACACCTTCCTGGTTGAGCATGTTGATTTCATTGATGTCCATGTTGATCGAGTCGACAACCGCCGTCTGCTCTTCAGTAGCGGTAGCGACCGATTGGTTCATGCCGTCAATCTCGCCGATGCGCTGTGTCACGCTGCTCAGGCGCTCGCCTGCCTGGTTGGCGATCGACACGCTGTCCTGGCTGTGGCGCTGGCTCTGACTCATGGTGTCAACCGACTCACGGGCGCCAACCTGCAACTCCTCAATCATGTTCTGCACCTGTTGTGCCGACTCTTGCGTGCGGTGTGCCAGGTTGCGGACTTCATCGGCAACCACCGCAAAACCACGACCGGCCTCGCCGGCTCGCGCAGCTTCGATCGCTGCGTTGAGTGCCAGCAGGTTGGTTTGCTGCGAGATGCTGGTGATGACTTCAAGAATTTGGCCAATGTTGACCGTCTTGTTGTTGAGCGTCTCGATGTGGGCGCTGGACGTGCAGATCAGGTCAGACAGGCGATTCATGGCCTGGATATTGCGGTCGACCACCTGCTGACCTTCTTCGGCCAGGTGCCGTGCAGAACTGGCCTGTTGTGAGGCCTGCGCAGCGTTATGGGCGATTTCCTGGGCGGCGGCACCCAACTGATTGATTGCTGCGGCAACGCTGTTGGTGCGGTTGGACTGTTCGTCAGAGTTGACCATCGACGAGTTTGAGGCGCTGATTACACGCAACGCCACTTCGTTGACCTGTTGGGTCGCCGAAGACACTTCGCGAATAGAGCCGTGGATGCGCTCGACGAAACGGTTGAATGCCTTGCCCAGGGTGCCGAACTCATCGTGGTTGTGAATGTTCAGGCGTTTTGTCAGGTCACCTTCACCTTCAGCAATGTCTTCCATTGCCTTGGTCATGATGTTCAAGGGTTGCAACAGCATGCGAATCAGCAGGCCTAGCAGGGCGATGATGATAACGATGGCGACCAGGGTGGCGATGATCGCCGAGGTGCGGAATTTGCTGAGCATGGCATAGGCTTTCTCCTTGTCTATGGACAGGCCGATGTACCAGTTGGCTGACGGCAGGCCTTTGACTGGCGCAAAGCTCAGTACGCGGGTGCGGCCGTTAAGCTCGACTTCGCTCATTTCCTTGGTGAGGCTTGGGGTGTTCTGCGGGAACAGGTCCGACAGTGACTTCATCACCAGGTTTTTGTCGGGGTGCACCAGGATTTTGCCCTGATCGTTCACCAGGAAGGCATAGCCCATGCCGCCAAAGTTCAGCGAATTGATGATCTCTGTCAGGCCGTCGAGGGCCAGGTCACCGCCGACCACGCCGATATTACGGGCTGCCGTAACCACCACGGAAATCACCATCTTGCCGGTGCTGGCGTCGATGTAAGGTTCGGTCAGGATCGGGCCATTGGCTGCCAGGCCATCCTTGTACCAAGGGCGAACACGTGGGTCGTAACCGTCGGGCATCTTGGTCAGCGGACGAATGGTGAAGCCACCATTGATGTCGCCCAGGTAAACCGTCAGGAAGCTTGAAACAAGCGATTGTTGGCCGAGTATCGTGCCGATGGCTTCTTGATTGGGGAAGGCGGCGATGTTCTGGGCCGCGTTTTGTACCAGCAGAATACGACCGTCAAACAGGTTCTTGATGTTGGTCGATGTGGATTCGCCCATTTCCTCAAGATAGTTTTTCAGATCATCGCGAATCGCATTACGCTGCAGGTAATCGTTGTACAAGGTAAAGAGGGCGAAGGCGATCATGACGATCAATGAAGCGGCCATTAGGATCTTATGGCTGAAACGGAGGCTTTTGTTCATAACGTATATGTCCGCTAAGGTCTTCTAATCCGGGTCTGTCGCACAAAGAACAGCTTCAAAGCAGTGCAGGGGCCGATGTCCTTGTCGGGTCTTTTTCTGGCTTTTGGTGCGGTGCATCACACCTAGCTATCGACCGCTTTCATGCAAAGCTTGAATAGAGGAAGAAAAAATAATGACTGACTCCGCACACGTCGTACTGGGCGCAGATGTTGATGGTCAGCCCGTCGTTCAGGCGCTGCGTCTGACCAACCGTCACGGGCTGGTGGCGGGTGCCACGGGTACCGGAAAGACCGTGACGTTACAGCACTTGGCCGAGGCTTTTAGCGACGCGGGTGTGGCGGTGTTTGCCGCCGATGTCAAAGGTGACTTGTGCGGCCTCGGCGCAGAGGGCGATCCGCAGGGGAAAGTCGCCGAGCGCATCGCCTCGATGCCGTGGCTTGAGCATCGCCCGCAGGCCTACCCGGTTACCTTGTGGGATGTTCACGGCCAGTCGGGCCACCCCTTGCGCACGACGCTCAGCGAGATGGGGCCGCTACTGTTGGGTAACTTGCTGGAGCTGACAGACAGCCAGCAAGCCGCGCTGTATGCCGCGTTCAAGGTGGCGGATCGAGAAGGGTTACTGCTTCTTGACCTCAAGGACCTCAAGGCACTGCTTGCGCACTTGAAGGACAATCCGCAGGTATTGGGCGACGATGCAGCATTGATGACCAGCGGCTCCAGCCAGGCGCTCTTGCGTCGTCTGGCCAGTCTTGAGCAGCAGGGCGCCGAGGCGCTGTTTGGTGAGCCTGCGCTGCAACTGGAAGACCTTTTGCAGCCGGCTGCCGATGGGCGCGGGCGTATCCACCTGCTGGATGCCAGTCGTCTGGTGCATGAGGCGCCAAAGGTGTATGCAACCTTCCTGCTCTGGCTCCTGGCCGAACTATTTGAGCAGTTGCCTGAACGTGGCGATGCAGACAAACCCCTGTTGGCATTGTTCTTTGATGAGGCGCACCTGTTGTTCAGCGGAACGCCAAAGGCATTGCAAGAACGCTTGGAGCAGGTGGTTCGGTTGATCCGCTCCAAAGGCGTTGGGGTCTACTTTGTTACCCAGTCGCCGGGAGATCTGCCTGACGATGTTCTGGCTCAGTTGGGGTTGCGTATCCAGCATGGCTTGCGTGCATTTACCACCAAAGAGCAGAAATCGCTCAAGGCCGTAGCGGATGGCTTTCGGCCTAATCCGGCGTTTGACACGCTTTCAGTGCTCACGGAGCTTGAGATCGGGGAAGCATTGGTGGGAACCCTACAGGAGAAGGGAACCCCCGGGATGGTTCAGCGCGTGCGGATTGCGCCACCGCAGTCACGTATCGGGCCATTGAGTGACGCGCAGCGAGCACATCTGATTGCAACTTCGCCGCTGGCCGGTCGTTACGATAAGCCGATAGACCGCGAATCGGCTTATGAAATGTTGTCGGCACGTAAAGGTACTGCGCCAGTGCCGGAGCAGGTGCCTGCAGCCAGTGAGGACAGTTTTGCCGATAAAGCCGGTGAGTTTTTACAGAGTGCTGCAGGGCAGGCGATCAAGTCGGCAGTGCGCCAGGCGGCCGGTCAGTTGGGGCGGCAGTTGGTAAGGGGGCTGATGGGGTCGTTGCTGGGGAGTAAGCGCCGCTAGTGCTGGGGAGCTTTCAAGCATAAGAAAGGCGCCGTGAGGCGCCTTTCTTTACTGTGCTGCTACGGGTCAGGCGATGGCTTTGGATGCCAGCCAGAACAGCCCGGCTGCCAGCGACATCGATGCTGGCAAGGTCAATACCCAGGCCAGAAGGATGGTGCGGACAGTGCCGCCTTGCAGGCCGCTCTTGTTCGCGACCATGGTGCCGGCAACGCCAGAGGACAGTACATGGGTGGTCGACACGGGCAGGCTGAACACGTTGGCCATGCCGATGGCGCAGGCTGCGGTGATCTGTGCCGACATGCCCTGGGCGTAGGTCATGCCTTGCTTGCCGATTTTTTCGCCAATGGTCAGTACAACCCGTTTCCAGCCAACCATGGTCCCGACACCCAGTGCTAGGGCGACAGCCAGGATTACCCAGAACGGCGCGTACTCGGTGGTGGCGGTGAGGTCTTTACGCAGCTTCTCCAGGTCGGCTTTTTCACGCGCTTGCAGGTTCGGCAGCTTGCCGACCTTCTTCGCGGTGTCGTCCAGGCAAAGCAGGTAGCGTCGCACTTCGACGCGCTTTTCAGGCGACAGCGAGTGGTAGTCGGAGACGCCCGCGAGCGATTGTGTCAGGGCATTGATGGTCGGTTCGGTCTGCTGCGGGTTGCAACTGAACTGCTCCGGCAGGTCGCCATTCTTTGCCTTGCCCAGTGCGAGGAACTCGCCAAGGGTAGCGTTGTTGCGCTGATAGAACTGGCTCAGGTGCAGGGTTGCGTCGCGGGTGCGCTCGATCTGGTAGGTGGTGCTGTTCAGGTCGAGGACGAACTGCGCCGGGACGATGCCGATCAGTACCAGCATGATCAGGCCAATACCTTTCTGGCCGTCGTTGGAACCGTGTACAAAGCTGACGCCCATGGCTGAAATGACCAATACCAGGCGGTTCCAGAACGGTGGGTGTTTCTTGTCGTCGACCTGGCGGCGTGTCTCCGGAGTCTTGTGCATCTTCGACAGCGGGCGCCACCATTTCAGGGCAAGCAGCACCAGTGCGGCGACCAGGAAGCCGGCCATTGGCGACAATACCAGCGACATGGCGATATCGATTGCTTTCTGCCAGTTGACGCCATCACCCAGCGGAATGTCGTTGAGCATCGCGTTGGCCAGGCCTACGCCCAGGATCGAGCCGATCAGGGTATGGGAGCTGGATGCCGGAATCCCGAAGTACCAGGTGCCCAGGTTCCAGGTGATCGCCGCGGCTAGCAGCGAAAAGACCATGGCCAGGCCGTGACCGGTGTTCACATTGATCAGCAGTTCTACCGGCAGCAGGTGGACGATGGCGTAAGCCACCCCGACGCCGCCGAGCAGAACACCGAGAAAGTTGAACACGCCGGAAAAGAACACGGCCAGGTGCGGTGGCATGGCTTTGGTATAGATGACTGTGGCAACCGCGTTGGCGGTGTCATGAAAGCCATTGATGAACTCGAATGCGAGCACGAAGGTCAAGGCAAGCAGCAGGCTTACCAGGACCCAGGCATCAAGTCCGCTGAATAATTCGATCATGAAGGTTTTCTGACCCGGTCATAAGGGGGCGCGATTATGCCAGAAATCATCGGTAATCGATGCACTAGCTGCTGGTCGGTAAGTACCTGTCCAGCGATGGATCGCGACGGTGAAAAAAGAGGGTTTGCGGGTTCAGGCGGATAAATTTCGGTGAAATTGCGGTTAAATTCCGCGAAATCAAGGATTTTAAACGAGCTCAAAAAAATCATACGTTTGTATGAAATTTGTGAGATTACGTAACCGTTAACTGATCCAGCGCAAGACTCCTCCAGCTATGGCGCTGCACGCATACCCGATAAGAGCCCTCAGGGCAAGGCGGGTAGGCGGTTTGAAAACGATGCTAAGGCTCCTCGGCCTTGAGCTCCTTTTCCATTTTCTGCAGTTCCTGGGCAAATGCCTGGTCAAGAACGCTGGCGCGTTTGCGCCACGGTTTGCGTTCCGGGTCGGGCTGGGCCGCGTAGGTGGTTACTTCACCACCGTAAACTTCCTTGTAACGTTGTTCCTGGCGCTCAAGTTCCGCGCGCAGTTCATCTTTCGTCACAGTTGTTACCTGATAGTTGAAATGACACTCTGGTGTTAAGGCGGATGCTGTCCCGCAGGCAGGCTTCATACGCGACAATTGTGTATGAAACACCGTGGGCAGTCCGGGGTATTTCCGGGTAAACGGATGACCACGCGTATTTTGAAGCTTTCAAGGCGCTGTCGTCGAGCCGTTGAGCACATTTGCATGAGGCTCGAGTGACGGCGTGCACTACCGTGTCATCCAAACGTAAGTTGGATTATAGCAAGTGAGTTGAATAACTCTATCGTTCGGTACTGCCTCGGCTGCAACAACAAAGTTCTGTTGCGCATTCATGAACGTAAATGATGATCGTCCATACATGCGCTGAACGGGTTGTTGAGTCGCTGCAAAAAATAAAAAACGGCCTCGCTTCGAGAGCAAGGCCGTGCCTGGGACTTCTACGGTGGGTACCTGACCAGTCTCTCCAAGAAGCCACATGGTGGCTGGAGAAAGGTATAAGCAATTGTGGGGTGCGGTCAATTGCGATTATCGGTCGATGGTTCGATAATCGCACTCGTGAGCGTTTTGCCGAGGTAAGCCATGAACGACGAACTACAGCCTAAAGGGCCAGGACTCAACGACCAGCTGCGAAGCTCCTTTGCTTCGTTGGCACCCCCGATCGTGGCTTCGCCGGCCAAGCGCATCCAGGCATTTACTGGCGACCCGGACTTTATGACTTCGTTGGCCAGGGGGCTGGCGGTCGTGCAGGCTTTTCAGGAGCGCAAGCGCCATCTGACCATTGCCCAGATCAGTCACCGTACCGAGATCCCTCGTGCTGCGGTGCGCCGCTGCCTCCATACCTTGATCAAACTAGGGTATGCGACCACGGACGGCCGTACCTATTCGCTGCTTCCCAAAGTGCTGACCCTGGGGCATGCCTACCTGTCGTCCACGCCGTTGGCAGTGTCGGCCCAGCCATATCTGGACCGTATGAGTGACCAGTTGCATGAAGCCTGCAACATGGCCACGCTGGAAGGCGACGATATCCTGTACATCGCGCGTTCGGCCACGGTACAGCGGCTGATTTCAGTGGACCTGTCGGTGGGCGGGCGGCTACCGGCTTATTGCACCTCGATGGGCAGGATCCTGCTGGCGGCACTTGACGATGCCACCTTGCATGAGTACCTGGAACACGCGGATTTACAGGCCAAGACCAGTCGAACCATTCGTGATCCAGAGGCGCTGCTTGAATGCTTGCAGCAGGTTCGCCAGCAAGGCTGGTGTATTGTCGATCAGGAGTTGGAGCAGGGCCTGCGCTCGATCGCTGTACCGGTCTACGATTCGTCGGGCCAGGTGCTGGCAGCCTTGAATGTCAGTACACATGCCGGGCGTGTCAGTCGCAGCGAACTGGAACAGCGGTTCCTGCCCATCATGTTGGCGGCCAGTCGTGATCTGAGTGCGCAACTGTTCGCTTGAGTGGGCTGTTCAATGTTGTTCGATAAACGCACAGAGTTGCGTTTGTCGAATTGCGCGGTATCGGGTGCCTGATTAATGTCCCTCGCATCGAGTAGCCCGACTGCTCGAACATAATAATGAGCGAGAGGCCAAGCCCCATGAATACTATCCTTCCTGTTCCCGCACGCCTGTCCGACCGCGTCCTGCGCGGAAGCTGAGCCCCCGAAAAGACTGCGTCCTCCATCCGTCTGTGCCGTTTACGCGCGCATGCGTACTTTCACGCATTTTTTCTGGATAACAATAATGAACAGTCCTCAAGCTTCAGTTGGAAACTGCCTTGATGTGCAGTCCTTCATCAATGCACAACCCCTCTCACGCTACCAATGGCGTGTGGTTGTTCTGTGTTTCTTGATCGTTTTCCTGGATGGTTTGGATACCGCCGCCATGGGCTTTATCGCGCCCGCGTTATCCCAGGATTGGGGTATCGACCGTGCCAGCCTGGGGCCGGTCATGAGTGCCGCGTTGATCGGCATGGTTTTCGGCGCCTTGGGTTCTGGCCCGCTGGCTGATCGTTTTGGGCGCAAGGTAGTGCTGGTGGGGGCAGTGATTCTGTTTGGTGCCTTCAGCCTTGCTTCGGCGTATAGCAGCAATGTCGATCAGTTGCTGGTGCTGCGCTTCCTGACAGGCCTGGGGCTTGGTGCCGGTATGCCCAATGCCACAACGCTGCTGTCTGAGTACACCCCTGAGCGGCACAAGTCGCTGCTGGTCACCAGCATGTTCTGTGGTTTCAACCTGGGCATGGCCGGTGGTGGTTTTATTTCTGCCAAGCTGATTCCCGTGTTTGGCTGGCATAGCCTGCTGCTGATTGGGGGTGTTCTGCCCTTGCTGTTGGCGTTGGTGCTGCTGGCCTGGTTACCGGAGTCAGCGCGTTACCTGGTAGTTCGCAACCGTGGTAACGACAAAGTACGCAAGACCCTTTCCCCCATTGACCCGGTTACGGTCGCCCAGGCCGCAAGCTTCAGTGTTCCTGAGCAGAAAACGGTCAAGGCGCGCAATGTGTTCGCGGTGATTTTCTCCGGAACCTACAGCATTGGCACCCTGCTGTTGTGGCTCACTTACTTCATGGGCCTGGTGATCGTGTACCTGCTGACCAGTTGGTTGCCGACCCTGATGCGCGAAAGTGGCGCCAGCATGGAGCAGGCAGCGTTCATTGGTGCGCTGTTCCAGTTTGGTGGTGTGCTGAGCGCCGTCGCGGTGGGTTGGGCGATGGACCGTTTCAACCCGCACAAGGTCATCGGCGTGTTCTACCTGCTGGCAGGCGTCTTTGCCTACGCAGTAGGGCAGAGCCTTGGCGATATCACCCTGTTGGCGACGCTGGTATTGATTGCGGGCATGTGCGTCAACGGTGCGCAATCGGCCATGCCGTCGTTGGCAGCGCGTTTCTACCCAACCCAGGGGCGTGCCACAGGCGTGTCGTGGATGCTGGGTATCGGTCGGTTCGGCGCGATCCTCGGTGCCTGGATGGGTGCAACGCTGCTAGGGCTTGGCTGGAACTTCGAGCAGGTACTGACCGCATTGGTGATCCCTGCTGGCCTGGCCACGGTGGCGGTGATCATGAAGGGCCTGGTTAGCCACGCTGACGCGACCTGATAGCGCATTGCGGCCGATCCTCGACAGGGTCGGCCGCTGATTGTTCCCTCCATTCCCCACCCTGCAGGCGTTGCCTGTGGGAGCGCGCAAGCAGCGATCGGAGTAGGAACAATCGGTTCGATTATCGAACGCTTAGTCGATTATCGGATTGAACCGCGTTCTGGACGGCCTTAATCTGAGGTCAATCTTCCTTCGACTTCAGCGAATACCAGGAGTCTGTAATGGCTGAAATCCTCTCGCTCCACGACGCCGTGAAGCAGTTCGTCAACGATGGCGACAGCGTCGCTCTCGAAGGCTTCACACATTTGATCCCGACCGCGGCCGGTCATGAAATCATTCGTCAGGGCAAGAAGAATCTGAGCCTGGTTCGTATGACGCCTGACTTGATCTACGATCAATTGATCGGTGCCGGTTGTGCCAAGAAACTGATCTTCTCCTGGGGCGGTAACCCAGGTGTAGGTTCCTTGCACCGTCTGCGCGATGCAGTGGAAAAACAATGGCCGCACGCCATGGAAATCGAAGAGCACAGCCACGCCGACCTGGCCAACGCCTATGTTGCAGGTGCTTCCGGTCTGCCATTTGCAGTGTTGCGTGCTTACGCCGGTTCTGACCTGCCGAAGGTCAACCCGCTGATCAAGAGTGTCACCTGCCCGTTCACCGGTGAAGTGCTGGCTGCGGTGCCGTCGGTACGCCCCGATGTCACGGTGATTCACGCGCAGAAAGCCGACCGCAAGGGCAACGTGCTGCTGTGGGGCATCCTCGGTGTACAGAAAGAGGCCGCCCTGGCTGCCAAGCGCTGCATCGTCACCGTCGAAGAGATCGTCGACGACCTGAATGCGCCGATGAACGCTTGCGTTCTGCCGACCTGGGCTCTGTCTGCTGTCTGCCTGGTTCCTGGGGGCGCGCACCCGTCCTATGCCCATGGCTACTACGAGCGTGACAACCGTTTCTACCAGGCCTGGGACCCTATCGCCCGCAGCCGTGAGACCTTCACCGCCTGGATCGATGAATACATCCGCGGCACTGCTGATTTCAACGCGTTCAAGGCAAAACTGGCCAGCGCTTCGGAGGCTGAATAATGAGCTACTCCACCAATGAAATGATGACCGTCGCCGCAGCACGTCGTCTGCGCAATGGTGCCGTATGCTTCGTTGGCATTGGCCTGCCATCCAAGGCCGCCAACCTGGCGCGGCTGACCTCGTCCCCGGACGTGGTACTGATTTATGAGTCGGGCCCGATTGGTGCCAAGCCGACTGTCCTGCCGCTGTCCATCGGTGACGGTGAACTGGCCGAGACCGCTGATACCGTTGTGCCGACCGGCGAAATTTTCCGCTACTGGCTGCAGGGCGGGCGTATTGACGTGGGCTTCCTCGGTGCTGCCCAGGTCGACCGCTTCGGCAACATCAACACCACGGTGGTGGGTGATTACCATCAACCCAAGGTTCGCCTGCCAGGTGCAGGTGGCGCACCAGAAATCGCCGGCTCCGCCAAACAAGTGCTGATCATCCTCAAGCAGTCGTCGCGTGCCTTCGTCGACAAGCTCGACTTCATCACATCGGTCGGTCATGGCGAAGGCGGCGACTCGCGCAAACGCCTGGGGCTGCCAGGTGAAGGGCCGGTAGGCATCATCACCGACCTGTGCATCATGGAACCGGAAGCGGGTACCAACGAGTTTGTGGTGACCTCGATCCACCCAGGTGTTACCCGTGAACAGATCATCGCCGCGACCGGCTGGCCGATCCGTTTCGCCGAAAATGTAGCGCAGACTGCCGAGCCGAGCGAAGTCGAACTGACTGCCCTGCGTGATCTGGAAGCGCGTACGGCGGCCGCTCATGGCCAAGCGCCAGGAGAAGCCTGATGCGTGACGTCTTTATTTGCGATGCAATTCGTACCCCCATCGGTCGTTTCGGTGGCGGCTTGGCCAGTGTGCGTGCCGATGACCTGGCAGCCGTGCCGCTCAAGGCGCTGATCGAACGCAACCCGTCGGTACAGTGGGACCAGATCGATGAAGTGTTCCTGGGCTGCGCCAACCAGGCCGGCGAAGACAACCGCAACGTTGCCCGTATGGCACTGTTGCTGGCTGGCCTGCCGGACAGTGTGCCGGGTGTAACCCTTAACCGCCTCTGTGCCTCGGGCATGGATGCGGTCGGTACAGCCTTCCGCGCCATTGCCAGCGGCGAGATGGAACTGGCAATTGCCGGTGGCGTCGAGTCGATGTCGCGTGCCCCGTTCGTCATGGGCAAGGCCGATAGCGCCTACTCGCGCAACATGAAGCTGGAAGACACCACCATTGGCTGGCGCTTCATCAACCCGTTGATGAAAGCCCAGTACGGTGTCGATGCCATGCCGCAGACTGCCGACAACGTAGCGGATGACTATCAGGTGTCGCGTGCCGATCAGGACGCCTTTGCCCTGCGCAGTCAGCAGCGTACCGCCCAGGCCCAGGCCGCCGGCTTCTTCGCCGAGGAAATCGTGCCGGTGCGTATTGCGCACAAGAAGGGCGAGACGGTTGTCGAGCAGGACGAACACCCGCGTGCCGATACCACGCTGGAAGCACTGACCAGGCTCAAGCCGGTCAATGGTCCGGACAAGACGGTTACCGCAGGCAACGCTTCGGGCGTCAACGATGGTGCTGCGGCGATGATCCTTGCATCAGCCGAAGCAGTGAAAAAACATGGCCTGACGCCGCGTGCGCGCGTGCTGGGCATGGCCAGTGCCGGTGTTGCGCCACGTGTCATGGGTATTGGCCCGGTGCCTGCTGTGCGCAAGCTGGTCGAGCGTCTTGGCCTGGCCGTGACCGACTTCGACGTCATCGAGCTCAATGAGGCATTCGCCAGCCAAGGCTTGGCTGTACTGCGTGAGTTGGGGCTGGCGGACGATGCACCGCAGGTCAACCCTAACGGCGGCGCCATCGCCTTGGGGCATCCATTGGGCATGAGTGGCGCGCGCTTGATTCTGACCGCGCTGCACCAACTTGAAAAAACCGGTGGCCGTAAAGGCCTGGCAACCATGTGTGTGGGGGTTGGCCAAGGCTTGGCGCTGGCGATCGAGCGCGTGTAAACCAGTGACCTCATCACCCGGCCTCCACGCAAGGTCTGGGTGATGGGGTGATTGTTATGTGGAGCAAGGGTGTTGCCAAGCCTGTCTAGACTTTCAGAACCCTCCAAGAGTAAGTAGCCATGACTTCTGTCCGCTACATTGTGCCGTTGCTCACTACTCAGCCCGCGTCTGACGAATCAGGCGGCCTGTTTGCATAACGATCATTGATCTACTCGCGTACCCTTGGTGGTGCGTTTTGTTGAAGGACCTGCCATGACTCAACGACCGGGCAACCAATTGTTCGATGCCTATTTCACAGCACCTGCCATGCGTGAGGTATTTTCCGACCGTGGTCGAGTGCAGGGCATGCTTGATTTTGAAGCTGCGCTGGCCCGTGCCGAAGCCGCTGTCGGGGTTATCCCGCAGGAGGCGGTAGCGCCCATAGAAGCGGCCTGCCAGGCCGATCATTACGATTTCGGCGCCTTGGCTGAAGCCATCGCCGTGGCCGGTAACTCGGCAATTCCATTGGTAAAGGCATTGGGCAAGGTGATAGCCAGTGACGTGCCACAAGCCGAGTGTTTCGTTCACCTCGGCGCTACCAGCCAGGACGCGATGGACACCGGCCTGGTGCTGCAACTGCGTGATGCGCTGGGCCTGATCGAAGCAGACCTCGCACAGCTGTGCGAGGCGCTAGCACGCCAAGCCCTGGCCCATGCCGATACGCCACTGGCCGGACGTACCTGGCTGCAACATGCCACCCCGGTGACGCTGGGAATGAAAATCGCCGGCACCTTGGGTGCCCTGACGCGGCACCGTCAACGCTTGCAGGAACTCAAGCCTCGGGTCTTCTGCCTGCAGTTCGGTGGGGCTTCTGGCACCTTGGCTGCCTTGGGGGAACAGGGTTTACGGGTTGCCGACGCTCTGGCTGAGCAGTTGCACCTGAGCCTGCCCGAGCAGCCCTGGCACACTCAACGGGATCGCCTGGTGGAGTTTGCTTCCGTGCTTGCGTTGATCGCCGGCACCCTGGGCAAGTTGGGCCGGGATGTCAGCCTGTTGATGCAAACCGAAGCGGCCGAAGTGTTTGAGCCTTCTGCTCCGGGCAAGGGCGGCTCCTCGACCATGCCGCACAAGCGCAACCCGGTGGGAGCCGCAGTTTTGATCGGTGCCGCGACGCGCGTGCCAGGCTTGTTATCGACCTTGTTCAGCGCGATGCCTCAGGAGCATGAGCGCAGCCTGGGCCTGTGGCATGCCGAATGGGAAACACTGCCGGAGATCTGCTGCCTGGTGTCCGGTGCCTTGCGTCAGGCGCAGATTCTGGCCGATGGCCTGGAGGTCGATGCCGAACGGATGCGTCGCAATCTGGAGCTTACCCAAGGCCTGGTCTTGGCTGAGGCGGTGAGTATCGTGCTGGCGCAACGCTTGGGGCGTGACCATGCCCACCACCTGCTGGAGAGCTGCTGCAAGCGTGCAGTGGCTGAACAACGCCACCTGCGCGCGGTGCTCGGCGACGATCCGCAGGTGAGCGCCGAACTGTCGGCAGACGAGCTCGATCGTCTGCTGGACCCTGCACACTACCTCGGCCAGGCGCGTGCCTGGGTTGAGCGTGCAGTGGCTGAACATACCCGACTGAGTGCCTGAAGGAGACTTTTGTGGCTAGCGTACAACTTGCCGATGGCGTACTGAACTATCAACTCGATGGCCCGGAAGGGGCGCCGGTACTGGTGTTGTCCAACTCGCTGGGCACCAACCTGCACATGTGGGACACCCAACTGCCAGCGCTTACCGCGCACTTTCGCGTATTGCGTTACGACACCCGTGGTCATGGCCAGTCGTTGGTGAGCGAGGGCCCCTACAGCATTGAACAACTGGGGCGGGACGTGTTGGCCTTGCTCGATGCCCTGCAGATCGAGCGTGCACATTTCTGTGGCCTGTCCATGGGCGGCCTGATCGGCCAATGGCTGGGTATAAATGCCGGCCATCGTCTGAACCGATTGATCGTGTGCAACACGGCGGCCAAGATTGCTACGCCAGAGGTTTGGAACCCACGGATCGAAACCGTGCTGCGTGATGGTCAGGCCGCCATGGTTGGCCTGCGTGACGCGTCCATTGAGCGTTGGTTCACCCCGGCCTACGCGGCGTCCCACCCTGATCAGGCCAAACGCATCACCGACATGCTCGCGGCCACCTCGCCGCAGGGCTACGCGGCCAACTGCGCTGCGGTGCGCGATGCCGATTTCCGCGACCAATTGGGCGAGATCAAGGTCCCTATGCTGGTGATTTCCGGCAGCGCCGACGCGGTGACTCCACCGTCTGGTGGCCTGTTTATCCGGGACAACGTGGAGGGTGCCGAATACGCTGAGTTCCATGCTGCGCACCTGTCCAACGTTGAAGTGGGCGAACCGTTCAGTCGTTGCGTCATTGACTTTCTGTTGGCCCGTTGAGGAGTTAGGTGTGGACGAGAAACAGCGTTACGAAGAAGGTATGAAGGTCCGTCGTGCCGTGCTGGGCGACGCACACGTCGATCGCAGCCTGAACAACCTGACGGCCTTCAATAGCGAGTTCCAGGAAATGATCACCCGTCATGCCTGGGGCGATATCTGGACCCGTCCGGGTTTGCCGCGGCATACCCGTAGCCTGATCACCATTGCGATGTTGATCGGCATGAACCGTAATGACGAGCTGAAGCTGCATTTGCGGGCGGCGGCCAATAATGGCGTCACCCGCGACGAAATCAAGGAAGTGCTGATGCAGAGCGCTATCTATTGCGGGATTCCAGCGGCCAATGCCACCTTCCACCTGGCAGAGTCAGTGTGGGATGAGCTGGGGGTTGAGTCGCGCGAGTGACCTCGACGACCTGAAAAAACGGCGCCTGCACATAGACGTTCCCGCGTCTGTTGCAGGCGCTGGCCTTTACAGCACCATGTCCTTCTAACGCCTGGTCACCGGCCCGGCGCTGCCTTCCACAGCCGCTTTCAGGTCGGGCCGCAGCCCAAGCATGAAAGCCGCTTCTGCGACGATGAACAGCGGTCCGATGATCAGCCCGCTGATGTCATCGACAAACGCCGGTTTGCGCCTTTCGTAATAATGTCCGACGAACTGGATGGCCCAGCCTGCCACGAACAGCCCCAATCCTGCGCTAAACCAGACGGCAGTGCTTTGTGCTGCCAGCCGCTCGCCAGCCCATAGGCACAGACCGAGCAGTGCGCCCATCACCAGGCCAAAGTGTGTGTCCAGTCTCAGGTAAAACCAGGCCGAAGCAGAGGCCACGAGCAGTGCAGGTGACAGCCACATCCCCATCAGCGACAGGCCCGGGCGCGACAGCAGTACCGTCACTGCAACAACAATCAGCGGGATACCAATGAAATGCGTGGCGATGTTGCGTGGATCACGGTGATACGCAGCGTATTGACTGAGGTATGTGGCGAGGTTTTTCATTGTAGTTCCTCCCGTCGAGCGTCAAATGAATAACCGTCATACCTGGCGTATGCAGCCGATTCAAGGCCACAGGTGTGAGCGGTTGCGCATTTCTGTGCAGGATAGCGTGCTACAGGGGAGGGGGAGCGGCGTGCGGGGATGCAACGGGATCAAGGTTTTCGCCCCGGTTCGCCTCAAACAGCTGGCGAACCGGGGCGGAACCTCGACAGGCTAGACGTTGCGGTGCTTACAGAATACCGATCGGGTAGCTGACGATCAGGCGGTTCTCGTCGAAGGAGTTGGTGTTGAAGTCCCGGCGCATGGTCGAGTTGCGCCATTTGAACGAGAGGTCTTTGAAGGCGCCGGATTGGATGACATAGGCCAGCTCCGATTCTCGTGCCCATTCCTTGCCATTGTCGACACTGCTGGTTTGCACGTTGTCGCCGCTGATGTAGCGGTTCATCAAGGTCAACCCGGGTACACCGAGGCTGGCGAAGTTGAAATCATGGCGCAATTGCCAGGAGCGTTCCTTGGCGTTGTCGAAGCTGGAGTTGTAGCTGTCGTTGGCCAGGGTGCCGCCGCTGGTGCCGTTGACCCGCATCCAGGCGCTGTCACCACTGACGTCCTGCAGACCAACATAGAAGGTGTTGCTGCCGTAGCGTGCCGACAACAGGGCTGACGCGGTCTTGTTATCCAGTTTGCCGGCCCGTTCAGCGCCGTCTTCCTTGCCGATGAAGTAACCAAGGTTGGCACCCAGGGTCCAGTTGCCCAGTGGCTGGCTGTGAACAAGGTTGATGTACTGCTGGTTGTAGATGTCCTTGAGTTCGGCATTCCACAGGCCGATCAATGTTCGCTTTTCGTTGAAGCTGTATTCGCCGCCGGCAAAGTTGAAGCGGTCGGAAGTGAAGGCTGGCTTGCCGTTCATGTACATGTCTTCCATGCTAGCGTCATTGCGTGGGCTGTTGCCACGGAACTGGCCACCATAGAGCGTAAGGCCGGTAATCTCCTGAGAGGTGATCTGGCCACCGCGGAAGGTTTGCGGCAACGAGCGGCCATCGTCCGAACGTAGAATCGGCAGCACCGGCATCCATTCGCCGACTTTCAGCTCGGTCTTGGACACCTTCGCTTTCAATGCCACGCCCAGGCGACCGAAGTTGTCGGCTGGGCGGCCGTCATCATGAACCGGTAGCAATTGAGTACCTGCGGTGCCTTTACCGCCGTCCAGTTTGACCGAGTACAAACCCAGTACATCGACGCCGAAGCCGACGGTCCCCTGGGTGAAGCCGGACTTGGCATCAAGGATGAAACTTTGGGTCCATTCCTCAGCCTTGCCTTGTTTGTTTGCCGGGTCGACGAAGTTGCGATTGATGTAGAAGTTGCGCAGGTTGAGCGTGGCTTTGGCATCTTCGACAAAACCGCCTTCGCTGGCCAGTGCAGGCAGCGCGCAGGTGGTCATCAACAAGCCGGAAAACACGTGTCGTGCGGGTTGGAAGGTATTCATTGTGGTGTCTCTTGTTTTTATTGGGCCGAGGCCTTCAACCGTAACGTTCAGCCGTCACGGATCGAGGTGCTGAGCTGAATGATCAGTGTTTCAAAGCGGCGAGAGGATGGTGCTGCGAGCGGTGGGGGTGAATCAATTCGTTGCAAACGGTACTGTGCGATAAACGAACACTAACTAGGTGGTACATAATTTTTTGCGGCATTCACGTGGCTGCGATGGCCGTGCAGGCATCGGTGCTGCCAGGGTAAGCAGGCCAGGTAGCGTTTTTTCGTGGGGGCAAAAAAAACCACCGCGAGGGTGGTTTTCAACGAGTGGCTTGCCTGGGTCATGAGCCCAGGCAAGGCAGCAGATTGCTGCCGACGCAATCAGTTCTTCGAAGCCTGCGCTGACGCCTGCTGATCCTGAACGGTTTGTTCATGCCAGCCGCCACCGAGTGCCTTGTACAGGTTGACCTCGCTGACCAGTTGCAACAGGCGGTCGGCGATCAGCGCCTGCTGGCTGCTGAACAGCGAGCGCTGGGCATCGAGGAAGGTCAGGTTGCTGTCGATCCCGATACGGTAGCGACGCTCGGCCAGACGGTAGTAGTCCTGGTTGGCAGCGACCAGGTCACGCTGGGCTTGCAGCTGCTCTTTGAAGGTCTGGCGTGCTGCCAGGCCATCGGAGACTTCCTGGAACGCGGTCTGGATTGTTTTCTCGTACTTGGCGACGTTGATGTCTTTCTGGATTTTCGAGTAATCCAGGCTGGCACGCAGGCTACCCGCGTTGAAGATCGGCAGGTTGATCTGCGGCTGGAACAGCCAGGTGCCAGAGCCACCCTTGAACAGGCCGCCCATGTCTGGGCTGAGGGTGCCGGCGTTGGCCGTCAGGCTGATGCTTGGGAAGAATGCAGCCCTTGCCGCACCGATGTTGGCGTTGGCGGCCTTGAGCAGGTGCTCGGCTTCCTGGATGTCCGGACGGCGTTGCAGCAGCTCGGAAGGCAGGCCTGCCGGTACTTCGCTAAGCAGGTCGGCATTGAGTTCCTGGCTGGCCGGGAGGTTGGCCGGCACGCTGGTGCCGAGCAGCACGGTCAGGCTGTTCAGGTCTTGTGCAACCAGGCGTTGGTACTGGGCCAACTTCACCCTGGCACCCTCCACCGACGTGCGCGCCTGGCTCAGGTCCAGTGCCGACGACACGCCGACTTCATTGCTACGTTTGGTCAGCTGGTAGCTTTCCTCGTAGGTCTTGAGGGTTTCCTCGGTCAGCTTGAGCAGGGCCTGGTCTGCTTGCCAGGTCAGGTAGGCGTTGGCCACGCTGGCCACCAGGCTGATCTGTGTCGAACGGCGTGCTTGCTCGCTGGACAGGTAGGTTTCCAGTGCCTGTTCGCTGAGGCTGCGGACACGGCCAAACAGGTCCAGCTCATAGGCACTGACGCCGAGTGTGGCCGAGTACTGGCTGTTGATCGTTGCTTCGCCGGTACTGGAGACATCGCCGGGTACACGCTGACGGCTACCACTGCCATTGGCCGAAACGGCCGGGAACAGGTCGGCGCGCTGAATGCGGTACTGCGCCCGGTAGGCGTCGATGTTCAATGCCGCAACCCGCAGGTCGCGGTTGTTGACCAGCGCCGTCTGAATCAGCTGCTGCAGTGCCGGGTCATGGAAGAACTGACGCCAGCCTTGCTCGGCTGCCGCGACCTCGGCCGACTCGGTTGGCGAGTAGGCCGGGCCTTGCGGCCACTGAGCCGCCGCTGGCGACTCGGGCGTCTGGTAATCGGGAATCAGCGAGCAGCCGCCAAGAATGAAAGCGGTGACCGCCAGGGACAACAGGGACTTACTCATTGCCCAGCCTCATAGCGTGGAGTTTCGGGGGTGGCGTCGGCTTTAGGCTTCTTGCTGGCGAACAGCGACGACACACTGACGAAGAACAGTGGTACCCAGAAAATGGCCAGTACCGTGGCGGTCAGCATCCCGCCGATAACGCCGGTACCGATAGCATGCTGGCTGCCCGAGCCCGCACCGCTTGAGATAGCCAGAGGTACCACGCCGAGAATGAACGCCAGCGACGTCATGATGATCGGGCGCAGACGCATCCGGCAGGCTTCCACTGCGGCGTCGATCAGGCTGCGACCCTGCTCATGCAGCTCTTTGGCGAACTCGACAATCAGGATCGCGTTCTTTGCAGCAAGCCCGATGGTGGTCAGCAGACCGACCTGGAAGTACACGTCGTTGGACAGACCGCGCAGGCTGGTGGCAGCCAGCGCACCGATGATCCCCAGCGGCACGACCAGCATGACGGCAATCGGGATCGACCAGCTTTCATACAGTGCTGCCAGGCAGAGGAACACCATCAGCAGCGACAGCGCGTACAGGGCTGGGGCTTGCGAGCCGGACAACCGCTCCTCGTAGGATAGACCGGTCCATGAATAGCCGATACCGGCGGGCAGTTGCGCTGCCAGGCGCTCGACTTCAGCCATTGCTTCACCGGTACTGTAGCCCGGGGCCGGCGCACCCAGGATCTCCATGGCTTCAACACCGTTGTAGCGCGACAGCTTCGGTGCGCCATAGATCCACTGGCCTTTGGCGAAGGAGGAGAACGGCACCATTTCACCGATCGAGTTGCGCACATACCACTTCTGCAGGTCTTCCGGGTTCATCCGTGAGCCGGGCTCACCCTGGATATAGACCTTCTTGACCCGACCGCGGTCGATGAAGTCGTTGACGTAGCTGGCACCCAAGGCAATCGACAGTGTGCTGTTGATCTCGGCGATGGTCACACCCAGGGCACTGGCGCGTTCGTCGTCGATGGTCAGTTGGTACTGCGGTTCATCGTTCAGGCCGTTCGGTCGTACTGCAGTCAGTACCTTGCTTTGCGCGGCCATACCGAGGAACTGGTTACGGGCTTCCATCAGCTTGGCGTGGCCGACACCGGCGCGGTCCTGGAGGAACACATCGAAGCCGGTGGCGTTGCCCAGTTCCAGTACAGCGGGAGGGGCGAACGCGAACACCATGGCATCACGGAAGGTGAAGAAATGCTGTTGAGCACGTTTGGCCAGGTTGAATACGCTGTTTTCAGCAGAGCGCTGGTCCCATGGCTTGAGCATGATGAAGGCCAGGCCCGAGCTCTGACCACGACCGGCAAAGTTGAAGCCGTTGACGGTAAACACCGAACTGACGGTATCCGACTCCTGCTCCAGCAAATAGCTGCGCATCTGGTCGATGACCACCTGTGTACGCTCGGCGCTGGAGCCTGCAGGTGTCTGCACCTGGGCGAAGAGTACACCCTGGTCTTCTTCTGGCAGGAACGCCGTTGGAATGCGGGTGAACAGCCAGACCATACCGACGACGATGATCAGGTAGGCCAACAGGTAGGGGGCCTTGTGCCGCAGCATGCTGCCCACACCGCGCTCGTAGCTGCGTACGCTGCGGTCGAAGTTGCGGTTGAACCAGCCAAAGAAGCCACGTTTGGCAACGTGATGCTCACCTTTTGGCACCGCCTTGAGCATGGTGGCACACAGTGCCGGGGTGAAGATCAGCGCTACCAGTACCGACAAGGCCATGGCCGAGACGATGGTGATGGAGAACTGTTTGTAGATCACCCCGGTGGAGCCGCCAAAGAACGCCATGGGCAACAGTACTGCCGACAGCACCAGGGCGATACCGACCAGGGCGCCCTGGATCTGGCCCATGGATTTCTTGGTTGCTTCTTTGGGTGACAGGCCCTCTTCGGACATCACCCGCTCGACGTTTTCCACCACAACGATGGCATCGTCCACCAGCAAGCCGATGGCCAGCACCATGCCGAACATGGTCAGGGTGTTGATGCTGAAACCGGCGGCTGCAAGGATGCCGAAGGTACCCAGCAACACCACCGGTACGGTCATGGTGGTGATGACCGTGGCGCGGAAGTTTTGCAGGAACAGGTACATCACCAGGAACACCAGCACGATGGCTTCGATCAGGGTGTGGATAACCCCGCTGATCGATTCGGTGACCACTGGCGTGGTGTCATACGGGAATACCGCCTTCATGCCTTGCGGGAAGAACGGCTCCAGTTCGCTGATGGTCTTGCGCAGCGCCCTGGCGGTATCCAGCGCGTTGGCGCCGGTTGCCAGCTTGATCGCCAGGCCCGAAGCCGGTTTGCCGTTGAATTGGGCACTGACTGCGTAGTTTTCGCCGCCCAGACCGATCTTGGCGACATCACCCAGGCGTACCTGCGAGCCGTCGCGGTTGACCTTCAACAGAATCTTCTCGAACTGCTCGGCGGTTTGCAGGCGGGTCTTGCCGATGATGGTTGCGTTCAGTTGCTGGCCGGGCAGGGCGGGCAGACCGCCGAGCTGGCCGGAGGATATCTGGACGTTCTGCGCGGCAACCGCCGTCTTCACATCCACCGGGGTCAGCTGGAAATTGTTCAGCTTGGCCGGGTCGAGCCAGATACGCATCGCGTACTGGGCACCGAACACCTGGAAGTCACCGACACCGGCGGTACGCGAGATCGGGTCCTGCATGTTCGAGACGATGTAGTTGGCCAGGTCGTCCTTGCTCATGCTGCCGTCTTCGGACACCAGGCCGATTACCATGAGGAAGTTTTTCACTGCCTTGGTAACGCGGATACCCTGTTGCTGCACTTCTTGCGGCAGCAGCGGGGTGGCCAGGTTCAGTTTGTTCTGCACCTGGACCTGCGCGGTATCGGGGTTGGTACCCTGCTCGAAGGTCGCCGTGATGGTCATGCTGCCATCGGAGTTACTTTCCGAGGACACATAACGCAGGTTGTCGATCCCGTTGAGCTGCTGCTCGATCACCTGGACCACGGTGTCCTGCACCGTCTGCGCCGAAGCACCTGGGTAGGTCACGGCGATGGCAATGGCCGGTGGAGCGATGCTTGGATACTGGTTGATTGGCAACTTGAGGATCGACAGTGCGCCGACCAGCATGATCACCAAGGCGATCACCCAAGCGAAGATCGGGCGATCGATAAAGAATCTCGACATGGTTTACTCCCCTTTGGCCTCTGCAGTCGCTGCATTGGCCTGGGCTGGCTTGGCTGGCTGGGCCGACTGGACGTTGGTGGCTTCGCGTGCCTTGACCTCGATGCCCGGTTTGACGAACTGCAGGCCTTCGGTGATCAGGCGGTCGCCCGGATTCAGGCCTTCCTCGATCAGCCACTGGTTGCCGACGGTACGGTTTGCCTTGAGCTGGCGAAGTTCGACCTTGTTGTCCTGATTGACGACCAATGCGGTTGGAGCACCTTTCAGGTCGCGGGTCACGCCCTGTTGCGGAGCCAGGATCGCTGCGTTCTTGACGCCCGCCTTGAGCTGGGCATGCACGAACATGCCTGGCAGCAGGTTGTGGTCAGGGTTAGGGAACACCGCGCGCAGTGTCACCGAGCCGGTGGTGGGGTCGACCGAGACTTCGGAGAACTCCAGGCGCCCGGCATGGGCATAGCTGCTGCCATCTTCAAGGGTCAGTTGGACCTTGGCGGCATTGCTGCCGACCTTTTCCAACTGACCGCTTTCCAGTTCGCGGCGCAGCGTGAGCAGCTCGACCGAGGACTGGGTGACGTCAACATAGATCGGATCGAGCTGCTGGATGACGGCCATGGCATCGGCCTGGCCATTGTTCACCAGCGCACCTTCGGTGACTGACGAGCGGCCAATGCGGCCGGAGATCGGTGCCAGTACCTTGGTGTAGCGCAGGTCGATCTGGGCGCTTTTTAGGGTGGCCTCAGCCTGCAAACGTTTGGCTTGCGCGTCGTCGTATTCCTGACGGCTCACAGCCTGTTCGGCAACCAACTGCTTGTAGCGCTCAGCCAGCGCACGTGTTGATTGCAGGTTGGCCTGGGCACTGGCCAGGGTCGACTCATACACCGATGGGTCAATCTGGTACAGCTGCTGGCCGAGCTTGACCTCGCTGCCTTCAGTGAAAAGACGCTTGAGAATGATGCCGTTAACCTGGGGGCGAACTTCTGCGACCCGGTACGCGGTGGTACGTCCCGGCAGTTCCGTGGTCAGGGTATAGGCTTGAGGTTGAAGGGTGACTACACCCACCTGGGGGGCCTGTGCGACAGGCGCCGCCGCTTCCTTCTTACAGCCGCTGAGCAGTGTTGCCAGGGCGACGGCGGAAACCAGAGCAGTAACAGCTGGTTTGAAGTGCATGGAGATCCTCGGGTCGCTGAGAGCTGAAGACGCTCAAGAGTAGTGGAAATTGAATGAGAGAAAAAATGGCGTCGAGTGGATAAGTAGCTTACTAACGAATATACTTACATTCACGGCTGTTTGTAAACACCTCTCGTTCGGTCTACCCGACTGCAGCGAGACCTGAATTAACCCCCGGGAACTGGCTCAGTAGACACTTGCCCGGCACCGAACCCGAGCGCCCACGGCGCGCCCGGCCCCTTGATGAGGTTGTACTGCCATGGTCCGTCGAACCAAAGAGGAAGCCCAGGAAACCCGTAGCCAGATTCTCGAGGCTGCGGAGAAAGCCTTCTACAAACGCGGGGTGGCGCGCACCACCCTGGCCGATATTGCAGAGCTGGCAGGGGTGACCCGGGGGGCCATTTACTGGCATTTCAACAACAAGGCCGAGCTGGTTCAGGCCATGCTCGATACTTTGCGCGAACCGCTTGATGAGCTGGCAAGGGCGAGTGAGAGCGAGGAGGAAGCCGACCCGTTGGGGTGCATGCGCAAACTGCTCATTCAACTCATGCAGCACTTGGTACTCGACCCTAAGACGCGGCGCATCAATGAAATCCTGCATCACAAGTGTGAGTTCACCGATGACATGTGTGACATTCGCCAGCAGCGCCAGAATTCGACCATTGACTGCCATGCACACATCACGTTGTCGTTGGCCAATGCCATAAGGCGAGGCCAACTCCCCGCCAATGTAGACCCAGAGCGAGCCGCCATTGCAATACATGCTTACATAGACGGCATCATCAAACGCTGGTTGCTGTTACCCGAGAGCTTCGACTTGTTCAAGGATGCCGAACTGTGGGTGGACACCGGCCTTGATATGCTGCGCTTGAGCCCAGCCTTGCGCAAATAAGAGTTTGTGAAGGATTGTGAGTAACTGCGTCTATTTGTTTCCAAGGTCCAGTTGTGCCCAAGGCCTCGTTCAGGTGAAGTCGACAGGTTCCGTTCTCACGGAGTGTCTGCGCTCTGGTAGTTAGCAGGCTAATTAATTATTTTTCATCGAGTCCTACCATGAGAGCCCTGAACCCGAAGCTTGGTGGTGCCGAACGGCCGCTCAAAGGTATTGCCTTGATCTGCCTGGCGGTGCTGTTGTTTGCCAGCCATGACGCCTTGTCCAAATACCTGTCTGGTTTCTATGCCATTGTGATGGTGGTTTGGGCGCGTTATGTGGTGCATACACTGCTGATGCTTGCGGTTTTTGTGCCGCGTGCGGGGTTTTCGGCAGTGGTGCGTACCCGGCGCCCGGGGCTGCAACTGGCACGGGCCTTGTGTCTGATTGGTACCAGCCTGTTCTTCACCACTGGCCTGCGTTACATCCCACTGGCCGAAGCCACGGCGGTCAACTTCCTGGCCCCCTTGCTGGTGACGGCACTGTCGGTGCCGCTGCTGGGCGAGAAGGTCAGTCGCAGCCAGTGGCTGGCGGTGCTCGGTGGTTTTGTCGGGGTGTTGATTGTGGTGCGCCCGGGGGGCGCGCTGTTCACCCCGGCGATTATCCTGCCGTTGTGTTCGGCGCTCTGTTTCGGTGGCTACCAGTTGCTGACGCGCAAGCTCAGCGGCTTTGATAGCCCAACCACCAGTAACTTTCTCACCGGTATTCTCAACAGCCTGATCATGACCGCACTGGTGCCGTTTTTCTGGACAGTGCCTACCCTGACCCACGGCCTGTTCATGATTGGCCTTGGGACCTGCGGCATGCTGGGCCACATGTTGCTGACCCAGGCATTTCGGCATGCCGCTCCAGCGATGCTGGCGCCGTTCAGTTATGGGCAGATCCTGTTTGCCGGGATGTTTGGCTACCTGGTCTTCAACCACACGCCGGACCTGTTCGGTGTGGTTGGCATTACCATCATCTGCCTCAGCGGGCTGGCGGTAGCCTGGGCTCAACGCCGGGGCGCCTAAGTGCGCCCACGCAGTTGTTGATTGGGCAGCCTAAGTGCGCCCACGCAGTTGTTGATTGGGCAGCCTGAGGGCGGCACCCAGGCCGAGCAGCGAGATCAAGGCGCTGCCCAGCAGGACGTCGCGGAAGGTCAGGCTCAATGCACTGCGCAGGGCCTGCAATGCTGGGCCATCCACGGTGCTCAGGCTGTCGAGCAGGATGTTGCTGGTAAGGCCGTGTTCACTCATGCCAGGCTGAATCGGGCCTGTATGCCCCAGCATTGCCAGCAGTAGCGCTGACATGCTGGCCACACCAATTGCGCCGCCGAGTGCGCGGAACAGGTTGGTGGTGCTGGTGGCGACGCCAATATCACGTGGTTCAACAGAACTCTGCGCGGCGACCAGCGAGGTTGGAAACTGAAGGCCTGAGGCAATGCCGGTCAGCAGCATGAAGGTCGCACTGGTCAGCCATGCGTCTGGCGGGGTCAACGCCATACCGATGATTGCCAGCGGCATGCACAGCGCACCGGTCAGGATCTGCGGCTTGAAGCGACCGCTGCGGGCCGTCAGCCGCCCGCCCGTGTAGGCCCCGATGGGCAGGCCGATGGCCAGCGGCATCAGGTAAAGCGCTGCGCTATCGGCACCCGCACCCGTGATGCTTTGAAAGCGCAGGGGCATCAGCATAGACAGCGAAATGGCCTGGAAACTGGTCATGAAAATAGTGCACCAGCACAGTACTGCTGTGCGATTGCTGAACAGCTTCAATGGCAACAAGGGCTCGGGTGTTCGCCGCTGGTGGGCCACGAACAGCACCAGCCCGACCACGGCAGTACTCAGCAAACCGAGCATTTCCTGGCTGTTCCAGGCGTAGCCTTGGCCGATCAGGGTAATGGCCATCAGCAGGGTGCCGAGCCCGGCCACCAGCAGCACGCTACCCAGGTAATCGATCACCGCCGCCCGCTGAGGGATGACCAGCACGCGCAAGGTGCGTCGAGCGATCCACCAGGCGAGCAGCCCCAGAGGCAGGTTCAACCAGAACACCCAATGCCAGGACAGGTATTCGGTGAGGTAACCACCAAACACGGGCCCAGTGACGCTGGCCAAGGCATACATACTGCTGAAGTAGCCCTGATAGCGACCACGGTCGCGCGGTGCAATGATGTCGCCAATGATTGCCTGACTGACCGAGATCATCCCGCCAGCACCGATACCCTGCAGCACCCTGGCGACTACCAGTTGCTCCATACTTTGCGACAGGGCACAGAATACCGAGGCCAGGGTAAACAGGCCGATTCCGAACAGAATCATCCGCCGCCGCCCATACAGATCGCCCAGTTTGCCGTAGATCGGCACGGCCACCGTCATCGCCACCATGTAACCGGATATCACCCAGGCCAACAGGCTGACATTGTTGAACTGGGTCGAGATGGCTGGCATCGACACGGCGACGATGGTCTGGTCCAGTGCGCCGAGGAAAATCGCCAGCATCAGGGCGATCAGCACGCTACGCAGGACGGTTGGGGGCAAAGGAGCGTTCACGGACAAACCTTGGAGAGAAGTGAGTGGCCAGTTTACCTGCGTGCGTCGACTTTTCTAATCCGCCAGAGGTGTAACGTGCTAAAGGCCGATGTCCCATGCCGGTTCGGCGCTGAAGCGCTCCGCAAGAAAGTCGAGCATGCTGCGCAAGGTCGCGGGCATATGCTTGCGTGATGTGTACACCGCATTCAGGTTCAACTCGCGTGGCTTGGCATCCGGCAGCAACCGGATCAGCGCTTTGCTGCGCAGCGACTCGGCCACCAGGTAGGTTGGCAGCATTGCAATACCGGCCCCGGCCAAAGTAGCCCGTTGCAGCGTCAGGGCCTCATTGGCGCTGATAGAGCCTTGCACCGGAACCGAGACGGCCTCGCCGTGAACCTCGAAATGCCAGAGGCTGTGGCCGAAGTAGGAGTGGGTCAGGCAGTTATGCCGGGCCAGGTCCTCGACCCGTTGTGGTGCCGGGTGCTCGCGCAGGTACGCGGGTGATGCGCAGATCACTGAACGACAGACCGTCAGGCGCCGTGCAATCAGGTTGGGATCAAGGTCGTTGCTGGTCCGGATGGCCAGATCAATGCGTTCGTCCACCAGGTTGACGGTGCGGTCGAGCATCTGCAGGTCGACCTTCACGTCTGGATAGCGCTTCACATAGTCGGCGACAGCTTCGACCAACTGCGCATGAGCGAACGAGGTGCTGACACTGATGCGCAGTTCGCCGTGTGGCGCATCATCCGGCCGCCTGACCGCCGCTTGCAGGTCGCCGGCCATTTCCAGCATTTGTCGGCAGCGCGGCAGCGTTTCGTTGCCGGCTGCGGTCAGGCTCAGTTTGCGCGTAGTGCGTTGCATCAGCCGGGCACCGACCCAGTCCTCGAGCTCTGCCAGGTAGCGCGAAACGACCGGGCGTGAAAGCTCCAGGTGGTCGGCGGCAGCCGATTGGCTGCCGAGGTCAACCACGGTCACAAACACCCGCATTGCAGTCAGACGGTCCATGATTTGCCCGATTTCAGAAACAAACTATGTCCAAGGATCGCATTTTTTGCGATGGATCATGCAACTAAGCTGTTCCTCATTGATGACTTCAGCGCAACTCAGATCGGAGGTTTCCATGAGCAAGATCGCAATTATCGGTGCTACTGGCCGTGCTGGTAGCCAGTTGTTGGAAGAAGCCTTGCGCCGTGGTCACAGTGTCACAGCCATTGCCCGCAATACGGCCTCCCTGGCCGGACGTTCGGGCGTGACCACACGCCAGCTGGATGTCACTGATGCTGCCGCGCTAGAGCAGGCCCTGGTCGGCCATGACGTGGTGCTCAGTGCGGCGCATTTCTCCGGGATCAAACCGCAGGCGATCATCGAGCCGGTGAAGCGGGCCGGGGTCAAGCGTCTGCTGGTCGTCGGAGGCGCCGGTAGCCTGCTGCTGCCATCCGGGCACAAAGTGATCGACAGCCCGGACTTCCCGGAAGCCTATAAGGCTGAGGCTACGGCAGGCGGTCATTACCTGGACACCTTGCGCCAGGAGCACGAACTGGACTGGACTTTCCTTTCACCCTCGGCCGAGTTTGTTGAAGGCGCGCGCACTGGGGTGTACACCCTGGGCAAGGATCACTTGCTGATTGGTGCTGACGGCAGAAGCTGGATCACCTTCGCCGACTACGCCATTGCCATGCTCGACGAGGTAGAGAAACCAGCCCATTCTCGTCAGCGTTTCACCGTGGGCGCCGGCAAGGGCGACCTATAAGGCGCTGCGTAGCCGGGCCAGGTCTCGTAGCGGCGGTGCCCCGTACAGGCGGCTGTACTCGCGGCTGAACTGTGACGGGCTTTCATAGCCGACGCGATAGGCCGCCACCGAAGCCTCCAGCCCATCGTTGAGCATCAACCGCCTGGCCTCCTGCAGACGCAGTTGTTTTTGGTACTGCAGGGGGCTCATCGAGGTCACGGCCTTGAAGCGGTGGTGCAGTGTCGACGTGCTGAGGTTCACCTCCCGGGCCAGTTCGTCAATGCGCAACGGGTGGTGGAAATGCTCGTTCAGCCATTGAACGGCCTGACAGACACGGTGTGTCTGGCTGTTGGCCATGGCGATCTCGTAAAGCCGGTAACCCTGCTGCCCGCGCAGTAGCCGGTACAGAATCTCGCGGCGTACCAGCGGTGCCAGTACGGCAATGTCTCTGGGGGTGTCGAGCAGGCGGACCAGGCGCAGCAAGGCATCGAGTAGCTCGCTGTCGATGCGTTCTATAAACAGACCGCGCCCTGAGCGTGGAGATGGCACGCTCATCGGGCCGGCTTCGGCAATCAGGCTATGGATTTCAGCCGGGTCGATATCCAGGCGCACGCCAAGTGTAGGCTTCTCAGGGCTCGCATCCAGCAGTACACCACTGATCGGCAGGGCTACCGACACGACCATGTAGTGCAGTGGATCGTAGGTGTAGCACTCATCGCCCAATCGGACTTCCTTGCTGCCATGGGCCATGATGCACAGTGCCGGTTGCGCCAGTGTAGGCATCGAGCGCACACGCTCTTCATAGCGCACCAGGTACAGGTCGTCGATGGCCGATGCAACGCCAATCTGGCTGGCCGTGTGTCGCTTGATCAGGTCGGCCAGTTCCAGTCGTTGCTGCTCGAAAGCAGGTTCCAGTTGTGGCGCGGCGGGGGCTTCGGATGACATGCGACAGCTTCCTGAGGTGACCGGACAAAGCATAGGTTTGTGCAAGTGGTGACGCTAGTCGGATGCTGCCGGGTTCTTGCCTGATCCTGCGTGAGCTGTCTCTCTAGGGGCATGATTGTGCCGGATGCTTGCCTGAAACCCATCGGCATGGGCGAGGCCTCGCGTCAGGTTGGGCTTTCGCTGGCGATGAGCCTGTGCAGAATCAGGCAAGTCATCGGCAGGAATTGCCTATCGCCACGCGTGTTCGCGGTTCTACGCTGTGCAACCTGGCAATTTCCCCCTCTGGCCGCTTTCAGGAGAACCGCCCATGACTTCACCGCAACCGGTCAGCCATCTTGCGTTCGTTCGTGCCAGTTCCGGGCGCTCGGCAGAGCTGGGCGAACGCCTGCAGCAGTTGCTTGAGCCTTCGCGACAGGCGCCCGGTTGCCTGAGCTTCAGCCTGCAACGCTCTACCAGCGATACGCGGCTTTGGCTGCTCAGTGGCTCCTGGTGCAATTCGGCTGCGATGGCGGACTATTTCGCCTCGCCAACCTTGATGCTGTTCGGCGACTTGCTTCAGGCGCAGTTACTCGACAGCCTCGACGTACAGACATTCGGCGAGGCGCACACAGGTTAGAATGCTGGCTTTCCAGTCACCGAGGCAGGTTTCAACTCCATGGCACGCAGAGAGTTTGCACAGTACGAGGCCGTTTCGGCCGTGGTTCCGGGAGAGGGCGGTTACAGTGCCGCCATCGCGGTAAAAGGTCTGGGCGCCGGTGGTGCACCACGCTTCCACAAAGTGCTGCCGGGCCAGACCTTCAAGACCGCTCACGAAGCTGACGTCGCCGCGTGTGGTGAACTAGAGCGCTTGGTCGGGGTCAGCGAGGACGCCGAACTGCGCTGGTAACTCACACCTGCGGACGGGTCATCTTGAACAGGTTGCCCAGTTCAAAGTAGTCCGCCGGGCCGCCACCACGAAGGATCGGCTCGGCGGCCGCCGTGTCGTAGATACCCTCTTTGAGCAGATGCTCGGCGATATGCACGGCCACCACTTCACCCAGAATCAGCCAGCTCGGTACCAGTGCCTGGTCGGCACGTTGCAGCTGGACGATCTGCGTCACCTTGCATTCGAACGACACCGGGCTTTCCTGCACGCGCGGTACGGCGATCACCTTCGAGGCGGCGGGTGTCAGCCCGCTCAAGGCGAACTCATCGACGTGCGACGCGACTGCTGCGCAGCTCTGGTTCATGGCTTCGGCCAAGGGGCGGGTAGCCAGGTTCCAGGCGAACTCGCCGGTCTGCTCGATGTTGTTCAGGCTGTCTTTGCGTCCGACGCTGCAGAAGCCGATGATCGGTGGGATGTAATTGAACGCGTTGAAAAAGCTGTAAGGCGCGAGGTTCAGGCGACCTTCTGCGTCCTGGCTAGAGATCCAGCCAATCGGTCGTGGGCCGACGATAGCGTTGAAGGGATCGTGGGGCAGGCCATGGCCTTTTGCGGGTTCGTAGTAGTACATCGAGGGTCTGCTAGCAATTTTACGGCCTGCTAGTGTGCCAAGGTCCATCGTCGTTGAAAACGACCAAGCCCGGCCGAAGCCGGGCGTTGAGCATGTCGTTGCCGTTGTATTAGCTGAAGCGGTGGGCCTGGGTGCGGTCGAAACCATCTGCGGCAAACCTGGCAGCGCCGGTACGGTCGAAACCGTCTTCGGCAAACTTGGCAGCGCCGGTGCGGTCGAAACCATCTTCGGCAAACTTGGCAGCGCCAGTGCGGTCAAAGCCGTCTTCAGCAAATTTGCCAGCCCCCGTCCGATCAAAACCGTCTTCGACATAGCCGGCTGATTGGCTGTGCTCGCTGGTAAAGCTGTGAGCATGGGTGCGTTCAAAGCCATCTTCAGCGAATGCGTTTGCAGCCAGAACCGAGAAGACGAGGGTCAGGATCAGTTTGCTTTTCATGGTGGTTGCTCCGGGGTAGTGAGGGGTTGTGTGTTGCTATGGGTTCAATGTTACGCTCGTTAAATTGTTTAAAAAGCGCAAAAAATAACGCGTATAAATCAGTTAATTCGATACATATGGCGAAACAAAAAAACCAACGAATTTTTCATCTCTGCTCGACTGGTTTTTCATCCGTCTTTACGCAGCCTTGCCGCACTTTTTCCTGGAGCGGTGAACGCGTGAATAAACTTCCTCAGATAACCCTGGCGTTCTGGGTCATGAAGATCTGTGCAACCACCTTGGGCGAAACCGCCGGTGACTTGCTTTCGATGACCCTGAACGTTGGCTATGCCCTCAGTTCGGTCATTCTGATCGGCATTTTCCTGGCGACCCTGGTTACCCAGCTGTTTTCCCGTACCTACAGCCCGGTGCTGTACTGGTTGGTGATTCTGTCGACCAGTACCGCCGGTACGACGATGTCCGACTTCATGGACCGCACTCTGGGCTTGGGCTATGCCAGTGGTTCGATGATCCTGATCGGCATTCTGGCGGCGATTTTTGTCGCCTGGCGCTTCAGCGGTGACTCGCTCGATGTGAGCCATGTTCAAACGCGGCGCGGCGAGCTGTTCTACTGGGCCGCGATTCTGTTCTCCAACACCTTGGGTACCGCGTTGGGCGACTACCTGGCCGACGACTCCGGCCTGGGCTTTGCCGGTGGTGCGTTGCTGATCGGTTCGGCCATTGGCGTGGTGGTGTTGGCGAGGTACTGGACGCGGTTGTCGGGTGTGTTGCTGTTCTGGGTAGCGTTTGTGCTGACTCGGCCATTCGGCGCCACCTTGGGCGACTTCCTGACCAAGCCGCACGAAAAGGGCGGGCTGGATTTTGGCACCGTCGGTTCATCGCTGGTGCTGGGCGGTGTGCTGTTGGTGCTGATTGTCGCAGCCTCGTACTACCAAGGACGTGAGCAACGCCAAGTCTCCGCCGAACTTTCGTGAGGCACTGAACACAAAAAAGGGGGCCAGTAACGGCCCCTTTTTTGTGTTCTGGCGCTGATCCCTGCGCCGACGCCATCGCAGGCAAGCCTGCATCCCACAAAGACCGCTGTATCAGTCGGTGACGATTCGTGAATGCTGGCGGGTGTCCTTCATGAATACATACACCAGCAGCGAACAGGCGATGCAGGCGGTGACGTACCAGTAGAAGCCGGCTTCCATGCCATTGCTCTTGAACCACAGTGCTACGTATTCGGCGGTACCGCCGAAAATCGATACCGTCAGTGCATAGGGCAGGCCAACGCCCAGGGCGCGGATCTCGGTAGGGAACAGCTCGGCTTTGACCACGGCGTTGATCGAGGTGTAGCCACTGACGATGATCAGTGCAGCCATGATCAGGAAGAACGCGCCCCACCAGGTCTGGATGGTGTGCAGGGTGCTGAGGATCGGTACGGTGAACAGTGTTCCCAATACACCGAAGGCAATCAGGATCGGACGACGGCCAATCTTGTCGGACAGGCCGCCGATCACTGGCTGCAGGCACATGAACAGGAACATTGTGGCCGCTGAAATGGTGGTCGAGTCGCTGATGGTCATGCCCACCGTGTTTACCAGGTACTTCTGCATGTAGGTGGTGTAGGTGTAGAAGGCCAGGGTACCGCCCATGGTCAGGCCAACTACCGTCATCAGCTCCTTGGGATGACGTATCAGTGTGCGCATCAGGCTTTCCTTGGACTTCTCCTTCTTGGTGAACGAGCTGGTTTCTTCCATGCCACGACGCAGGTACAGCGCAACCACTGCACACAGCGCGCCGATCACGAACGGTACGCGCCAGCCCCAGGCGTAGAGCTCTTCGGTAGTCAGTGTCTGTTGCAGGACGATCAACACAGCCAGGGCGATCAGCTGGCCGGAGATCAGCGTCACGTACTGGAAACTGGAGAAGAAACCACGGCGCTCCTTGCTGGCCATCTCGCTGAGGTAGGTAGCCGAAGTACCGTATTCCCCGCCCACGGACAGGCCTTGCATCAAGCGGGCGATCACCAGCAAAACGGGGGCCGCAACGCCGATGGTTTCATAACCGGGAGTCAGGGCGATGAGCAGCGAGCCGGCACACATCAACAGCACCGAGGCCATCAGCGCAGCCTTGCGTCCCTTGCGGTCGGCGTACAGGCCCATCAGCCAGCCGCCGATAGGGCGCATCAGGAAGCCCACGGCGAAGATCGCGGCGGTGTTGAGCAGTTGTGCGGTGGAGTCACCAGCAGGGAAGAAGGCCTTGGCGAAATACAGCGAGAATGCGGCGTAGACGTACCAGTCGTACCATTCGACCATGTTGCCGATGGAGCCACTGAAGATCGACTTGAGCCGGCTGGCAGTGTTTTTTTCTGCGGCAGGCGCTATGGCCGCCCCGACAGACAGGGTGCTTGAATTATCCATGATGGATCCTTCTCGTTGTTTTTGTGGAGCGCGCCGAAACGCAGCTTGCCTGTGCCATAGCAGGAGCTGTGCCAGATGCCAGAGGCCCGTTCTAGAAGGGTTTAGCCTCTTTGGTAAGCGGAAATTCGCTTATCGCTCAGGGGGAGGTCGGCAAGAATCCGCTTACTGGCTCAGGGCCGGTCGAGAAAGTCTTCACGCTGCAGGCCGTGGCGCTGCATCTTTTCGTTGAGGGTGCGCCGGGGCAGTTGCAGCTCCTCGAGCACTGCCTTGATATCGCCCTTGTTGCGGGTAAGTGCCGCACGCAGGCATTGGGCCTCAAAGGCCTCTGTCTGGGCGGTCAGCGACTGCCCGCTTTCTACCGCCAGCGTTTGAGGGGGTGTCAGGCCCAGAACCTGGCGCTCAGCAGCGTTAGCCAGTTCGCGTACGTTGCCTGGCCAATCGTGGCTGAGCAGGTTGCCCAGTTGTGCGCCGCTTAAAACGGGTGGGATGCGGGCCAGTCGTTCGGCAGCGGTACGGGCGAAATGCTGGAACAGCAACGGGATGTCTTCGCGGCGCTCGCGTAACGGCGCCAAGTGCAGTTCGGCGACGTTCAAACGGTAGGCAAGGTCTTCACGAAAGCGCCCGGCGCGGGCCTCTTCAAGCAGATCGGGTTTGGTCGCGGCAATGATCCGCAGGTCGATGGCGATGCTCTGGTTGGCCCCCAGGCGTTCGAGCTTCTGTTCCTGCAAGACGCGCAGCAGCTTGGCCTGTTGAGCCAAGGGCATGCTCTCGATTTCGTCGAGGAACACCGTGCCGCCGTTGGCGTATTCCAGCTTGCCAATACGTTTGCCCTGAGCACCGGTGAAGGCACCGCTTTCGTGGCCGAACAGCTCAGCTTCAAACAACTGCTCGGGGATCGCCGCGCAGTTAAGCGCGACAAAAGGTTTGTTCGCACGCGGGCCGAAATCGTGCAGGCAACGGGCAACCTGCTCCTTGCCGCTACCGGTTTCGCCACGTATCAGGACATTGACCGGTAGCGCGGCGAGCTCCAGTACCTGACGGCGTAACTGCTGCATGCCTTGGGACATGCCAAGCAACGTGGACTCAAGCCGCGCCTTGAGGTCGGCCTGTTCATGTAGCGAGCGGTTTTCCAGCACCAATTGGCGTTTTTCCAGGGCGCGGCGCAGGCTGCTGAGCAGGTCTTCGGGGCTGAACGGCTTTTCCAGAAAGTCGTAGGCCCCCTTGCGCATGGCCTGTACGGCCATCGGCACATCGCCATGGCCGGTCAGCAGGATCACCGGCAGGTCGGCATCGCGTGCTTGCAGCTGTTCCAGCAGTTGCAGGCCATCCATGCCGGGCATGCGCACATCGCTCACCACCACACCGGGGAAGTGCTCGGGCAATTGTGCCAGGCACGCCTCGGCACGGTTGTGCAACTGAACGCTGAAGCCCGACAGGGTCAGCCACTGCTCCACCGCAGTAAGGATGCTGGCTTCGTCATCAACGACGATCACCGAATTCAACATGCTGGCTCCGTATCGCTGGGCAAGGTCAGGGTGAAGCGGGCGCCACCCGGCAGGTTCTCAACCTGCAGGCGACCACCGATTTCATGGACGATACCGTAGGAGATAGCAAGACCCAGGCCAAGCCCTTCACCCACAGGTTTGGTGGTGAAGAACGGGTCGAAAACGTTGGCCAAGTGTTCGTCGGCAATACCGCCACCGCTGTCCAGTACGCTCAGTTTCCAATCGTGCTGGTCGACCTCAATGCGCACTTCCAGGCGTTTGTAGGGCTTGTCGAGCATGGCGTCGAGGGCATTGCGCAGCAGGTTGATCAGCACCTGTTCAAGGCGGATCGCATCGCCACGCACCCAGGCTGGTCGGGCCAGGTACAGCGCCGTACTGACGCCCTCGGCGCGGATACGCGGATCGAGCAACTGCATGGCCTGATCCACCACTGTGGCCAGGTCCAGGCGTTCGCGCAGGCCGCTGGGGCTGTTGCGGGCGAACGTTTTCAAGTGCCCGGTCAGGGCCGCCATGCGGGTCAGCATCTGTTCCAGTGGCTCCAGTGCCTTACGCGCCTCGTCGAGGCGTTCATTGTCGAGGAGCAGGCGCAAGGTGGCCAGTTGCATGCGCTGGGTGGTCAGCGGCTGGTTGATCTCGTGGGCCAGGGCGGCCGACATCTGCCCCAGGGCGGCCAGTTTGGCGGACTGCACCAAGCCTTCCTGAGCGGTACGCAGGTCGCGGGTGCGGGCTTCGACCAAACGCTCCAGCTCCTGGCGGCTACGTTGGCGCAGGCGTGCCATGCGCAGGCGCTGGCTGATGAACAGCAGCGCAAAGAACAGGCTTAGCCATAACGCGGCAGCCGCCAGGGCTGCGTTGCGCCCGTCTTCAGTCACCTGGGGCGAACGCAACAGGTGCAGTGTCCAGCCTTCAGTGCCCAGCGGCAGGCTTTCCCACAGGTAGTCCCTGGTGCCTGCTGGCCCCTGGACACTGACCAGTTGGCTGTTGTCATCAAAGCGGTTCAGTGGATGATGTTTCAGGGGTACCAGCGGCTGCTTGTCGTATTGCCGGGTTTGCTCCAGCTCCTTGCGGTCTTCGGCGCCAAGCGGTTGCAGTTCGCGGTAGCGCCAGCCGTCCTGGTTAGCGATGAAAATAATGCCGCGGGCATCACTGACCAGCAGGATATCGTTGCCCTGGCGCCACTCCCGCTCCAGCTCCGGAAACTCCAGTTTGACCACCATTGCACCGAGAAAGCGCCCGTTACTGTCCTTGACCGCACTGGAGAGGAAGTAGCCAGGGATGCCGCTGGTGACCCCTACGGCATAGAAACGCCCACTGCCCTGGTTCATGGTCTGTTTGAAGTAGGGGCGGAACGCATAGTTCTGCCCAACGTAAGTGCTGGGCAAACGCCAGTTGCTGGCGGCGACGGCCAGGCCCGTGTGGTCCAGCAGTTCCAGGGTCGAGGAATTGGCCGCGCCGTTGATACGCTCCAGCTTGTGGTTGAGCGCCTCCTGAACCTGGGCTGTGACCGGGCCACTGAGGGCTGCGATCAGTTCCGGGTCGAGGGCCAGCACCGCGGGCAAGGCGCGGTAGCGTTCGATCAGGGTGTGTAGCGAGTTGGCGTACAGGCCCAGTTGCTGGCTCGCCCTGGAGGCATCCTCCAGCAAGGCCTGGCGCTGGGCATGCTGCCAGGCCCACGCCGTGCTCAAGAGCATGCCTGTGAGCATCAGGAACAGCATCAGGCCCAAGCGCATGGCGCGAAAGGAAATAGGCATGGCAAACAGAATCCCGGCAACGGGGAAGGCATTCCGGCACTTCCCCTTGGACATCGCGGCGACCGCTTACAGCAGCTCGAAACTCTGCTGTTTCACGGCCTCTGAGTCCAGCCCGACCTGCACGTTGAACTCGCCAGGTTCTGCAGCGTACTTCAATTGAGCGTTGTAGAACTTCAGGTCGTCTTCGCTGAGGGTGAAATGAACGATGCGTTCTTCGCCCGCCTTGAGGCTGATTTTCTGGAAGTTCTTCAGCTCCTTGATGGGCCGGCTAATCGACGCTGCGACGTCGCGAACGTACAACTGAACCACAGTTTCACCGTCACGCTTGCTGGTGTTTTTCACGCGGATGCTGGCATCGAGGGTTTGCCCAGGCTTCAGGGTCTTGCTGGACAGCGTCAGCTCCGACAGGCTGAACTCGCTGTAGCTCAGGCCATAGCCGAACGGGTAGAGCGGGCCGTTGGGTTCCTCGAAGTACTGCGAGGTGTAGTTGCCCGGCTTGCCCGGTGTATATGGGCGACCAATGCTCAGGTGGTTGTAGTACATCGGCACCTGCCCCACCGAACGCGGGAAGGTCATAGGCAGTTTGCCGGACGGGTTGTAGTCGCCGAACAGTACGTCCGCGATGGCGTTGCCGCCTTCGGTGCCGCTGAACCAGGTTTCGAGCATGGCATCGGCTTGTTCGCGTTCCCAGGTCAGCGACAATGGTCGGCCGTTCATCAGCACCAGCACCAGCGGTTTGCCGGTGGCTTTCAAGGCCGTGATCAGGGCGCGTTGGCTGGCGGGGACTTCCAGCGTGGTGCGGCTGGACGACTCATGGGACATGCCCCGCGACTCGCCTACCACGGCAACCACGACATCTGCTTGCTGCGCGGCCTTGACCGCTTCATCGATCATCACTGCCGCAGGGCGTGGGTCGTCGACGATTTCCGGCGCAGCGAAGTTGAGGAAGTTCAGGTAATCGAGGATCGCCTTGTCGTGGGTAATGTTTGCACCCTTGGCGTAGATCACGCGGGCGCGTTCGCCCAGCGCACGGCGCATACCGTCATGCACGGTCACGGAGTGACGCGGGCGGCCTGCCGCGGCCCAACTGCCCATCATGTCGATAGGGGCATCGGCCAGTGGCCCGACCAGGGCAATGGTGCCCTGTTTCTTCAGGGGCAGGGTCTGGTTGCGGTTTTCCAGCAAGACCATGCTGCGGCGCGCTACATCACGGGCGGCATCGCGGTGCAGGCGTCCTTCGGCGTAGGTGTCGGCCGGGTCTTCGCTGGCGATACCGATGCGTCGGTACGGGTTGTCGAACAGGCCCATGTCGTACTTGGCACCCAGCACTTCACGCACGGCATTGTCGATATCCGCCTGATTGATCTCGCCGGACTTGAGCAGGCCCGGCAGTTCCTGGCCGTAAAGTGAGTCGTTCATGCTCAGGTCGATGCCGGCCTTGATCGACAGCTTCGCCGCTTCGCGACCATCACGGGCGATGCCGTGCTTGATCAGTTCAAAGATCGCACCGTGGTCGCTGACCGTGACGCCCTTGAAACCCCACTCCTTGCGCAGCAGGTCATTCATCAACCAGGTGTTGGCCGTGGCCGGTACACCGTTGATCGAGTTGAGCGCCACCATCACCCCGCCTGCACCCGCATCGACAGCGGCGCGGTAAGGCGGGAGGTAGTCGTTGTACATCTTGATCGGGCTCATATCGACGGTGTTGTAGTCGCGCCCGCCTTCCACTGCACCATACAAGGCGAAGTGCTTCACGCTCGCCATCAGGCTGGTCGCCGATGCCGGGTTGTTGTCCTGAAAGCCCTCGACCATCACTTTGGAGATCCGCGAAACCAGGTAGGTGTCTTCACCGAAGCCTTCACTGCTGCGGCCCCAGCGCGGGTCACGGGCGATATCGACCATGGGCGCGAAGGTCATGTCGATACCGTCGGCACTGGCCTCTATTGCCGAGGTACGGGCGACCGTGTGGATGGCGTTCATGTCCCAACTGGAGGCCAGCGCCAGGCTGATCGGGAAAATGGTGCGGTGGCCGTGGATCACGTCATAGGCGAAGAACATCGGGATCTTCAGCCGGCTGTTCTTCACCGCCGCATCCTGCAGAGGGCGGTTCTCGCTACGGGTGATGGAGTTGAACGTACCGCCGATGTTGCCCGCGGCGATTTCCTTGAGGATCTGCGGCTGGGGCATTTCCGGGCCGATGCTGATCAGGCGCAACTGGCCGATTTTTTCCTCGAGCGTCATTTGCTGCATCAGGTCGGCAATAAACGCCTGCTTGTTCTTCTGCGGCTCGGTAGTGGTATCGGCAAAGGCGGTATGGCTGGCCAGGCTGACAAGCAGGCCCAGCAAACAGAGTTTGTTCATGACTATTCGTTCTCAAGGCTCAGAGCAGTATTCATCAGGGAGACTGCACAGCCGAAATTGGGGGAGCAGCTATTGTTGTAATGGGCTGGGATCTTTTAGCCGATTGTGCCATTGCATTCCAGCGATGGCCGGGGATTATGCCTGAAGTCCGGACTTTTACGGGTAATCAAGGAGCACGATGACGATGCAGGTACTTCATGCCAAAGCGATACGGCTCTGGGTCGTGTTGATGCTGTCCAGCCTGCTGGCCGGTTGTGGGATCAACAACATTCCTCAGTATGACGAACAGGTCAAGGCGGCCTGGGCGCAAGTGCAGAACCAGTACCAGCGGCGCGCCGACCTGATTCCCAACCTGGTGGAGACGGTAAAAGGCTATGCCAAGCAAGAGCAGACCACCCTGACCGCCGTTGTCGAGGCCCGGGCCAAGGCCACCTCGATTCAGGTCGACGCCAGTACCTTGGACGACCCGGAAAAATTGCGCCAGTTCCAGGCGGCACAAGCTCAACTCAGCGGGGCCTTGAGCCGGCTGATGGCGGTTTCCGAGCGTTACCCGGAGCTGAAGTCGAACCAGAATTTTCTGGCCCTGCAGTCGCAACTCGAAGGCACGGAAAACCGGATTGCCGTGGCGCGCAAGGATTTCATCGCCGCCGTACAACGCTACAACACCGAGATCCGCACCTTTCCCGGGCGTATCTGGCACAGCTTGATGTACAGCGACATGCCGCTGCGTGAGACCTTCGAGGCGACCAGTGCCGATGCCGACAAAGCCCCTGAAGTGAAATTCTGATGCGCCTGCTCAAGGCTGCTGTGCTGCTGGCACTGCTCTGTGCAGCCTTGACGCTGCGCGCTGAACCCAGCTTCCCGGCCCTGACCGGGCGCGTGGTGGACGAGGCTCATTTGCTCGATGCGGCCAGTATTGCCCAGCTCAGCCAGATGTTGGCGGCCCATGAGCAGGCCAGCGGCGGTGAGCAGGTGGTGGTGGTCACCTTGCCTGACCTGCAAGGCATGAGCATTGAAGACTACGGCTACCAGCTAGGACGGCACTGGGGGATCGGCCAGCGCGGCAAGGACAATGGCGCATTGCTGATCGTCGCGCCACAGGCGCGCAAGCTGCGTATCGAGGTCGGCTACGGGCTGGAAGAGCGCCTGACCGATGCCCAGTCCTCCGTCATCATCAACAGCATCATTACCCCGGCGTTTCGGCGCGGCGAGTTCAGCCAAGGTATCGTTCAGGGCACGGCGGCGATTATTCAGGTATTGGGGGGCAACCCCTTGGCCGAACCGGCCCAGGCGACGGGCGCAGAGGCCGAAGGCGGCTCGCGTGGCTGGACCATCGGCTTGTTCATCTTGCTGGTGGTACTCGCCTTCACCTTGCAAGGCTTGGGCTTGAGCGGTGGGCGAGGCGGGCGCGGCGGCGGTTTTGGTGGCGGCCTTGGTGGCTTCGGCGGCGGTTCGGGTGGGGGCGGCTTCAGTGGCGGTGGCGGCAGTTTTGGCGGTGGCGGCTCATCGGGCGGCTGGTAGATAACTCATCAACAAGAGCCACAGTGCATGGCATTGCTCAGTGAATTTGAACAACGGCAGGTCGCCGAGGCGATTGCCCAGGTCGAGCGCAACACCGACGCGGAACTGGTCACGGTGTTGGCCGCTCGGGCTGACGACTACACCTATATCCCGCTGCTCTGGGCCAGCCTGCTGGCACTGGTGCTGCCGGGCATCATCTATTACCTCAGCGGCTGGCGGGGTGGGCATGGGCTGCTGATCGCGCAATGGCTGACCTTCATTGTGTTCAGTCTGGTGTTTCGTGTGCCGCGCCTGACCACCCGCTTGATTCCGCGCGCTGTGCGCCATTGGCGGGCCTCGAACCTGGCCCGGCGGCAGTTCCTTGAACAGAACCTGCACCGTACGGCGGGCAGCACCGGCATGCTGATCTTTGTCAGCGAAGCCGAGCGCTATGTGGAGATTCTGGTCGACGAAGGCATTTCCCGGCATTTGGACAATCAGGTCTGGGACCGCATTGTGCAGCGCTTCACCGGGCAGGTCGGGCAAGGCCAGACCTTGCAGGGTTTTCTCGACTGTATTCAGGCGTGTGGCGAACTGTTGAGTGCCCATGTGCCACTGACGCAGGCCCGTAATGAATTGCCCAATCGCCTGGTGATATTGCCGTAAGGGCAGGGCAATCATCGACAAAAGCTGTGCCTGCGCGGGTCATCCACGTAAAATGCCCGGCACTGGCGCCGACTGGCGCGTCCCCGCACTCCGAGGCACCCACTCCTGATGTCCGATACCCCTACCGCCCAGGCCGCGCCGGATGCGCGTGCGCAGTTTCTGGCCCTGCTCGCCACCTGCCTGCAGCAGAATGCCCTGATCAAGCTGGTGCTGGCGCGCCATGTCGGCACCGAAGAAGCCCTGCAACGGGTGATCGCCAAGCCGCTGACCGTCAAGGGCCAGGCTTGCCTGTCGTTTGTCTACCGCTACCAAACCCGTGACATCACCCGCAATCTGCCGGTCGACGAAGCCCTGGCACTGGTGGCTGAACTGCTGCCAGGCAGTTTTCGCAACGCCCACCTGCAGAGCCTCAGCGATGAAGCCCAGTTGGAGTTCAGCAAGAAAGGCAAGCCGATGCTGCACCACAGCGCAGCACAGCAGGCACGTCAGGCGCCGGCGGGCGAGCATGACCGGGAGAAGAAACGCTACCTGGAACTGAGCCGACCGTTCCTGGTCGACCTGGGTGTCACCGATAAGCAGCATGCGCTGATTCCGGCCATGTCGCGCAAGTGGAAACAGATCAACAAGTTCATCGAGGTGTTTTCCCATGCCCTCGGCAGCTCGACCCTGGGCGCAGAGCAGCCACTGCGTGTCGCGGATTTCGGCTCGGGCAAGGGTTACCTGACCTTCGCCATCCATGATTACCTGCGCAACACCCTGCAGCGTGAGGCCCAGGTCACCGGCGTCGAGCTGCGCCAGGACATGGTCGAGCTGTGCAACAAGGCTGCGGCTCAGTTGGAGCACCCGGGCCTGCATTTCGAACATGGCGACGTGCGCACCGTCGTGCCCAGCGCCATCGACGTAATGATTGCCCTGCATGCCTGCGACATCGCCACCGACTACGCCATCCACACCGGTATCCGCTGTGGTGCAGCCATCATCATGTGCTCGCCGTGCTGCCACAAACAGATTCGCCCGCAAATGCACCCCCCGGGCCTGCTCAAGCCGATGCTGCAATACGGCCTGCATTTGGGCCAGCAGGCTGAAATGCTGACCGACAGCTTGCGCGCGCTGTACCTGGAAGCCTGCGGCTATGAGACCAAGGTGTTCGAGTTCATTTCCCTTGAACACACCAACAAGAACAAGATGATCCTGGCGATCAAGCGTCGCGATCCGGTCGATGCGAGCGTGTTGATGGCCAGAATCCAGGAGCTCAAAGCGTTCTATGGGGTTCAGGAGCACTGCCTGGAAACCCTGCTGCGGGCTGACGGTTTGCTCGCGGCCTAAACCTTGGCTGGGCGCTGGGCCGGATGCACCCGTGTGCGCCGGCCCAGTACCACAGTCAGAATCACCCCGGTGGCAAACACCCAGGTAATCGGCTCGACCTGTTCGCCAAAGAACAGGGCGGAAAAGGCGATAGTGAAGAAGATCTGCAGCAACTGCACCTGACTCACCCGGGCGATGCCACCCAGCGCCAGGCCAGCGTACCAGGCAAAGAAACCGATGAACTGCGAGAACAGCGAAACATAACCGAAGGCCCACCAGGTTTTGCTGCTGACCTCGCCCTGGTGCTGCAGCGCCAGGTACACCACCGGCCCGAGCAGCAACGGGCTGGCCAAAACCAGCGCCCAGCAGATCACCTGCCAGCCGCCCATTTCACGCGCCAGTCGCCCGCCTTCGGCATACCCCAGGCCACCCACCGCAATGGCGGCGAGCATCAGCAGGTCACCGGCCTGGATCTGCCCGGCACCCATGATCATGGCGTAGGCCAGCACCAAAACGCTGCCCAGCGCGGCGCAGGCCCAGAAGGCTTTTGACGGGCGCTCGTGGGACAACCAGGCCGCGTACACCGCTACGCACAGCGGCTGCAGGCCGTTGACCAGTGCTCCGTGGGATGCCGGTACGGTTTGCATGGCCCACGCGGAAAACACCGGGAACCCCAGAATGACCCCCAGCGCTACCAGGCTCAGCCCTTTTATTTGCTGCCAGGTCGGCCATTTTTCGCGACGCCAGAGCAACAGCGCGGCAGCGGGAATGGCGGCGACCAGCGCCCGGCCCAGCCCATTGAGCAGTGGGTGCAGTTCCTGCACGACGATACGGGTCATGGGCAGGGTCAGGCTGAAAATGACCACGCCGAGCAGGCCGAGGGCCATGCCGGTGTTTTCGCGGGTAGACATGCGGGAACGCCTTGGGCAGATAAGTCCGTCCATTGAGCCACAGGCGTTGGGTGCGGTCTTGTAACAGTTGCATACAAAACAACGGATACAGTCCCTGCACAGCGTTTAGCGGCGACGTTTGCTGGCAGGGGGAACGGCCACCGCCAATTCAGCCTGCCCCAACGGGTGGCTGCTGGCATCGAAGAAACACAGTTCGATGTCCGGGCGCTCGGCAAACAACGCCGCATAGTGCTGCTTCTGGCCGATGATCGCTGCTTCGCTCAGTGGGTGTACCGCAATCGCGAGGTGGCCGGGGTTGGCCTGTTTGATGGCCTCCACCAGATGCCGGTCGGAGCTGTCCAGGCGGTGCCCGAAAATACACAGGCCACCCTCATGGCTGGCCAGTTCGCCGTGGCACCAGCTCAGGTAGTCCGAGGTACGGATAGCGCGCAGTTTGTCGTCGCTTCTGCTTTCATTGATGAACAGCGGCACATCGCCGGGGGTGTTCACCGCAAAGCCGTCGAGCAGTGCGCTTTCGCGGGCACTGCGTTGGCGGGTGCTGCCGTCCTGTTGCTTGAGCAGGTGCAAGCCACCGTGCAGGTAAAGCAGGCGATGGCCTTCACCGCGGCTGCGGCGTACGTCAAACACGCCCTCCTCATCGAACAGCACCTGAAACCCTTCAGGCGCGTAGCTCACCGCCCAATGGGTGAGCAGGTCGTAGTTGCTCGAATAGATGCTGCGGTAATTGCGCAGCTCCTGGTTGAGGGTGTGCAGGGTCGAGGCAGGCAGCAGCTTCCACGGGATATGCACGCTGCGCACGGCATGAATCAGCGCTTCCTTGATTGCGTAATAGCGGTTCAGCGGTGCCGACGAACTGATGGCCAGGGCGGCATTGACCCGTACCGTGGTGTTCAGTGCCGTGAGCACCGGCTCGAACACCTCCGTGCCCATGGACTTGAACAAGGCCTGATCGGTAAGCCCCAAGGGTTTGTGGCGTACCCGCTGGGCCAGCTCGAACAATGAGAAATAGGCGAACGGGCGCCACACCATACGGCTGGCGCCGTTGCCCAGCAGCAAGCCGCTGCAAGGGCGGCGGGAGGCCAGTTCAGGCCAAGCGGCGAGGGTGGCGTCGAAGTTGGCAGAGGGCATGCAAGGCTCACAGACAGGTAATGCAAAGGAATGGGCGCGACTGTATCACGCACGTCCCGCTTGTCATCAGCGTGGGCGACTATGCTGGAGGCGTCCACTGGTTGAGAGAAGCCCATGTCGATACACCGCATTGCTGCCATCATGAGTGCCGTGCTGCTGCCCTGGGCAACAGCTCAGGCCATCGACGGCCCAGGCTTGGCAGCCGCTCAGCATATTGCCTACCCGGCGGTGATCGCCCATCGCGGCGCCTCTTTCGATGCCCCGGAGTCGACTGCGGCGGCCTATGCGCTGGCGCGTGAGTTGGGGGCCGATTACCTTGAGCTGGATCTTCAACGCAGTAGCGACGGTGCGCTGGTCGCGCTGCATGACAGCAACCTGCTACGCACCAGCGATGTGGCCCAGCGTTTCCCCGAGCGCAAAGACCGTCCCGTGAGTGCCTTTACCCTGGCGGAGCTGAAAACACTGGATATGGGCACCTGGTTCAACCAGGCCTACCCTGCTCGTGCACGCCTCGCATATGCCGGGTTGCAAATACTGACCCTGGACGAGGTGCTGGACATCGCCGAGGCCAACCCGCAGCGGGTGCCGGGCCTCTATATCGAAACCAAAGCGCCCAAGCTGTTCCCCGGTATCGAGCAGGACCTGCATGATCGGCTGAAGGCTCGCGGCTGGCTCGACATGCCTGGCCGGGTGGTGCTGCAAACCTTCGACCGCGACAGCCTGGCGTTGCTCCATTCGATCATGCCGCAGGTACCCAAGACGCTGTTGTTGTGGCTGGGCAAAGGTTACGTTGAACCCGCCGAGGCGCAAACATTCGCTGAGTCAGGGGAAACCGATCGAGCCGCCTTCCTCGCGCGACAACACCCGAAAGACAACGCCGAGTTCGAGCGCTGGCTCGACTATGCCAAGGCAGGCGGCGCCATGGGTGTTGGCGCCTCGGTGGCGCTGACCGGGGGCGGCGATCAGAGTTACGCCAACCTTGTACAGCCCTCGATGATCCGGAATGCCCATGACAAAGGGCTGCTGGTGCATGCCTATACGGTTGACCTGCCGGTGGATTTTCAAAAGGTGCTGACCGCGGGGGCTGATGGCATTTTCACCAACCGCAGCGGCGAGCTGCAGCGTTTTCTCGGGCGCTCACTGCCGCAAGATGAAGCGCCGATTCTTGAATCCCTGGGCTATTGAGTGGCTGGCTGCCGCGTGGACGCGCGCGTAGACTCTCGTGCCTTGCTCTGTTCAGGCCCCGTGTTCCGATGACGTTTTCGCTTGTGTTTGCTGTGCTCGCCTCCGGCTTTATCTATGGCATTACCCCAGGCCCCGGTGTCCTGGCGGTGCTCGGTATTGGCGCGGCACGTGGGCGTAAGGCGGGGGCGGGGTTTCTTTGTGGGCACCTGCTGGGTGATGTGCTCTGGTGTGGCACTGCGTTGGTGGCCATCGTCGGCGCGCGCCAGGTTGGCAGCCTGCTGTTTGATGGCCTGGGCGTAATCAGCGGCGTGTACCTGTTCTGGCTGGGCCTGCGCGCCTTGCGCAGTCGCCCGTCTGCTGAAAACGGGCAGCAGGGGCCGGTGCGTCAGCCGTTCTGGCATGGCGTGGTGTTCGGCCTGACCAATCCCAAGGCCTACCCGGTGGCCGTTGCCACCTTTACGGCATTGTTATCCAGCCGCGCCGAGGCACTGACCTGGTCGATGCTGCCCTTGTTGATCGTGCTCAGCTTTGTGGGTGGCTTGCTGGCCTATGCGATTCTGGTGGCACTGGTGGGCGCGCGCCAGGTCCGTACGTTATATGTGCGCTATGAACTGTGGATCACCCGGGCCTGCGGGTTGATGTTCATTGGTTTCGCAATCAATGCGCTGGTGCATGCCTTGCCGGGGTTGCTGGCGGGTTAATCGCGTGGCCCCAATCGCAGGCAAGACCTGCTCCCACCCGGCCCCGATCAAACCGCGTGGGATGCAGGCTTGCCTGCGATGGCGTCAGTGAAGGTATTAGCGCTTCATGGCCTGCGCTTCGAACCCGTCGAGCAGGGCGTCAATCAACGCTTTGGCCGCCTCCATCGCGTGCAGCGAGGCCCAGCGCAAGCCTTCCGGGGTGCGCTCGTGGCAGAAGCAGGTCTGGTTGACGGCATCAATGCCTGCCTTCAGTTGCAAGGAGGCATGCACCAGCGCGTCTTCGGCACTAATGCCTTCGTTAACGGAAAACAATGGCGGGTGCCCTGCGTCGCAGGAGCCAAAAGGTAGCGATGCCGTTTTATACGGCGCACAACGTGGTGGGTCGGGAACAATTTTCATCATGGTAAAGCTCCTATAGACATAGAGGAGCTGCCCTGACTCACTTCCACATGAGGGTGGCAGCCACACGCAGGGTGGAAGACCGGTCTATAGGAATCCGGCGCACCCCAAAGGGTGCCCTGCGCGTAGCCGCCATAACAAATCATACAGGCATAAAAGTACGCCAGCATTCACCTGTCAGGGAATACACGCCTATAGAGGGTCCAGACTTCCACATCTGGTCGCTGAATATGCAGCGACCCCCGAAGGCTAGTGGGCATGCCGTTGTGCAACAAGGTAAGCACTTCCCAAGGTTATGTAGGAAGTTTCGCTTACTCCGATGCAAACAGCTCTTTGTTCCGATTGCGCCATACGCGGTAGGCGCGAATGCCGGCCCGTACCGAGCCGAACAGCAAGCGATCCTCCAGTTCACGCGCGATCCCCGAGCGCACCAGCATGCGCAAGAACTTGCCGCGGGCACGGGCAATGCCGAACAGAATGCCTTGCGCTTTGAGGGTGTCCCGCACTTCACGCAAGGCCGCGATACCGCTGACGTCGATGGTGCTCACCGCTTCAGCGTCGAACAGCACCGCACGGGGTTGGTGTTCACGTTGTACGGCATCGAGCAGGCGCATTTTGAAGTAGTCGGCGTTGAAGAACAGAATCGCATCATCGAAGCGGTACACCACTAAACCCGGTACGGTGCGGGCATCTTCGTGGTGACGAATGTCCACCTGGCCTTCGACGCCGGGTAGCCAACCGAGTACGGCATCGGTTGGCTGGTAGATGCTGTACAACAGGCGCAGGATGGCCAGGGTTACGGCAATGATAATGCCCGGCAGCACGCCCGCCCCGAGCACGCCGACGGTGGTGAACACGCAAAGCCAGAACTCGAAGCGACTGAGTGTACGGATCTTGCGCAGTGACTGCACATCAATCAGCCCCCAGCCGGCCATCAGCAACACCGCGCCCAAGGCGGCTTGTGGAATCCAGGCCAGTGGTGCGGTGAAGAACATCAGGATCGCCGCGATCACCAGCGCGGCAATAATGCCCACCAGTTGGCTCTTGCCGCCGACCATATCGTTGACCGCCGTACGCGAGTCGGCACCGCTGATGGCAAAGCCCTGGGAAACCCCGGCAGCGAGGTTCGACACACCCAGTGCAAGAAACTCGTGGTTGGCATTGATCGCGTAACCGTGGCGCGCGGCGAAACTGCGGGCGGTGAGCATCGCACTACAGAAGCTCACGGTCGCGATACCCAAGGCGTCACGCATCAGGCTTTTCATTTCTGCCAGGTTGGTTTGCGGCCAGGCCAGTTCCGGCATCCCGGCGGGCACCGCGCCCAGAATGGCAACGCCGAAGCGGTCCAGCCGCAGCACGCCAACCGCCAGCGTGGCGATGGCCACGGTCACCAGTGCCGCCGGCAAGCGTTGGAAGTGCCGGGGCAACCAGATCAGTGCAATCAGCCCGGCAACCCCAATGGCCAACGTCGGCCAATGGATTTCGTTCAGGCGCTGCAGCATGTTGATCAGGCTGAGAATGAAGCCATCGCCCTCGATCCGAAAGCCGAGCACTTTGCCTAACTGCCCGGCCAGCAGGCTCAGGCCGATCCCGTTCAGGTAGCCGATCAGAATAGGTCGCGAGAAAAAGCTGGCGATAAACCCGGCCCGTGCCGCCCCGGCGGCGATCAGCATCAGCCCCACCAGTACCGTGACAATCACCGACAACTGCGCCAGCCGCTGCGGATCGCCCATCGCCAGTGGCGCAATTGCTCCGGCAACCATCGCACAGGTGGCGGCATCCGGCCCGACCATCAACTGCCGCGAACTGCCGACCAAGGCATAGACAATCATTGGCAAGATGCAGGCATACAAGCCCACATGGGGCGGCAGGCCGACAATTTGCGCATAGGCAATGGCGATAGGGATCTGAATCGCGGCCACAGACAGCCCGGCCTGAAGATCGTGGCGAAACCACTCGGCGCGGTAATGCAGCAAATTGGCCAGGCCCGGAAGCCAGCGGGAGAGAAACATGAACGGGTCCTTTCGACTGTTTCAGAACAACGCCGCGTTCATTCCCGAGCGCCGAAACACTGCGGCGGGCAGGGCGCCTGGTCAGCGTGCAGCGAGATGAACTGTTTGTACCCGATTGCAGAAACGTTGCAAGAAATTTCGACAGTAAAGCGACTGGCGTTGTTTTGAGTCAGGCGAGAGGCAAATGCGCAGGCCTAGACAGCGTCCCTAAGCGAAAGGCCTTGGTTCTTTGTTTAAGAGCAATGCCAATGTCACGGGCTTATAGGGTTTCTATGGGGTGTAGGCTTGAATTTGGCTTGGAAAAACAACCCCCCGCTAAAAGCGGGGGGCGTCTGTAACCTGAACCCGCCATGTGGCTGGGGCTTTCATGCTTCTGCCAACGCGGCCAGCACATGAGTAGGGTCATTATGAATCGCACGCAGCAATGCACGTGCTGGCCCTTCTGGAACACGACGTCCCTGCTCCCAGTTCCTGAGGGTCCCAACAGGTACATCGATTCGTTTTGCAAATTTTTCTTGAGTAAGACCTGTAGCTTCGCGGATTGCTTTCACGTGTACAGCGTCGACCCGGAATTCCCGGGATGGCTTGCGCTCACCACGGGCGATCTCATCCATCTCAGTCATGCTGTTAACAAGACGATCGAAGAGATTTTTGTCCATCATTTCCACCCTTGGTTGATGCTTTTTAGTACTGCCTTTTCTTTTTTCGTCAACGTATCCTGGATACCTTTACGGTAAATCAGCAGCATTCGTATCTGTTCTTTGTGGGTAACGTGGTAGTAAATAACACGCACACCCCCACTCTTTCCCTTTCCTTTTGCAGCCCAGCGGACCTTTCTCAATCCCCCGGTTTCCTCAATGAGATCACCTGCTTCTGGATGCTCTGCAAGATAGTGCTGGAGCTTCCGGTACTCTTCATCTTCGAGGTGAGTCTTCACATCCTCTGTGAAAATTGTTGTTTCGATGAAAATCATGCCGTCCTTGGGTATGCGTCATTGGCGTAGTTGAAGTCTATGTCGTACCTTCGCGCGGTGCAACAGGAGCCGGCGCAATCGCATTGATGCAGTGAAAGATTGAAAACGTCGTAGTGGCGGGGAGGGGGCAGATCAGGCTGGACTGATGGTAAGGAAAAATGCCTTATTTTCAGCAGCGTATGGAATCAGACGAATTTTCAGCGAGGGGAAAGTGGAGCGGGTGAAGGGAATCGAACCCTCGTTATCAGCTTGGGAAGCTGGAGTAATGCCATTATACGACACCCGCTCTGCAGGACGACTTTGTACCAGAAGTGAGGCGGGAATTGAAGCCTTTCTTCACGCGTGTTGTGCGGTCGGCCGGTAACGCAAGGTCTGCATCTTGCGGGTGCCCGAAGGCGTGTGATGCAGGTTGCTGCGTTACCGGCGACCCCGATGCTCAGAGGGCAAAGGCATGTTCTCCCAGGGTAAACGGCGTGCGTACGCGGTGTTCCCGAGGCGAGGGGGTGAGGAAACTCAGCAGTGCATCGCGCGAGTCGCGGCAAGCGGCCTTGTGTTCCATGTCGAGGAAGTGGCCGGCGCTCTGGATACGGCTGAAGTGGCTGTTGCGCACGTGTTTGCTGAACTTCTGTGCGTCTTCGGTGGTGGTGTATTCGTCCCATTCCCCGTTCATGAACAGTACCGGGATGTCGATGACGCGGGCCGAGCGCAGGGCGTTGTCCAGGTCGTGCTTGAGCACTTGGTTGATGTGGAAGTGCATCTGCTTGTATTCGTGGTTGTCCAGGCTGCTGACATGCCGGTAGTTGAAGCGCTTGAACAGCGACGGCAGGTGCTTGCCGATGGTGTCGTTGACCAAGGCGCCGACTTCGTAGCGGTCGCACTTGTTCAGGTAGTGTGAACCGCGCTCGAGGTAGTCGCGCATCGGTTCGTTGATCACCGGCGAGAACGAGCTGATCACCGCCTTTTCGATGCGCCGTGGCTTGTGGGCCAAGGCGAGCAGGGTGCAGGCGCCGCCCCAGGAGAAGGACATGATGTGATCGGCAGCAAAATGGTCGATCAGTTCCAGAAGGATCTGGCCTTCGATCTCTTTGGTCAGCAGATGGTCGTTGCGGTTGTGCGGCTTGGACTTGCCCGAATAGGGTTGGTCGTACAGCACAACGTTGAATTGTGGGTGCAGGTTACGCACCGTCTGGGCGAACGAGGCAGTGGTTGCCAGCGATCCATTGATCAGGATGATCGTCTTTTCGGCGGCGTCTGCGCGATAGAACTCCGTGTAAACCCGGTACTGACCTTGTATATCCAGCACAGCAATTTCTGGCCTCATGTCATCGACTCCTGGCGCAAGAAAGGGTAATCGCGCAAGCAAGATTGCACGTTCTTTATGACAGGTAGGCATACGCCTTGAAGTGAAACTGAGGGCCCTTGTCGATCCGCTACAGGCTGGTCGACGGGTATTGTTCTAGGCGGGCAATCTGCCGGACCCCATCACTTCGAGGTGCTGGTAGCCGGCAAAAAGGTGTCTTTGACTGCGGTTGTGACTGGTGAGTCACATGCAGACCGACGTTTGGATTCAAGCAGCCATGTGCTGAACCCGCAAGTGCCGTTGGTGTAATTGGCGATATTTTTCTGCCAGGCGGTCGTGACGTCAGAACGCGCTGATTTCGTCTGGGCGCAAGGCGCGGTACTCGCCGGGCAGCAGCGACGGGTCCAGTTGCAGGGGGCCCATGTGTTCGCGGTGCAGGCGTATTACCTTGTTGTCAAAGAAGCCGAACATCCGTTTGACCTGGTGATAGCGGCCTTCGACGATGCTCAGGCGAGCGCTGTGTGGGCTGAGTATCGTCAGGTCTGCCGGTTGCGTGGTGAGGTCTTCAAAGGCGAAGTAGAAGCCTTCACGAAACTTTTCGATGTAGTGCTCGTCGATGACGTGCTCGGTTTCGACGTAGTAGACCTTGGGGAGTTTGGTCTGTGGCTGGGTCAGGCGCCTGGACCATTGGCCGTCGTTGGTGATCAGCAGCAGGCCGGTGGTGTTGTAGTCCAGGCGACCGGCGATGTGCAGGTCGTGTTTGTCCGGCTCGTCGAGCAGATCAAGGACGGTGCGGTGCTGTGGGTCGACCGTGGCACTGACGCACCCCGCTGGTTTGTGCAGCATGAAGTAGCGCGGTGCTCTACCGGCTTGCACAAGCTGATCATCGACTTCGATTCGGCTGAACTCGCGCACCTCATGCCGTGGGTCGCCGACCTGTGTGCCATCGACGCGTACGCGGCGCTCTGCCAGCAGCAGGCGAACTTGCTGGCGGTTGTAGCAGGGCAGGTTGCTGAGAAAACGGTCGAGGCGCATGGGGCGAGAAGGGGCCAGTATCGGGGGCGCAGTTTAGCGCTTTGCGGCGTCCTTGGCTGCCTGCAGTTGGGCTTCTACCTGGGCGCAGCGCGGGCACAGGCAGGCTTTGTCACGCAGCTCGGCCGGCAGTGCTTCAAGCACCTGCGGGTCGATGCTGACGCCGTAGCACCAGCAATCGTGCGTAGCGCTGCGAGGGTTGGCGAGGCTGCAGTGGTTGCTGGCACCGCAGGCCGGGCAGAGGTTGGGCTCGTTCATGCGTGATCCGTGCAGACGCGGTTGCGCCCGCTTTGCTTGGCGCGGTAAAGCGCGTGGTCGGCGCGACCGATCAGGGTGTGTAGCGTATCGTCCGGGCGCAGGCTGCTCAAGCCGATGCTGACGGTCAGCTTGATGTCGGCGTCGGCATAACTGAACGCCAGTTGCTCGGTTTTCTGGCGGATCTTTTCTGCAACACCGAGTGCCTGTTGATGCTCGCTGCCCTGGAGTAGCACGACGAACTCTTCGCCGCCCCAACGGCAGATGATGTCGGAGACGCGCAGGCAGCTCTCCAGTACGCGGGCAAACTGGCGTAACACTTCGTCGCCACCCAGGTGGCCGTAGGTGTCGTTGAGGGCTTTGAAGTGGTCCAGGTCGAGTAGCAGCGCCACCAGTGGCTTGGGCTCGCGCTGGGCTTCGAGCAAGGCTTGTGCGGCAAGCAGGTCGAAGGCCCGGCGGTTCGGTAAGCCGGTCAGGCTGTCGAGGGTGGCCAGGGCCTGGATGCGCTCATGGTGGCGGTTGATCATGGCATTGAGCAGCGAGAGTACGACCAGGGTGATCATCGCGCAGATCGCCAGGTTGATGTACAGCGATTGGAGGATGCTGTCCAACCGGCCGTCTTCATGTTTTTCGACGAACAGGTACCAGTTCAGTTCCGGGATGAAGCGCACGTTGAGGAACTGGTTGTGGCCGTCGGCACTGCGGTATTCGCGGCTACCACTGACGGGGATGGGCATCTGCTGAGCCAGGTCACCCAGCCCTTTGATGTCGCTCAAGTGTTGCCCGGCCCGCATGCCCTGAGGGCCTCCATCAGAGCCGGTCAGCACGATGCGGCCCTGGCGATCAGCGAAGTAGACACTGCGCATGTAGCGTTTTTGGTAGTCGTCGATGCACTTGATGACCGATTCGAGGCTTAGCCCGACACCGGCGGCACCGATGAAGTTGTTCTGGTAATCAAGGACCTTGTAGTTGATGAAGATGGCCATGTTGTCCTGGTTGGCCATGTCCAGGTCGACGTTGATTTCGTAAGGCGCATCGAGGTTGCGAAGGCGGAAGTACCAGGCATCACGGGCTTCCTGCAGGTCGATCTGCTTGAGTACACCCTGGGCCTGGAAGTAGGTGTGGGTGAGGTCGGAGACGAAGAAGGCGGTATACGCGCGATTGCGAGCCATCACCTCGTTCAGGTAGCGGGTCATGCGCTCAGGCTCGTGTTCCCCGGCCAGCACCCAGTCGCGCAGGAACGTGTCGTTGGCCATCATCGATGAAATGAGGATGGGGCGTACCAGGTCTTTCTGAATTTCCGAGTAGAGGGTGTCGGCAGTCAGTGGCAGCTCGGTGTTGATGATGTTGTCACGGATCGAACTGCGTGAGGCGAAGTAGCTGAGCAGAGACGTCGCGAGAAAGCCGCAGCCCAGCAGGAGCAGTAACGCCAGGATCAGCGAACGTTGTGAAAACAAGGCAGAACGAGACGGCATGGCATTTCCGTTGCTGGTACCAGTGGCCTGTATTCTAGTGGTCTTGAAGAAAAATAACTGGATGATTTTTAAGGTTATAAGCCTTGTATCAAATTATTTCGTCTGCGGCACCGGGCGCGCTTTTGCGTGTCTGATGTTGTGCCGGTCGATGACCATCGATTGGCGCCGACCAGCGCCGCTGGATGGCAGCTTAGCGGTCCAGGAGGCCGCCATGTATCGCCGACTTTTGCTGATTGTAGTGTTGGGTTCATTAATGGCTGCGTGCGTACCTTATGGAGACCATGGCTACTACCGCAATGACGTTTACACCGTAGATCGTTACTCCTATCGGGACTACGACCGGCCTTCCTACTCGTATGGGCGAGGCTACTATGTGGTGCCTCAGCAGCGTTATTACGCGCCTGCGCCACGTTACTACCGAGCCGCCCCCGAGCCTTACTACAACAACCGTTATCAGGGGCGTGGTTATGACGCCCGTTACCGTCATGACAACCATGGCTACCGGGATGCGCCTCGCCGGGACCGTGATGGCGGCCGTGGTTATGACCGCAATTATGGCCGTGGTCATGAGCATGACCGTGGTCGGGCTTATGGTCGCGGTCAGGAGCACGGTCGTGGCCAGGATTACGGTCGTGGACACGACCGCGATGGCAGATCGGATCGCAACTGGAACCGCTGACACCTGCTAGCACCCCGGAAGGCATCGCCTTGCGCGGGCTGGCCTGCTACAGCACCTACGTGAGTGGCTGTGTGAGGTCTGCCAGCGGATGGCGACCTTCCCATGCCTTGTTGAAATGCGCCTCGACCACTGCTGCGGGTACATGGCTGATGTCTGGCCAATGCCAGTGGGGCTTCTGGTCTTTGTCGATCAGGCGCGCGCGCACCCCTTCGGCGAATTCCGGGTGGCGACAGCAGTTCAGGCTGATGGCGTATTCCATCTGGAACACTTGAGCCAATGACAGGTGCCGTGCACGAGCAATCTGCTGCCAGACCAGCAGCGCGGTGAGTGGGCAGCCCTCAAGCATCGTCTGTGCGGCACGGTCGAGCAGGGTGTCGGGTTGATGCCGTAGCTGGGCGATGGCGCGCCAGGCGCAGACCGGATCACCGACATCAAGCAGGTTGTCCAGATGCTGGCGGCGGGGCAACCACTGCGCGGCTGGCAGGGCAGGCAGGGCTTCCTGTTGCAGGGCTTTTAACAGGCTATTCAGTTGCAGGGCCGTCTGTTCCTGCCAGTTCAGTTGCAGCAGGCCTTCTATCAGGCTTTCCTGCTGATCCGGGGTCATGAAGCGGTCGGCCAAGCCCAGGTCAAGTGCATCGTGGGCGTTGATCGGTGCGCCGGTCAGGCCCAGAAAAAGGCCCAACTTGCCGGGCAGGCGCGAGAGGAACCAACTGCCGCCGACGTCCGGGTACAAGCCAATACTGATTTCCGGCATGGCCAGGCGGCTGTTTGGGGTGACGATGCGCACGCCGGCCGCTTGCAGCAGGCCCATGCCTCCACCCAACACATGGCCGTGGCCCCAGCACAATAGCGGTTTGGGGTAGGTGTGCAGGCAGTAGTCCAGGCGATATTCGGCGGCAAAGAAATGAGCGGCCGTCGGCGGTACTTCACCGGGCCGATCAAGGCAGGCCTGGGCCAGGCTGCGTACCTCGCCGCCAGCACAGAACGCCTTGTCGCCGTTACCACGCAGCAGTACGCAGGCAATGCGCGGGTCTTCAGCCCAGGCCTGCAGGTGCGTGTACAGCGCCTGGACCATCGGAAGTGACAACGCATTGAGTGACTGTGGTGCGTTCAGGCTGGCGATACCAATGCCAGCACCGTCAACACCGGTCAATACTTCAAACGCCACGCTCATGGGGAGGCCTCGACAGGTTTATCCCGAAAGTATGGTCGCTGATGGTGATCGTGCCGGTCGTCGGTCGGATCGATTGACAAGCACGAGCGGGTTTCCTAGTGTCCGCCCCATTGTTTTCTGGATGACACCATGACCGACGACGACCGTATCAAACTCGAACCCAGCTGGAAGCAGGCCTTGCGCAGCGAGTTCGACCAGCCCTACATGCAGGAGCTGAAAGACTTTCTGCGCCAGGAACATGCTGCAGGCAAAGAGATCTACCCGCCAGGGCCGATGATTTTCAATGCGCTGAATTCCACGCCGCTGGATAAGGTCAAAGTGGTGATTCTTGGCCAAGACCCATACCACGGCCCCGGTCAGGCCCATGGTCTGTGTTTTTCGGTGCAGCCAGGTACGCCTACACCGCCGTCGTTGCTGAACATTTACAAAGAACTGCAGCGCGACCTGAACATCGACATTGCCAACCATGGCTGTCTGCAGCACTGGGCTGAACAAGGCGTGTTGCTGCTCAATACCACCATGACTGTCGAGCGAGGCAATGCGGCGTCCCATGCCAACAAGGGCTGGCAGCACTTCACCGACCGGATTATTGAAGTGGTGAGTGAGCAGCAGCCAAACCTGGTTTTCCTGTTGTGGGGCGCGCATGCGCAAAGCAAGCGCAAATTGATTGATGCCACCAAGCATCTGGTCCTGACGTCGGTGCATCCATCGCCGTTGTCGGCTTACCGTGGTTTTCTCGGATGTGGCCATTTCAGCCAGACCAATCGCTTCCTCGAGCAGCGTGGCCTGGCGCCTATCGATTGGCGCCTGCCGCCTGCGTAAATGAAGCACCTTCTGTGGGCTGCGCAAACCGCTTGGTTCTTCGGCTTGTGCAAGCGGCAGGTTATTCGCTGTGCCGGGTCCAGTGGTGGAACAAGGGCTCGGCCAGAAACAATACAAACAGCAGGCGCATGACCTGCAACGCTGTTACCAGCGGTACTGACAGTTGCAGGGTTTCGGCGGTCAGGCTCATTTCCGCGATGCCGCCCGGCATCATGCCCAAGGTTAGTGAGCGCAGATCGAGGTGGGTGGCGAGGCTCAAGGCCCAGGCGGCTAGCCCCGCGATCAGCATGCTCAACGAGGTGGCAATCAGTGTTCGCCCAAGAAAGGACGGCGCGCGGCGGAAGAACGCTCGGTTGAAGTGACAGCCCAGGCCGCTGCCAATCAGCCATTGGCCGATCTGGCTGGCGCCGTCTGGCAAGCCGATCTGCAGGTTCCAGCCAATGCTGACACTGGCGGCGACCAGCAATGGGCCGAACAACCAGGGGTTGGGCTGGCGCAGCCGTTGCCATGCCCAGGCCGTTAGCCCGCCCAACGGGAGCACCACGACCAGCCAGCGCCAATCGACGTTGCCGGCATGCAGCAGCGATACACCGTCGCCGAGCAGGAACTTGAAGGCGGCAGGTACGCACAGCACGACCACCAGCACCCGCAGGCTTTGCGCCGCTGCGACGTGGCCGAGGAACGCGCCATTACGCGCCCCCAGGTTGACCATCTCCCCTGAGCCACCCGGCATGCTTGAGAAAAATGCCGTGGCTCGATCCTCACCGGTTCTACGCAACAGCCAGACCCCGACCACGCTGGACAGGCTGGTAAGCAATGCACCGAAGAAGATCAGGCCAAAGTGGCTCGCCACCTGCTCGACCACCGCAGGGGTGAAGTGCAGGCCGATGCCGACACCGATGATCCATTGTCCGCCTTTACGGCCGCCGGGTATTTCCTTCAGTTGCCAGGGTGTCAGGCAGCGCACCAGGATGACGGCGAGCAGCGAGCCGACCATCCAGGGCAATGGCCAGCCGACCTGGCTGGCGAGAAAGCCGCCTGCCAGGCCGACCAGTGCGGTTGCCCACCAGCCTTGTGGTGCTGAATCAGGCATCTGCCAGGGCACGTCGCTGCACGCTGCGTTTACGCCAGATACGCAGCAGTGGCAGTACCAGCATGAACGCAGTCAATACCCATACCGACAGGCTGATCGGGCTGGCCCAGAGGATGTCCAGCGCACCGTTGGAAATCGACAGGGCCCGGCGCAGGTTCTGTTCCATCAAGCCACCAAGGATGAAACCGAGCAGGATTGGCGACAGCGGGAAGTCGAGCTTGCGCAGGATGTAGCCGAAGATGCCGATGCCGATCATCAGGAACAGGTCGAAGGTGGTGGCGTGGACGGCATAGACACCAATGGCGGTAATGATCGCGATCACCGGCACCAGCGCCCAGTTCGGCACTGCGAGAATACGGGTGAACAGGCGAATCATCGGGATGTTCAGAATCACCAACATGATGTTGGCGACGAACAGCGACGCGATCAGGCCCCAGACGATATCGGGTTGTTGTTCGAACAGCAGTGGCCCCGGGGTGATGTTGTACAGGGTCAGGGCGCCGATCATCACGGCGGTAGTGCCCGAGCCCGGCACGCCGAGGGTCAGCATCGGTACCAGAGCGCCGCAGCAGGATGCGCCAATCGCTGTTTCTGGCGCAGCCAGGCCGCGTTTGTCGCCTTTGCCGAACGTGCCGCTGGCGCCCGCGATACGTTTTTCGGTCATGTAGGCCACGGCGCTGGCCAGCGTTGCGCCGGCACCCGGCAGCACGCCCATGATGAAACCAAGCAGGCCGCAGCGAATGTTCACCACGAACACTGATGCCGCTTCCTTGAGGTTGAACAGCATGCGTCCGGTGGCTTTTACGGCTTCGTGGCCGTGGTGGGTTTTTTCCAGCAGCAGGAGAATCTCGCTGATGGAGAACAGGCCCAATACCAGGACGACGAACTGGATACCGTCGGCCATGTGCACGCTGTCGCCAGTGAAACGGTACACACCACTGTTGGCGTCAATCCCGACACTGGACAGGAACAGGCCGATCAAGGCGGCGATAAAGGTTTTCAGCGGCCTGTCCCCGGCCATGCCACCGAGGCAGACGATGGCAAAGACCATGAGCACGAAGTACTCGGCAGGGCCGAAGGCTATCGCCCATTTGGCCAGTAACGGCGCGAACAGCACCATGCCGCAGGTGGCGATCAGGGCGCCGATGAACGAGCTCCAGGCCGACAGCGACAAGGCCACGCCGGCCAAGCCCTGACGCGCCATCGGGTAACCGTCGAGGGTGGTCATGACCGTGGAGGCTTCGCCCGGGATGTTGAGCAGGATCGAACTGATCCGCCCACCGTACTCGCAGCCCAGGTACACCGCTGCCAGCAGGATCAGCGCCGACTCTGGCGGCAGGCCCAGGGCAAAGGCAATGGGGATCAACAGGGCGACGCCGTTGATCGGGCCCAGGCCCGGTAGCAAGCCGACCACGGTGCCGATCAGGGTACCCGCCAGGGCGGTGACCAGGTTGTAGGGGCTCAGGGCGACGCCGAAGCCTTGGCCCAGATAGCTGAGGGTATCCATGTCAATTCTCCAGAATGTCGAGCAGGCCAAGGGGCAGCGGCACATCCATCACCCGGTCGAACAACAGGTACAGGGCAATGCTCATCACGCCGATGATGGCGGCGCTGGGCAGCCAGCGACCGCCGTACAGACGTGCCATCGGTACACCGATCAGGATGCTGCTGAGGATGAAGCCCAGCGGCTCGAAGGTGGCTGCGAAGACCAGTAACAGCAGTACACAGACGCCGATCTTGTTCAGCGTGGCGCGGTCCAGCGCCGGTTCATCGTCGCTGTGCACGATGGGGGTGGGGCGAAACAGCAGGTACAGCAGTGCTGCGCTCATCAGGCCAAGCATCAGCAGGGGATAGGCGCGGGGGCCGACCGGTTCGTAGGAAAAGGCGGCCTGGTAGGGCCAGGCCATGACGGCCAGGATGGCGCATGCCGCCAACAAAACGAAGGCGAAGAGTCGTTGCAGGATCATGGTGAATCCTCTTTGGGGCAGGGGATCGCCGGCAAGGTTGACGCCTACCGGGGCGGTGTAGGTGCCTTGCCAGCGATAGGCTTTCTGGATAAGCGGGTTACTGAACCAGGCCGAATTCCTTGGCCAGGGCCTTGTAGTCCGCCACCTGTTTCTTCACGTAGGTGTCCAGCTCATTGCCCGTCAGGGCGAAGGGGAAGAGTTCGCGCTGATCACGCAATGTGGCGAAATCTTCAGAGGCCAGCAGTTTGTCGAAGGCGTCTTTCCACCAGGCATATTCTTCGTCTGTGACCTTCGGCCCCAAGTAGAAGCCGCGCACTACTGGCCAGACAATGTCGTACCCCTGTTCCCTGGCGGTGGGGATGTCTTTCATTTCCGGCTCATCCAGGCGCTTTTCGGCAAACACCGCCAGCAGGCGCATGTTGCCGCTCTGGATATGCGGCATGGAGTCGGAGATGTCGGTACTGCCCACTTGAATGTGCCCACCCAGCAGTGCCGTGGCGATTTCACCGCCGCCTTCCAGCGCCACATAACGCAGGTCCCGCGGGTTGATCCCGGCAGCCTTGGCGATCAGTGCGGTCTGCATCCAGTCCTGGCTGCCGACGGTACCGCCCGAGCCGATAACCACTTTGCTCGGGTCTTTCTTCAGTGCCGCGACCAGGTCGTCGAGGGTCTTGTAGGGGGAGTCGCTCTTCACTGCGATGGCGCCATAGCTGGTGCCGACCGCCGCCAGCCAGCGCACCGCGTTTTCATCGAAGCGACCGAACTTGCCCTGGGCCAGGTTCAGCAGCGAGCCGCTCGACCAGGCAACCAGGGTGCCCGCATCGGCGGGGCGCTGGGCAACCACGGCGTTGTACGCCACGGCGCCGACACCGCCGGGCATGTAGGTCACGCGCATCGGTTTGGTGAGGATTTTTTCGTTGACCAGTGCGCTCTGTACCAGCTTGCAGGTCAGGTCGAAACCGCCACCGGGCGAAGCCGGGGCGATGCATTCGGGGCGTTTCGGTTCGCCAGCCAGGACATGGCCGGCCAGTAACAGGCAGCTAGTGGCAAGGGCAATACGGCGCAGGGAAAAGGTCATGGTCATTCTCCTCGGATATTATTGTTATTGGGCTTACCACAGCGCCACGTTGTAGCTCACCAGCAGCCGCACTTCGTCGGCGTCACGGGCGAACGACGAGCGGTAGGTCGCGTTGCGCAAGCGTACGGCGACGTTCTTGAACGTGCCGCTCTGGACGACGTACTTGAACTCGCTGTTGCGTTCCCACTCCTTGCCCTCGCCGCCGTTGGCCAGGCTGACATTGTCGCCGTTTATGTAGCGACTCATGAAGGTCAGGCCAGGTATCCCCAGCTTGGCGAAGTCGTAGTCGTAGCGCACCTGCCATGAGCGCTCATCGGCACCGGCGAAGTCGTTGATCTGGACGAAGTTCACCAGGTACGGGTCGGAGCCGTCGACATACGGGAAGGCGCTGTCACCGGACATATGCTGGTAGGCGGCGCTGAGTTTGTGCCCGTTCAGGGCGTAGCTGAGCAGGCCATTGAGCGCGGTGTTGTCGATCTTGCCGCCACGGGCCTGGCCCTGGTCATCGCTGAAGGCCATGCGCAGGTCAGCGCCGAAGGTGCCTGGGCCCATCGGCTGGCTGGCGAGCATGCCGACGAAGTGCTGGCGGTACACATCGTCGAGTTGGGCGTAGTGGTAGCTGCCGGTGATCCGGTCGGTGAACCGGTAGTCCAGGCCGGCCATGTCGAAGTGGTTGCCGGCGACGGTGCCGAGAAAGCGACCGTTCTTGTTGTTGAGGGCGATGTCTTCCTTGTTGGTGTCGTCGCGGTCCTTGGCCTTTTCCAGGCGACCGCCCGTAAAGGTCAGGTTCTTGATTTCCTTGGAGGTCAGCAGGCCGCCCTCGAATGTTTGCGGCAGGATGCGCCCGTCATTGGGCTGCAGGGTCGGCAGCTCGGGGATCAGCGTGCCGAGCTTCAGTTCGGTGGCGGAGATCTTCACCTTGCCGGTCAGGCCCAGCTTGGAGTACTCGTCGGCGGCATAGCCATTGTCGTGGGTCGGCAGCAGGCCGGTGCCGGTGCGGTCAGGGCTTGAGTCGAGCTTGATGCCCAGCATGCCCAGGGCGTCGATGCCGAAGCCAACGGTCCCTTCGGTGTAACCGGACTCCAGGTTGAGCATGAAGCCCTGGGCCCATTCGTCGCGTTTGGATTGCTGGGCGCTGGTGCCGTCGCGAAAGTCACGGTTGAAGTACATGTTGCGGGTTTCAAAGCTGGCACTGCTGTCTTCGATGAAAGCGGCCTGGCTCAGCGGTGCAACGCCAGCAAGGGCGAGTGCGCTGGCAATAGCGGTAGGGCGGGTACGCAAATGACGGGTAGGCGCGAACGCCTGCAGCTGCATCGACAGCATGGTGGATCACTCCGTTATTGTTCTTATTAGCGCGAGCCTTGAGGTTCGCTTATCGGCTTCCAGAGAGGGCCGTGAAAGGATGCTATGAGGTGAAGCTTTCACTAACCTTTCAATGCACTTTCATTGCGACGATGGCTTCACAGTGGTTGTCTCGGCTGTACACTCCGCGGCATTGACCGCGACGTAACCGGGGAAAAATCGATGCGTGTTCTGCTCGTCGAAGACCATCTGCAACTGGCCGAAAGCGTGGCTCAGGCACTCAAGGGCATCGGCTTGACCGTCGATATGCTGCACGATGGCGTTGCCGCCGACCTGGCCCTGGCCAGTGAGGAATATGCGGTGGCCGTGCTTGATGTTGGCTTGCCGCGCATGGATGGCTTTGAAGTACTGGCGCGTCTGCGCGCACGCGGCAAGAACGTGCCCGTGCTGATGCTGACCGCGCGAAGTGACGTCAAGGATCGGGTGCACGGCCTGAACCTGGGCGCCGACGATTACCTGGCCAAGCCGTTTGAGCTGAGTGAGCTTGAGGCGCGGGTGAAGGCGTTGCTGCGCCGTACGGTGTTGGGGGGGGAGCGCCAGCAGCGCTGCGGGCCATTGGTCTATGACCTGGATACCCGGCGCTTCACATTGGGTGATGAGTTGCTGACGCTGACCTCCCGCGAGCAGGCAGTGCTTGAAGCGTTGATCGCCCGCCCTGGGCGGGTGATGAGCAAGGAGCAGTTGGCGGCGCAGGTGTTCGGTCTGGATGAGGAAGCCAGCGCTGATGCCATCGAAATCTACGTGCATCGCCTGCGCAAGAAGCTCGATGGTCAGCCGGTGGCGATCGTGACTTTCCGGGGGCTCGGCTACCTGCTTGAGCACCGCGATGCGTGACTCAGGAAGCCTGCGCGGGCGGCTGTTATGGAACCTGGCGCTGCTGCTGGTGGTGTTGATGGTGGCCAGCGGCCTGAGCGCCTATTGGAACGGTCGAGAGGCTGCCGACACCGCCTACGACCGCACGCTGCTTGCCTCGGCGCGAACCATTGCGGCCGGGCTGTCCCAGCGCGACGGTACCTTGAGCGCCGATGTGCCTTATGTGGCGTTGGACACCTTTGCTTATGACAGCGCCGGACGTATTTACTACCAGGTCAACGATATTAATCAGCGTTTGATCTCCGGCTACGAAAACCTGCCGCCGCCACCACCGGGTACGCCGCGCACTGACGACTACCCGGCGCTGGCGCGTTTCTACGATGCCCAGTACCTGGGGCAGGACGTACGCGTGGTCAGCCTGCTCAAGGCAGTGAGCGAGCCGAACATGAACGGCATGGCCGAAATTCGTGTTGCCGAAACCGAAGAGGCGCGGGTACGCATGGCCCGCAGCCTGATGGCCGACACCTTGCTGCGGCTAGGGATGCTGGCGATTGGTGCGTTGTTTCTGGTGTGGTTTGCGGTGAGTGCCGCGCTGCGTCCGCTGGAGCGTTTGCGCCGAGCGGTGGAGGAGCGTCAGCCGGACGACCTGCGACCGCTGCCGCAGGTGCAGGTGCAACGAGAGCTCGGGCCGCTGGTGCGCGCCTTGAACCACTTCACCGAGCGCCTGCGCGGACAGTTTGAGCGTCAGGCGCAGTTCATTGCCGAGGCGGCCCATGAACTGCGTACACCGCTGGCAGCGTTGAAAGCGAGGGTCGAGTTGGGGTTGCGCACGCAGGAGCCAAAGGTGTGGCGGGACACCCTGGAGGCCACCGCGCAAAGCACTGACAAACTGACCCATCTGGCCAATCAGTTGCTGTCGCTGGCGCGGGTGGAGAACGGTGCCCGGGCAATTGCCGAAGGCGGGGCGCAGTTACTCGATCTCAGTCAGTTGGCGCGTGAGCTGGGGATGGCCATGGCGCCATTGGCTCATGCCCGTGGTGTGGCGCTGGCGCTTGAGGCGCCGGAACCGGTGCAGTTGCGTGGCGAACCAACCTTGCTCAGCGAGTTGCTGAGCAACCTGTTGGACAACGCCTTGGCCCATACCCCGCCCGGTGGCAACGTGATCCTGCGGGTCATGGCCCCGGGTGTACTTGAGGTGGAGGATGATGGGCCGGGAATCCCGGCGGCCGAGCGCGAGCGGGTCTTCGAGCGGTTCTACCGGCGTGGCGCGCAGGGCACCGGCCTGGGGCTGGCCATCGTGGGTGAAATTTGCCGTGCGCACCTTGCTCAGATCAGCCTGCACGATGGTGAAGGCGGCGGCCTGAGGGTGCGCGTCAGCTTCATCCCGGGCTAGTGGAACATGTGCCGAGCGCTGAGCAGGTCGCTGCTCAGCAGGGGGGTGTTTACCGGTAACTTCAGGTGCGCGTAGGCCGGCAGCGAGGCGAGGGAACGCTCGCGTCCGCTGGTATCGCTGATGGCGCGAGCGATCTGGACGATATCGACGTAATCGATCTGCTGGGTCCGGCGGTCGAGGTCCTGGGTCAGGCTTGGCAGTTTTGCCAGTTGCTCAGGGAACTCCCAGACACTGAGGATCTTGTCGCCCAGCGCGGGATGAATCTGCTCGATGATGTGGTTCAGGCATACCGGATCGGACAGCAGTTCGTTGTGTTCTTCGGCGTAGGTGAGGATGGGCAGCACGCCGATTTGGTGAACCAGGCCGGCGAGGGCGCCCTGATCAGGCTTGAGGTTGGTGAAGCGTAGGCAGATTTCATAGCTGATGCCTGCAACCTCCAGGCTTTTTGCCCAGATTTCGCGCATTTTCTGCTCGACGACTTCTGAGCGCGCATGGAAGATCTGCTCGATCACCAGGCCGATAGCAAGGTTGCAGCTGTAGTTGATGCCCAGGCGCGTGATGGCTGCTTGCAAGTCGGTGACTTCGCAGGCTGCGCGCAGCAGTGGGCTGTTGACCACCTTGATCAGGCGCGCCGAAAGGGCGGCGTCGCGGCGGATCACTTTGCTCAGGGTGCTGACGCTGATCTCGCTGTCTTCGGCTGCTTCGCGAATGCTCAGGGCCACCTCCGGCAGGGTCGGCAGCACCAGGTCGTCGTTGTCGATGGCGGTCAGCAATTGTGCTTCGACCATCTTTGCCAGCGTGTTCATTGTGATTCTCTACCGCATTCAATGAGGGCCCTGACGTTCTGTACGGCAGGGCGGGGCTGGCTCAACGCTGGATTTCGCGGTCGCGATCCAGCTCATAAGGTAACGACAGCAATTGCAGGCTCGGGCCTTCCAGGCTACCCAGGTGCAGGTTGCCGTCTTCCGCTGCGTCGGCCTGGAGCACAGCCAGCAGTTCGCAGCCGTGTTCGCTGCGGGCCGCCAGCACCACCTCGCCAACGGACGAGGCGTGTACCGGAGAAAACAGTGCGCTGCCCGGCTCTGGAAGTGGGCCGTCGATCAGGGCCAGACGGTACAGTCGGCGCTTGAGCTTGCCCAGGTACTGCATGCGCGCGACGATTTCCTGGCCGGTGTAGCAGCCCTTCTTGAAACTGACACCGCCCACCGCTTGCAGGTTGATCATCTGCGGGATGAACAACTCGCGGGTCTGCGCCATGACCTGGCCAATACCGGCGCGCACCTGGCCGAGCAGCCAGTCGTTCAGCTCGCCTGCTGCCAAGTGGGAGGCCAGGTGGCTGCGCACCTGGTCGGCATTCGCCGCCGGGCACCAGAGCTCAATGCGGCCTTCCGAGACGGCAATTGCCATCAGCCCATCATGCACAACGAATTCGTCTGGCTTGGCTGGCGCCGTGATGCCAAGCCCTTGCAGTGCCTGTTCAGCATGGCTCAGGCCGAAGCGAACCCAGGCGGCGCTTTCGTCGGTGAGCTTGGCTTTGGAGAACACGGCGTACTTCTTGAGGTCCGCCAGTTGTGGCTCGATCAGCTCGCTGGCCATGGCCAGCACATAGCCGTCAGCCTGCGGCAGGATGCGGAAGCTCGACTGCATGCGGCCCTTCTGCATGCAGCGGGCTCCAAGGCTTGACGTGTGTTCATTGAGGTAATTGATGTTGCAGGTCAGTTGACCTTGCAGGAACTTGCCGGCGTCCGAGCCGCGGACGGCGAGGACGCCCTCATGAGACAAGGTGCAGAAAAAAGCAGAATCGGCCATGGGTCATCGCAGGGTGATAAGACTGGGGCTCATCATAGAGCGCCGTCGGAAAAATAGGTAGGTGAACTAGACCAATGCCTTGTGCCTGGCCTTGCCTACCCTTGTATACTGGCGGCCTATTTGAGGAGGGCTCCATGGTCGAACAATCTGAACTCAACCGGCTCTTTTGGCACAGCCGCCGTGGCATGCTCGAGCTGGATGTGCTGCTGGTACCTTTTACCCAGGAAGTCTATGCGACCCTGAGCGAAGCGGACCGTGAGTGCTACCGCAACCTGCTGGCTTGCGAAGATCAGGACATGTTCGGCTGGTTCATGGAACGTACCGAGTCCGAAGACCCTGAATTGCAGCGCATGGTTCGCATGATCCTGGACCGTGTCCAGCCCAAGTGACCGCTTCGAATGTCGCTGGCAAGCCTCTCGGGGGTTGCTGGCGGCCTACCTGTTCGGCCAGCTGTCGGCGCTGCTTGCCCTGACCCTGCTGGACCTTCCCGTTGTCGTGCGCTTACTCGGGGCTGCCCTGTGCCTGTTGCATGGCGCCTGGGTGTTGCCGCGGCATGTCGTATTGACTCATCCCCATGCGTTCAGCCGTTTGCGTAGAGACGCCCAGGGCTGGCATCTGTGGAACCCTGCACAGGGCTGGCAGTCGGTGCAGTTGTGCCGTGACAGCCTGGCGTTGCCTGGCCTGGTATTGCTGCGCTTCAGGCGCGCAGGGCGACGGTGGACGGAAAGCCTGTGCATTCCCTTCGACGCGCTGGAGCCGGTGCAGCACCGGCGCCTGCGCGTGCGGTTGAAGTTCAGTCGGCGTAGGTGGGCGGCAGCAGAATAGTGTCGCGTGCTTCTTTCAGCATCTGTGGGTAGTCCAGCGTGTAATGCAGCCCGCGACTTTCCTTGCGTTGCATGGCTGAACGTATCATCAGTTCCGCGACCTGGGCCAGGTTGCGCAGCTCGATCAGGTCGCGGCTGACCTTGTAGTTGCTGTAGAACTCGTCGATTTCGTCGAGCAGCAGGCGTACCCGGTGTTCAGCACGCTGCAGGCGCTTGTTGGTGCGCACGATGCCGACATAGTCCCACATGAATCGCCGCAGTTCGTCCCAGTTGTGCGCAATGATCACGTCTTCGTCCGAGTCGGTGACCTGGCTGGCATCCCAGCATGGCAATGTTGCGGGCATGCTTACCTGGTCCAGCTTGCTGATGATGTCGGCAGCAGCGGAGCGCCCATACACGAAGCACTCAAGCAGCGAGTTGCTGGCCATGCGGTTGGCGCCGTGCAGGCCTGTGAAGCTGGTCTCGCCAATGGCATAGAGGCCGGGCACATCGGTATGGCCCTGTTCGTCGACCACTACGCCGCCACAGGTGTAGTGGGCGGCCGGCACTACCGGGATTGCCTGGGTGGTGATGTCGATGCCAAAGGTCAGGCAGCGTTCGTAAACGGTCGGGAAGTGGCTTTTGACGAACTCGGCGGGCTTGTGGCTGATGTCCAGGTAGACACAGTCTGCCCCGAGGCGCTTCATCTCGTGGTCGATGGCGCGGGCGACGATGTCCCGTGGCGCCAGTTCGGCGCGCGGATCGAAGCGTGGCATGAAACGCTCGCCGTTCGGCAGTTTGAGCAGTGCGCCTTCGCCGCGCAGTGCTTCGGTAATCAGGAAGCTCTTGGCCTGCGGGTGATACAGGCAGGTCGGGTGAAACTGGTTGAACTCCAGGTTGGCGACCCGGCAGCCTGCCCGCCAGGCCATGGCGATACCGTCGCCGCAGGCCCCATCGGGGTTGCTGGTGTAGAGGTAGACCTTGGCGGCCCCTCCGGTAGCCAGTACGGTGAAGCGTGCGCCGTAGGTGTCGACTTCGCCTGTCGAGCGGTTCAGAACGTAGGCGCCCAGGCAGCGCTCACCCTCCTGGCCCAGGCGCCGTTCGGTGATCAGGTCGACCGCAACCCGCTGCTCAAGCAGTTCGATGTTGGGGCGCTGTCGAGCCTGGGCGAGCAGGGTGGTAAAGATCGCCGCGCCGGTGGCGTCGGCGGCATGAATGATGCGTCGATGACTGTGGCCACCCTCACGGGTCAAATGGAACTCAAAACTGCCGTCGTCGACGCTGGCATGTTCATCGCGCGTAAAAGGTACGCCCTGGTCGATCAACCACTGGATGGCTTCGCGGCTGTGTTCGACCGTGAAGCGCACGGCATCTTCATGGCACAGCCCGCCGCCTGCGTTGAGCGTGTCCTCGACATGAGACTGCACGGTGTCGGTGTCATCGAGTACGGCTGCTACACCACCTTGAGCCCAGAACGTTGAACCGTTGGCGAGCTCGCCTTTACTGAGAACGGCAATGCGCAAGTGCTCTGGCAAGGTGAGGGCCAGGCTCAGGCCGGCAGCGCCGCTGCCAATCACTAGGACGTCATGTTGAAACTGTTGGCTCATGTCTGGAACTTCCGCGCGGGGCGACCAAGAGGGCGTAGGTGCCCCCTAGTATATAAAGGGGGGGATCGGCACAATAGTCAGGCTTTTATGGCATTGTGAAACTATCGTGAATCGAAATGGGCAGTCTTTATAACAGCCCAATACCCGGTTTTTCCATGCTATCTGCCGATTTTGCGTATGAGGTATCCCTGTCGGCAGCGGGAACTTTCCTTGAATTTCGGATATCCATAGAAGGCTGCCTGCATCACAGGACGCCGCGTCGATGGCAGGCAGGGCTTGTGTTAGCCGCTCTGCCCATGCCTTCGATGACCAGACTATCGACGCAGCCGGCGACGACCGTGCTGCGTTTTTTCGTGCGGGCTGACGACAGGCTGCAGGAAACTTGCTTGGAGGGGGAGAACTTTTGCGAAAAGCCCGAGTCTATGTTTGCAAGCCTGAGCGATGGCTGTTGCAGCACTCCTCCAGGTTCACCGAGGAGTATTCATGCTAACCCAGGAAGAGGATCAGCAACTTGTCGAGCGCGTGCAGCGCGGCGACAGGCGAGCCTTCGATCTGTTGGTGCTGAAGTATCAGCACAAGATTCTCGGGTTGATCGTGCGTTTTGTGCACGACACCCATGAAGCCCAGGATGTGGCCCAGGAAGCGTTCATCAAGGCCTACCGGGCTCTGGGCAATTTTCGTGGTGACAGTGCGTTTTACACCTGGCTTTACCGCATTGCCATCAACACGGCAAAGAATTACCTGGTGTCGCGCGGTCGGCGGCCACCAGACAGCGATGTAAGTTCCGAGGATGCGGAATTTTACGACGGCGATCATGGTCTCAAGGATCTCGAGTCCCCAGAACGCTCGTTGTTGCGTGATGAGATCGAAGACACTGTTCATCGAACCATTCAGCAACTGCCAGAAGATTTGCGTACAGCGTTAACTTTGCGCGAATTCGAAGGTCTGAGTTACGAGGACATTGCAAGCGTCATGCAGTGTCCGGTGGGTACCGTGCGCTCTCGAATCTTCCGCGCTCGGGAGGCCATAGATAAAGCCCTGCAGCCCTTGTTGCAGGAAACCTGAGACAGCGGCGACAGCCAAGAGAGGAACCGCCATGAGTCGTGAAGCTTTGCAGGAATCGCTGTCCGCGGTAATGGATAACGAAGCGGACGAATTGGAATTGCGTCGGGTATTGAATGCCGTCGACGATTCTGAAGCCCGTGCAACCTGGTCGCGTTATCAGATTGCGCGTGCAGCCATGCACAAAGAGCTGTTGGTGCCGCAGCTGGACATCGCTGCTGCCGTGTCGGCAGCGCTGGCCGATGAAGCGACTCCGGTGAAGGCTGCCCCTCGGTCATGGCGTAGCCTGGGGCGTCTGGCGGTTGCTGCCTCGGTAACGGTTGCGGTATTGGCAGGCGTTCGGCTGTACAATCAAAATGAGATCACTGGCGCTCAGCTGGCAGCCCAGCAGCCTCAGCAAGGTCTTTCTGTGCCACAAGTGCAGGGCCCTGCTGTTTTGGCAGGCTATAGTGAAAGTGCCGACCAGCCAGGGCCGATGGCCAATGGTGTACTGCAGGGGCAAGCAGGCTGGCAGGATCAACGTTTGCCAGGATACTTGCGTCAGCATGCTCAGGAAGCAGCCCTGAAAGGCACTGAAAGCGCTTTGCCTTATGCCCGTGCGGCCAGCCTGGAAAATCGCTAAGTAAGGAGGATCATGCGCACGCTACCTCTCATACCGCTTCTGCTCGGTGTATGGTTGACGGGCCCGGTCTTCGCCGCCAATTCCTCCACTGAAGCTGCTGACTGGCTCAGTCGCCTGGCAAAAGCCGAGCAACAGCAAAGCTATCAGGGTACTTTCGTTTACGAGCGTAACGGCAGTTTCTCTACTCACGAAGTTTGGCATCGCGTTCAGGATGGCAAGATCAGCGAACGTTTGGTGCAGCTCGATGGGGCGGCTCAGGAGGTCGTGCGGGTTGACGGTATTACCCGCTGCGTGAGCGGAGCCTTGTTGGCGGAGGTGAGCAGTGTACCGGCCGTTCCCGGTCGGGTACTTGATCCGCTGAAACTGATGAACTGGTATGACCTGGGTATTGCCGGCCGTTCGCGTGTCGCTGGTCGCGACGTCACTATCGTTACCCTCAGCCCGCGTGACCAGCATCGTTATGCGTTTGAACTTCACCTGGATCGCGAAACCGGCTTGCCGCTCAAGTCATTGATGATCAATGACAAGGGGCAGTTACTGGAGCGTTTCCAGTTCACGCGCCTGGACACGACCAATGTTCCGAGCGACGCTCAGTTGCAGCCTGGCGATAACTGCAAGGCGGTTGCCCAGGCTTCTGAAGAGGCTGCACAGCGCGTGACGGGCTGGCGTTCAGACTGGTTGCCGCCAGGGTTTGAGCTGGTCAACAGCTCGATACGCCAAAGCCAGGACGGAAAAAGAACTGTCAGTAGCCTCATGTATGACGACGGGTTGGCGCGCTTCTCTGTGTTTGTCGAGCCTTCTGGCGAAGGTGGCGCTGTCGATACGCGTACCCAGCTTGGGCCGACCGTTGCGGTTTCGCGACGCTTGACGACGCCCAAAGGGGATATGGCGGTGACCGTTGTCGGTGAAATTCCTATCGGCACGGCTGAGCGTGTTGCACTGTCGATGCGTGCGCAAGATGCTCAGGCCAAGCAGTGATTGTCGTTTTAGAGGTGCACGGATGACTGGTACACCGACCAGGGACTGACATGATTGGTAAGCTTTGCGGTTTGCAAAATCTGATGGAATTTTCTATAGGTCAGGCCTTTCGGGGTCTGGCCTTTTCTGCTGTTGCAGCATCAAGAATGCCTATGCATCCAGCCTGTTTGTCGCCTTCACGGGTGCCGCCGGGCTTCTTGCGTTCGCAGGTCCCTACTGCTTAACCACGCTTGTTGTGACGGGAGCCGTATGTCAATACCACGCTTGAAATCGTATCTAACGTTGTTCGCCGCCGTGCTGATGCTCGGTCAGGTGGTCACCGCGCAGGCCGAAGCTTTGCCGGACTTCACTACGCTGGTCGAGCAAGCTTCGCCGGCAGTGGTGAACATCAGTACCCGGCAAAAAATGCCGGATCGTCAGCTTGCCGGTGGGCAGATGCCAGACCTGGAAGGCTTGCCGCCGATGTTCCGTGAATTTTTTGAGCGCAACATGCCTCCAGCGCCCCGCTCGCCGCGTGGCGATCGCCAGCGCGAGGCACAGTCGCTGGGCTCGGGGTTTATCATCTCCAGTGATGGCTACGTGCTGACCAACAATCACGTAGTGGCCGATGCCGACGAGATCATGGTCCGTCTGTCGGATCGCAGTGAGTTCCAGGCCAAAGTGGTGGGCACTGACCCGCGCACCGATGTTGCGCTCTTGAAAATCGATGGCAAGAACCTGCCAACCGTCAAGCTGGGCGATTCGGAGAAACTCAAGGTCGGTGAATGGGTGCTGGCTATCGGCTCGCCGTTCGGCTTCGATCATTCGGTGACCAAAGGTATCGTCAGTGCCAAGGGCCGTACACTGCCTAACGACACCTATGTGCCGTTCATTCAGACGGACGTGGCCATCAACCCGGGTAACTCCGGTGGCCCGCTGTTCAACATGAACGGTGAGGTGGTCGGGATCAACTCGCAGATCTTCACCCGTTCCGGTGGCTTCATGGGCCTGTCGTTCGCTATCCCGATCGATGTGGCGCTGGATGTCTCCAACCAACTGAAGAAAGACGGCAAAGTCAGCCGTGGCTGGCTGGGTGTGGTCATTCAGGAGGTCAACAAGGACCTCGCAGAGTCGTTCGGCCTGGACAAGCCGGCCGGTGCGCTGGTGGCCCAGGTGCTTGAGGATGGCCCGGCGGCCAAGGGTGGCCTGCAGGTGGGAGACGTTATCCTGAGCATGAATGGTCAGCCGATCATCATGTCCGCTGATCTGCCTCATTTGGTGGGTGGCCTGAAAGAAGGTGCCAAAGCCAGTCTGGAAGTGGTCCGTGAAGGCAAACGCCGTACGCTGGATGTCACCATCGGCGCACTGCCGGATGACGATCAGGAAATCGTAGCCAGTGCCAACGGTGGCATCGAGCGTAGCAGCAACCGCCTGGGCGTTTCCGTGGCGGACCTGAATGCCGAGCAGAAGAAGGCGCTGGAGCTGAAGGGCGGTGTGGTCATCAAGGAAGTTCAGGACGGCCCTGCTGCAATGATTGGCCTGCGTCCAGGTGATGTGATTACTCATCTGAACAACCAGGCGATCATTTCGGCCAAGAGCTTCACTGAAATTGCCAAGGACCTGCCGAAGAACCGTTCGGTGTCGATGCGTGTGCTGCGTCAGGGCCGTGCCAGTTTCATCACCTTCAAGCTGGCTGAATAAGTCGGGTTGATTGAAGAGGGCGGCCACGGCCGCCCTTTTTTGTGTCTTCTGATGAGCGCAGAGCGCTCTGTAAGCGCCTGCTGTGGGGGAATCGTACAGTTGGCAGGGGATGTTCCTACGGCGCGAAATCGTTGTTCACGTGACGCCCACGCTGAGCATCAGGTACAATTCACGGCTATTTTTCGGCGGGCCTCGTTCCGCAGCCTTTTTGAGTGTTGACCCGTGAGTGATTTGAGTCATATCCGCAATTTCTCCATCATCGCCCACATTGACCATGGCAAGTCGACGCTGGCCGACCGCTTCATTCAAATGTGCGGCGGCCTGTCCGCGCGTGAGATGGAAGCCCAGGTACTCGATTCCATGGACCTGGAGCGCGAGCGCGGGATCACCATCAAGGCTCACAGCGTCACCTTGCACTACAAGGCAAAGGACGGTGTCACCTACCAGTTGAACTTCATTGATACCCCAGGTCACGTTGACTTCACCTATGAAGTCAGCCGCTCGCTGGCCGCCTGTGAAGGTGCCTTGCTGGTGGTCGATGCTGGCCAGGGCGTCGAGGCGCAGTCGGTTGCCAACTGCTACACCGCCATCGAGCAAGGCCTTGAGGTCATGCCGGTCCTGAACAAGATGGACCTGCCCCAGGCCGACCCGGAGCGGGTCAAGGAAGAAATCGAGAAGATCATCGGTATCGACGCTACCGATGCCGTTGCCTGCAGTGCCAAGAGCGGCTTGGGTGTGGAAGAGGTGCTTGAGCGCCTGGTGCACACCATTCCTGCACCTACCGGTGATATCGAAGCGCCGCTGCAAGCCCTGATCATCGACTCCTGGTTCGACAACTACCTGGGCGTTGTGTCCCTGGTGCGTGTACGCCACGGTCGCGTGAAGAAAGGCGACAAGATTCTGGTCAAGTCCACCGGCAAGGTCCACCTGGTGGACAGCGTCGGTGTATTTACCCCGAAACATACCCAGACCGTCGACCTCAAGGCCGGTGAAGTGGGCTTCATCATTGCCAGCATCAAGGACATTCATGGTGCGCCAGTGGGCGACACCCTGACCCTGAGCTCAACCCCTGAGGTTGAGGTGCTGCCAGGTTTCAAACGGGTTCAGCCGCAGGTTTATGCCGGTCTTTTCCCGGTCAGCTCCGATGATTTCGAAGATTTTCGTGATGCATTGCAGAAGCTGACCCTGAACGACTCGTCGTTGCAGTACTCGCCGGAAAGCTCCGACGCACTGGGCTTCGGCTTCCGTTGCGGCTTCCTTGGCATGCTGCACATGGAGATCATCCAGGAGCGCCTGGAGCGCGAATACGACCTGGACCTGATCACCACCGCGCCAAGCGTAATCTTCGAGGTCAAACTCAAGACGGGCGAAACGATCTACGTCGATAACCCGTCGAAGCTGCCGGATATCTCTGCAGTCGAGGATTTCCGTGAGCCGATCGTGCAGGCGACCATCCTCGTGCCTCAAGAGCACCTGGGTAACGTCATCACCCTGTGCATCGAGAAGCGCGGCGTACAGCGCGACATGCAGTTCCTCGGTTCGCAAGTACAAGTGCGCTACGATCTGCCGATGAACGAAGTGGTTCTGGACTTCTTCGACCGCTTGAAGTCCACCAGCCGCGGTTATGCGTCGCTGGACTACCATTTCGACCGTTATCAGTCGGCGAATCTGGTAAAACTCGACGTGCTGATCAACGGCGACAAGGTCGATGCCCTGGCCCTGATCGTGCACCGTGACAATGCGCACTATAAAGGTCGCGCATTGACCGAGAAGATGAAGGAACTGATTCCTCGGCAGATGTTCGATGTGGCCATCCAGGCCGCCATTGGCGGGCAGATCGTCGCGCGAACCACTGTCAAGGCGCTCAGAAAGAACGTACTGGCTAAATGTTACGGTGGCGACGTGAGCCGTAAGCGCAAGCTGTTGGAAAAACAGAAGGCCGGTAAGAAACGCATGAAGCAGGTCGGCAACGTGGAAATTCCACAAGAAGCCTTCCTGGCCGTGCTCAGGTTGGATAGCTAGGTCCTATGTCGCTAAATTTCCCGCTGTTGTTAGTCATCGCCGTTGCCGTTTGCGGTCTGCTGGCCTTGCTTGATCTGCTGTTTCTGGCGCCACGCCGGCGGGCAGCGATCAGCAACTATCAGGGCAGCGTCAGCCAGCCCGATATGTCGGTACTTGAGCAGCTCAACAAGGAACCGCTGCTGGTTGAATACGGCAAGTCGTTCTTTCCGGTGCTGTTCATCGTGCTGGTGCTGCGCTCGTTCCTGGTAGAGCCGTTCCAGATCCCTTCGGGGTCGATGAAGCCGACCCTTGAAGTGGGCGATTTCATCCTGGTGAACAAGTTCTCCTATGGCATTCGTTTGCCGGTGATCGACAAGAAGGTCATTGAGGTTGGTGACCCTCAGCGGGGTGATGTAATGGTGTTCCGCTACCCCAGCGATCCGAACGTGAACTACATCAAGCGGGTGGTTGGCCTGCCAGGTGACCAGATCCGTTACACCAGCGACAAGAAGTTGTTCGTCAACGGTCAGCTGATTGCCGAGCAACTGGTGGGTACCGAGCCAGGCACCCTGGGTAGCGCCGAGCTGTACAAGGAAAAACTGGGCGAGGTGGAGCACCTGATCCGCAAGGAAATGGGCCGCTACCGGATGCCGCCGGACCAACAGTGGGTAGTCCCGGCCGGGCACTATTTCATGATGGGCGACAACCGCGACAACTCCAACGACAGCCGGTACTGGGATGACCCCAACATTCCAAAAGAGCTGCACGGCATGGTTCCGGACAAGAACATCGTCGGCAAGGCCTTCGCTGTCTGGATGAGTTGGCCAGAGCCGAAATTGAGTCACCTGCCGAGCCTTTCGCGGGTTGGGCTGATCAAGTAACACCTAAACGGCGCTGTCTTGGGACAGCGCCGAATGCTTTTCTGGCATAGGCTGTGTTCAGGGTGTCTGTGGATGTCCCCGAATCACTGGGTCGGAAGGGCATGAAGCCAAATAGTCTTTCAGGATCCGGATTTGAACAACGCGTTAAACCTGACGGCCACGAGCCAATCCGATAAGTGTGGGCGCCGGGCTGAGTCCCAGGCGCAAAAAATCGGCCATAAACCGAGCGTGGGTACACTGTGAGCGTTTCCTTGAGCCGTCTCGAGCGCAAGCTCGGCTACACCTTCAAGAACCAGGAGCTGATGCTGCTGGCCCTCACGCATCGCAGTTACGCCGGGCGTAACAACGAGCGCCTGGAGTTTCTGGGCGATGCGATTCTCAACTTTGTTGCCGGTGAGGCGCTGTTCGAGCGTTTTCCGCAAGCCCGTGAGGGCCAGTTGTCACGCCTGCGTGCGCGGCTGGTCAAGGGCGAGACCCTGGCCGTACTGGCGCGTGGGTTCGACCTCGGCGAGTACCTGCGTCTGGGCTCTGGCGAATTGAAAAGCGGTGGTTTCCGTCGCGAGTCGATTCTGGCCGACGCCCTTGAAGCGCTTATCGGTGCGATTTATCTCGACTCGGACATGCACACCGCGCGTGATCGCGTGTTGGACTGGCTGACCGGTGAGTTCGAGAGCCTGACGCTGGTCGATACCAACAAGGACCCGAAAACCCGTTTGCAGGAATTCCTGCAGTCACGGGCCTGCGAACTGCCCCGCTATGAAGTGGTGGATATCCAGGGTGAACCGCATTGCCGGACGTTTTTCGTCGAATGCGAAGTGGCCCTGTTGACTGAAAAAAGCCGAGGGCAGGGTGTTAGCCGGCGTATTGCCGAGCAGGTCGCCGCGGCGGCAGCCCTGATCGCCCTGGGCGTGGAGAATGGCAATGACTGATACGAATACTACCCGTTGCGGCTATGTCGCCATCGTCGGCCGCCCCAACGTGGGCAAATCGACGTTGCTTAACCACATCCTCGGGCAGAAGCTGGCGATCACCTCGCGCAAGCCGCAGACCACACGTCACAACATGCTCGGGATCAAGACCGAGGGCGATATCCAGGCGATCTACGTCGATACCCCCGGTATGCACAAGAGCAACGAGAAGGCGCTCAACCGCTACATGAACAAGACCGCTTCGGCGGCCTTGAAAGACGTCGACGTGGTCATCTTCGTGGTCGATCGCACCCGCTGGACCGATGAAGACCAACTGGTGCTGGAGCGCGTGCAGTACGTGCAAGGCCCGGTGATCCTGGCCATCAACAAGACCGACCGTATCGAAGAGAAGGCCGAGTTGATCCCGCACCTGCAATGGTTGCAGGAGCAACTGCCGAATGCCGAGATCGTACCGATTTCCGCGCAGCAGGGGCATAACCTCGATGCACTGGAAGCACTGATCGCCAAGCACCTGCCGGAAAACGAACACTTTTTCCCGGAAGACCAGATCACCGACCGCAGCAGCCGTTTCCTGGCCGCTGAACTGGTGCGCGAGAAGATCATGCGTCAACTCGGTGCCGAGCTGCCGTACCAGATCACCGTGGAGATCGAAGAGTTCAAGCAGCAGGGCAAGATCCTGCATATCCATGCCTTGATCCTGGTCGAGCGTGATGGTCAGAAGAAGATCATCATTGGCGACAAGGGCGAGCGGATCAAACGCATTGGTTCGGAGGCGCGCAAGGACATGGAGTTGCTGTTCGACGCCAAGATCATGCTCAACCTCTGGGTCAAGGTCAAAGGCGGCTGGTCTGATGATGAGCGTGCCCTGCGCTCCTTGGGTTACGGCGACCTGTAAGCCTCCAGGCCCGATACCGTCCGGTGTCGGGCCGACTCCTTTCTGAAGTTCAACTCATGGAACTACCCGTCGGCCAACCGGCTTACGTCCTGCACAGTCGGGCCTACCGCGAAACCAGTGCACTGGTGGACTTCCTCACGCCTCAGGGCCGGCTGCGCGCGGTGTTACGTCGTGCACGGGGTAAGGCCGGAACGCTGGCGCGTCCCTTCGTTGCGCTGGAAGTCGAGTTCCGTGGCCGTGGTGAACTGAAAAACGTCGGGCGCATGGAAAGCAATGGTGTCGGTATCTGGCTGAACGGTGATGCACTGTTCAGTGGCCTCTACCTCAACGAGTTGATGACCCGACTGTTACCCCTTGAGGACCCGCACCCCCGGTTGTTTGAGCATTACACCGCAACCTTGCAGGCATTGGCCGCCGGGCGCGCGCTGGAGCCGTTGCTGCGCTCGTTCGAGTGGCGCCTGCTGGATGAGCTGGGGTATGCCTTCGAGTTGGATCGGGATCTTGCGGGGGAACCGCTGGCCGCCGATGGCCTGTATCGGTTGCAGGTGGATGCAGGCCTGGAGCGGGTTTACCTGCTTCAGCCGGGTGTGTTCAATGGCGTTGAGCTGACAGCCATGGCCGAAGCCGACTGGAGTGTGCCCGGTGCCTTGAGCGCGGCCAAGCGTTTGATGCGTCAGGCGCTGGCTGTTCATTTGGGCGGAAGGCCATTGGTCAGTCGCGAACTGTTTCGCAAGCCGTAAGCTCGTCGTATGCTGTGAGGCTCAATTTTCAGGAGAGCTTCTTCGTGACCCACAGCAACCGCATTCTTCTCGGCGTGAACATCGACCACGTGGCGACCCTGCGCCAGGCCCGTGGCACGCGTTACCCGGACCCGGTCAAGGCCGCGCTGGATGCCGAGGAAGCCGGTGCCGATGGCATCACCGTCCACCTGCGTGAAGACCGCCGGCATATTCAGGAGCGCGACGTGCTGCTGCTCAAGGATGTGCTGCAAACGCGGATGAACTTCGAGATGGGCGTCACCGAGGAAATGATGGCGTTTGCCGAGCGTATTCGCCCGGCACATATCTGCCTGGTACCGGAAACACGTCAGGAGCTGACCACCGAGGGTGGCTTGGATGTGGCTGGCCAGGAAGCGCGGATCAAGGCGGCAGTCGAGCGCCTGTCGCGCCTCGGCTCGGAAGTGTCCTTGTTCATCGATGCTGACGAGCGCCAGATCGAAGCCTCTCGCCGTGTCGGGGCTCCGGCTATCGAGCTGCATACCGGTCGTTACGCCGATGCCGAAACACCCGCTGACGTGGCTGAAGAGCTCAAGCGCGTCGCCGACGGCGTGGCCTTTGGCGTCGCTCAGGGCCTGATCGTAAACGCCGGGCACGGCTTGCACTATCACAACGTGGAAGCAGTCGCGGCAATCAAGGGCATCAACGAGCTGAACATCGGGCATGCGCTGGTTGCCCATGCCCTGTTCGTCGGCTTCAAGTCGGCAGTGGCCGAGATGAAGTCACTGATTCTGGCGGCCAGCCGCGGCTGAGCAGTAGGTCACTCATGTACGCCGCCAGACGAGGTGATACCTGGTCGGCGGCTTAGCATTGAGCGTTACTTGCGCGCGACCAGCACCGCACGGCGTGGTGCTGGCAAACCTTCGATGGTGCGGCTGTGATCGTTGGGGTCGAGGAAGTCACTGAGCGACTGATAACGCATCCACTCGGTGCTGCGTTGTTCCTCGATGCTGGTGACGCTGACATCGACGCAGCGCACCTCGCTGAAACCGGCGCGACGCAGCCAGCGCTCCAGCGCTGGTACCGAGGGCAGGAACCAGACGTTGCGCATTTGTGCGTAGCGGTCTTCAGGTACCAATACCTGCTGTTCATCGCCTTCGATGACCAAGGTTTCCAGCACCAACTCGCCACCCTTGACCAGGCAGTCCTTGAGCGCCAGCAGGTGCTCGATTGGCGAGCGCCGATGGTAGAAGACGCCCATGGAGAATACGGTGTCGAAGCCTTCGAGGTTCGCTGGCAGGTCTTCCAGGGCGAACGGCAAGTGCCAGGCCGGCAGTTCTGGCAGGTAACGTTGCACGGCCTGGAACTGGCAGAAGAACAGCCAGTTGGGGTCTACGCCAATGACGCTGTCGGCACCGGCACCGAGCATGCGCCACTGGTAGTAGCCATTGCCGCAGCCGACGTCCAGTACACGCTTGCCGCGCAAGTCCAGGTGCGGCGCGACCCGCTCCCATTTCCAGTCCGAACGCCATTCAGTGTCGACGTGAACACCGAACAGGTCGAAAGGCCCCTTGCGCCAGGGCGACAAGCCCATCAGTGCCGTGCGCATCTGTTCACGCGTGGCAGGCTCGCAGTCGCAGTCCAGGCGCAGGCCGTTGAGCAGGTCGACGTGCTCGGGTGTGAGCGCGGGCAGGGCATCGAGCGCCGCTTGCCAACGCTCCAGGTCGCCATGGCCTTTTTCCAGCTTGGCATCGAGTTGTGCCTGCAGGCCCTGGGACCATTCAGCCAGAGGGGTGCCCGCCAGGCGGCGAACAAGAGGGGAAAGATCAATCATGGCAGGGCAATCAGTGAGGCGAAATTAAGGCACTGGAACCACGGCACTACCTTGGAAAAACCCGCTGCGAGTAGACGCTCACGGTGTTCTTCCAGGCTGTCGGGTTTCATCACGTTCTCGATGGCACTGCGTTTCTGGGCAATTTCCAGTTCGCTGTAGCCATTGGCGCGCTTGAACGCGACATGCAGGTCGGTGAGCAGGGCGTGTTCCTGTGGGTCGTTGAAGCGCAGTTTTTCCGAGAGGATCAGGGCGCCGCCGGGCAGCAGGGCCTGGCGAATACGCGACAGCAGTGCCAGGCGCTGCTCTGGGGCAATGAACTGCAGGGTGAAGTTCATCGCCACCACCGAGGCAGGCTGGAACTCAAGGGCGAGGATGTCGCCTTCGATCACTTCGACCGGCAGCAGCTCCTGGAACATTGAGTCTTGGGCCGTGAGGTACTGGCGGCAACGCTCGACCATGGCTGCGGAGTTGTCCACAGCGATGACGCGGCAGCCGTCCTGGCGTACATGCCGGCGCAGTGCCTGGGTGACAGCACCCAACGAGCTGCCCAGGTCGTACAGGGCGGTGTGCGGTTGAGCAAACTGCGCGGCCAGTACGCCGAGGTTCTCGACAATGGTCGGGTAGCCGGGTACTGAACGCTTGATCATGTCCGGGAACACTCGGACCACGTCTTCGTTGAAGGCGAAGTCGGGCACCTGGCCAAGCGGCTGGGCGAATAGGCGGTCGGGTTCTTTGCTCACGGGCAGTCCAGGCGTTCAGCGGTAAAGGGTCGGCATTTTAGCCAAACTGGCAGCGGGATGCATGGCCGGCTGACAAGTGCGGCTTACTTCACCGTAATTGCACAATCAAAGGTCTGTGCCGGGGGGATTTCCGGTGCCCAGGGTTGTTGATAGACCAGTATCAAGTGACCCTCGCCAGCGGCCTTCGCCTGGAAGCGCCATACCGATTGCCCGGCGCTACCGACCAGCCCTGTACCTTCGGGGTTGCTGTAGACCTCCGGGCCAAGGCTGCGCAGGATACTGGCGGCAGGGTTTTGCAATAACCAGCGGTAGCCCGTGGTGGGGTTGCTGGGCAGCGTCAGGGTGAGGGTTTGATCATTTCGCAACTGGACGGGGCAGTCTGCCGTTTTTTCCAGATTGATGTTCTGCCGTGGTTGTTGGGCACAGGCGCTGAGCAGGGCGAGGCTCACGGGAACGAGCAGGCGGGCAAGGGTCATGATGGCTCCGAATGAACAACGAAGACGCAGCATAACCGAAGCGCCCGCACATGTAGGCGTCGGCTTCACCCGCGATGCAGGCAGTGCGTGCGATGCGCCATTGCATCACGCGCATCGCCCGCAAGGCTGGCTCTCTCAGACGCCGCAGTAGTCAGAACAACACGTTGGCAACGTCGCTGAAACGCTTGGCAAAGTGCACGTTCAAGCCCTGTTTGAGGTAGTCCGGCAGCTCTTCAAAATCGCCGCGGTTGGCCTCAGGCAGGATCAGCTCGAAGATTTTCTGTCGGCGTGCGGCAATCACTTTCTCGCGTACGCCGCCAATCGGCAGCACATGCCCGGTCAGTGTCAGCTCGCCAGTCATGGCCACGCCTTTCTTCGGCGCCTGGTCGCGGGCCAGCGATAGCAAGGCACTGGCCATGGTCACGCCGGCACTCGGGCCGTCCTTGGGCGTTGCGCCTTCCGGCACATGCAGGTGGATAAAGGCCTCGTTGAAGAAGCTCGGGTCGCCACCGAACTGCTTCAGGTGCGAGCTGACATAGCTGTAGGCGATCTCGGCAGATTCCTTCATGACATCGCCCAACTGACCGGTCAGTTTGAAGCCGCGGTTCAGGGTGTGGATCAGGGTCGCCTCGATTGGCAAGGTCGCGCCGCCCATGCTGGTCCAGGCCAGGCCGGTGATGACGCCTTTTCCTGCCAGCACCTGTTCACTGCGAAACACCGGCATGCCCAGGGAGGCTTCAAGGTCCTTCGTGCCAATCTTGATGGTTGTGTCGGGGTGCTCCAGTAACTGCACCACGGCTTTGCGCACCAGCTTGCCCAACTGCTTCTCAAGCTGACGTACGCCAGCTTCGCGCGCATAGCCTTCGATGACCGCGCGCAGGGCGCTGTCGGTGATACTCAGGCTGGTTTTGGCCACCCCGGCTTTCTGCAGTTGCTTGGGCCACAAATGGCGCTTGGCGATAGCCAGTTTCTCTTCGGTGATGTAGCCGGAAAGGCGGATCACTTCCATGCGGTCGAGCAATGGCCCGGGAATCGAGTCGAGGGTGTTGGCGGTGCAGACGAACAACACTTTGGACAAGTCCAGGCGCAGGTCCAGGTAATGGTCGAGGAAGTCGACGTTCTGTTCCGGGTCGAGGGTCTCCAGCAGCGCCGAGGCGGGGTCGCCCTGGTAGCTCTGGCCCATTTTGTCGATCTCGTCGAGCATGATGACCGGGTTCATTACGCCGACGTCCTTCAAGGCCTGCACCAGTTTGCCCGGTTGGGCGCCGATGTAGGTGCGCCGGTGCCCCTTGATCTCGGCTTCGTCGCGCATGCCGCCAACACTGAAGCGGTAGAACGGCCGTCCCAGGGATTCGGCAATGGATTTGCCGATGCTGGTCTTGCCGACGCCTGGCGGGCCTACGAGCAGGACAATCGAGCCGCTTATTTCGCCCTTGTAGGCACCCACCGCAAGAAACTCAAGGATTCGCTCCTTGATGTCGTCGAGGCCGGCATGGTGAAGGTCCAGCACCTTGCGCGCATGCTTGAGGTCAAGCTTGTCTTTGCCGTAAACGCCCCAGGGCAGGGCGGTTGCCCAGTCCAGGTAGTTGCGGGTGACGGCATACTCCGGTGAGCCGGTCTCAAGAATCGACAGCTTGCCCAGCTCTTCATCGATACGTTTCTGTGTGGCGCTTGGCAGGGTTTTGCCTTCCAGGCGCTGCTTGAACTGTTCCAGGTCGGCACTGCGGTCGTCCTTGGTCAGCCCCAGTTCCTGTTGGATGACCTTGAGTTGTTCCTTGAGGAAAAACTCACGCTGATGCTCACCGATCTGCCGGTTCACTTCGGCAGAAATCTCGTTCTGCAGGCGTGCGACCTCGACCTCCTTGCGCAGCATCGGCAGGACCTTCTCCATGCGCTTGAGCATGGGCACACAGTCGAGCACTTCCTGCAGTTGGCTACCGGTGGCCGAGGTCAGTGCGGCGGCGAAGTCGGTGAGGGGGGACGGGTCGTTGGGGCTGAACCGGTTTAAGTAGTTTTTCAGTTCTTCGCTGTACAGCGGGTTGAGCGGCAGCAGCTCCTTGATCGCGTTGATCAGCGCCATGCCGTAGGCCTTCACCTCGTCGGTGGGCTCGCTGGGCTGATGCGGATAATCAACCTCGACCAGATAGGGCGGTCGATGGTGCTTGAGCCAGCCGCGGATACGCACACGGCTCAGGCCTTGGGCAACGAATTGCAGTTTGCCGTTTTCGCGGCTGGCGTGGTGGACCTTGACCAGGGTGCCGTAGGTTGGCAGCGTCGATGTATCAAAGTGCCGAGGGTCGTCAGGCGGAGTGTCCATGAAGAACAGTGCCAAGGCATGGTGCGGTGTCTTGGCCACCAGATCGAGGGTTTCTGCCCAGGGTTCTTCATTGACGATGACCGGCAACACTTGCGCCGGGAAGAACGGCCGGTTGTGAATTGGAATGATATAGACCTTGTCCGGCAGTTGCTGGCCGGGCAGTGCCAGGTGGGTACGGCCACTGTGGCTGGCTTCGATATGTTCGACTTCGGCCTGTTCCTTTGGCGTTTCCGGGAGATCCTGCTGGTCGCTCATGGGGCACCTGCGTAAATGACTATGGTGCTTAGATGGGGCGGGTGAAAGGCTGTTTCAATGGCAAAGGTTGTGCCCACGCCATGCAAAAAAAACGGCCACCTAAAGGGTAGCCGTTCAATCACATGAAAGCGCCCGGTTTGCGCGGGGCGCTCTCAGTTGGCATCAGTCAGCCAATTTGTAAGCAATTACGTAGTCACCCATTTTGGTGCCCAGCGAGCCATGGCCGCCAGCCGTCACCAGCACGTACTGTTTGCCGTCCTTGCCGGTGTAGGTCATCGGGGTTGCCTGGCCACCTGCCGGCAGGCGCGACTTCCACAACTCTTTGCCGGTGTTTACGTCGTAGGCGCGCAGGTACTGGTCGAGTGTGCCGCTGAGAAAGCCCAGGCCGGAGGCCGTCACAATTGAACCGCCCATGCTCGGTACACCGATCGGCAGGCCAATCGGCAGCGGTGAGCTGTCGCGGCTGGTACCGTTCTTGTGTTTCCACACCACTTTGCCTTTGTTCAGGTCAATACCAGCAACGTAACCCCAGGCGGGGGCCTGGCACGGTATGCCGAGCGGCGACATGAACGGATGCATGGTCACGGCATAGGGCGCACCGCTGTTGGGTTGTACACCGCTGGTTTCGCTTTCACGCTTGCTGCCTGCGGCAACATCGGCGCGCGGCACCAGTTTGGAGACGAAGGCCATGTAGTTCGGGCTGGTGAACAGCAGTTGGCGAACCGGATCAACCGAGACGCTGCCCCAGTTGAATACGCCGACGTTGCCTGGGTAAACCAGGCTGCCTTGCAGCGATGGCGGGGTGTACTGGCCTTCGTAGCGCAGTTCGCGGAACTGGATGCGGCAGAGCATCTGGTCAAACGGGCTGGCGCCCCACATGGCTTGTTCGGTCAGGTCCGGGCCCAGCAGGTTGAGGTCCGAGCGTGCCTGGGTCGGCGAAGTGTGATCGCCTTCGACCGCGCCCTGAGGTGCCGGGACTTCCTGGATCGGAATGATCGGCGTGCCGTCACGACGATCGAGGACATACAGGCTGCCCTGTTTGGTCGGTGCGATCAGGGCCGGTTTCACGCCATCAGCGGTGGCCATGTCGAGTAGGGTCGGCTGGCTGCCGACGTCCATGTCCCACAGGTCATGGTGGGTGAACTGATAATTCCAGCGCACCTTGCCGGTGGTCAGGTCCAGCGCCACGATGCCGGCGCTGAATTTCTCTGCGCCTGGGGTACGGTCGGCGCCCCATTGGTCTGGGGTCTGGTTGCCCAGTGGCAGGTAGACCATGTTGAGCTTTTCATCGACGCTGGCCAACGACCACATGTTGGGTGAGTTGCGGGTGTAGAACTTGCCCGCTGCCAGCGGTGCTGTGGCCTCAGGGTTGCCGGCGTCCCAGTTCCAGACCAGGTGCCCATCGTGTACGTCGTAAGCGCGGATGACACCGGACGGTTCGTTGGTCGACTCGTTGTCGGTGACGTGGCCGCCAATGATCACCAGTTGGCGGGTAATGGCCGCAGGCGAGGTCGAGTAGTAGCCGCCAGCGGTGAATGGGCCGATACCGGTGGTCAGGTCGATGACACCCTGCTTGCCGAAGCCTTCACAGATTTTGCCGTTATCAGCGTTCAGTGCGATCAGGCGTGCATCAGCGGTGGGCAGGTAGAGGCGGCGAGGGCAAGCGCGGACCACCGCCATGCCGGCTTCGGAGATTTTGGGGGCCGGGCTGCCGTCCATGTTGACGTAGTTGTTCTCGTCGTAATACGACACCCCCCGGCAGGTCATGTGGGCGAAGCCCTTGAAGCCGACCGGGCTTTTGATCTGCGGATCGAAACGCCAGATTTCCGCGCCGGTGTCCGGGTCCAATGCCAGTACTTTGCTGTGCGCGGTGCAGGCATAGAGCATGCCGTTGGCCTTCAGCGGGGTGTTCTGGTTGGTCAGTTCCACCGGATCGTTGTCAGTTGGCAGATCGCCTGTACGGATACGCCAGGCTTCCTGCAACTTGTGAATGTTGTAGGGCGTGATCTGGCGTAGGGGCGAGTAACGGTCACCATACTCAGTGCGGCCATAGGCCTGCCATTCACCGTCCGGCATTTGCGGCGCGGTGCTGGCCATGTCACTGCTGTCGCGGCCCAGCTTGCCATTGATTTCACCTGGGTGAGTGAACTGGCTGGCGATGGCTGTAGCACCCGACAACACGACGGCCAGGCTCAGCAGGCCGGTGTTCACTTTGCTCGGTTGGCCACGCAGTGGGCGGCGTGCCCATGGCAGCAGCAGGACAACGCCAAGGGCGAACCACAGGGCCAGACGGGGCACCAGTTGCCACCAGTCCAGGCCCACTTCCCACAGTGCCCAGAGGGTGCTGCCCAGCAGAACCAGGCCGTACAGGCCGAGGGCATTGCGGCGTAATGCCAGCAGCAGGATGCCAGACAGGGCAAAACCGATACCGGCAATCAGGTAATACAGCGAGCCGCCAAGCTGGCTTAGCTTTATGCCACCGGCCAGCAGTGCCAGGCCCATCAGCAACAGCAGAATGCCGAGCAGTCTCGGCAGCCAGCGGGTTCTACTCAAGGCACCGTCAGTGCTCATCGTGTGTTCTCCGTACAGTTGAAACAGTTCGAGCCGCAGCTCGGATAAAATTCGGGGTGGTTCATGTTTAGAAGCTGCTCTGGATTTTCAGGCCGCCGATCAGTGCGTCGTCGACCTGCCCGACACCGCCTGGGTGGCGGATGTACTGCAGGTTCGGGCGCACGGTGAGCCAGTTGGCCAAGTGAATGCCGTAGTACAGTTCGGCGCTGTACTCGGTGTCCTGGACCGGCAGGAAGGCGGGGTTGTCGTAGTCATCCAGGCCCTGGGCCGCGTTGCTGGCCTGGGCGTTCTTGCGGTAGGCGGGGTTGGCATGCACGCGTGCCAGGGCGAAACCGATATCGTCCTTGGCACGGGCATCAAACGGGCCCTTGTACACCACACCTGCCTGAACATAGTTGTCGATGGCATTGGTCTTCTTGTCATGCAGCGTGGCGTTGGCGAAAACGCTCAGGCCGCGGGAGTGGTCGCTGGCCAGCGACGTCACCTGTTGCTGCGCACCCAGCCAGAAGCCATGCTTGCTCGAACTGCTGCGATAGGCCTGGCCGCTGAGTGCTGCCGGTTGATCGTTGCTGTCTTTATAAACATCGGTTGCCTTGGCACTACTGTAGTAGTAACCGGCGCGATATTCCCCTTTCAGGCCGCTGAAAGTGGGGGTCCAGACCAGTTCTATCGGCAGTACTGCACCTTGGGTGCCGCTGCCGCTGAGCTTGAAACCATTGCCACTTTCAAGGTTGGAGGGGTTCTGCTCGTAAGCGCCGACCTGCGCATAGAGCTCAGGGCCGAGACGGTACTTGACCCGCATCGCCCACTGGCTGACGGGCCAGTTGTACCAGATGCCGCCCACCCAGTTGCCGACCTGTGAGCCACAGAAGGCCAGGTTCTGGAAGTCGCAGGGGAAGCTGTTGAAGTCTTCGCCTTCACCGAAACGGCCGATCTTCACATCCAGTGCGCCATCGAAATACTGCTGCTTGATCCATAGCTGGGTCAGTCGCCAGGTTTCGCCGCGACCCCAGACCTCCTGCGCAGAGGTGAAACCACCTACGCGAGGATCATTGATGCGGTCGTTGCTGATGTTGTCACCGTGGCGTTCGGTGACGGTCAGTTGAAACTCGGTGGCATGCCAGCCGAGGATCTTCTGCAGATCCAGGTGCGTACCGAGCGTGAACTGGTCGCTGTAGCGTGCGGTCTTGTCGTGGTCGTAGCCGCCGTGCAAGTTACTGCCCATCTCGCCGACGTAACCCAGGGTGAAGTCGTAGCCGCGCTCGGCCAGTTCTGCGCGGGTGCCGCCCCAGTCGCCAAGCATCCAGGGGGAGTCACTGTCCAGCATCGCGGCGCAGGTGTGCGGGGCAATTGCGGCAAGTGTCAAACCTGTCAGCAGTACGGAGGAAGAACGACGGGAGGGTGAAAACTGAGGCATGAGATAGCGCTATCTTTTGATTGTTGGAAAAACGGCAACGCCTCCGAATGTGCTCTATCACCGGAGACAAAACTGCTAATTAGGGAGAGTGAAGCGTTTCAGCGTGCGGCGGGCAGGATATAGATGAATGTGTAAGAAAAAAAGTCCAATCAACGTGAGGCACTGTTGCCGCTTCTGTAACAGTCCTTCAGCAGGGGGCAAAGGTGGTGTTCAGGCCGACTTCGATGCTGCATCTCGCTGGCTGAGCCTGTTGCGACGTGCGCCAGAACGCTCGGGCACACTAGACTGTCGGAAACAGGTCGAGATCCGAGTGCATGGCGTTGCTGAAAAAGCAGACGTGGAGCCAAGGCTCGGCTAAGGTGCGCACCTTTCGTTGGCTGGAGCACAGGCATGACTGCCGGTAATCAAAATCCTCTGCATGGCGTGACCCTGGAACAGATCCTCAATGCCCTTGTTGCGCGTTACCAATGGGAAGGGCTGGCGCAGCGTATTGATTTGCGCTGTTTCAAGAGCGATCCGAGTATCAAATCGAGCCTGACATTCCTGCGACGTACGCCGTGGGCGCGGGAAAGGGTCGAGCAGTTGTACGTCAAGATGCAACGGGGTCGTTAACTGATGCGTCTGGAGCAGCGGGTGCCTTGGGTAGGGCTGCTGGCCTGCCTGGGGTGGGCTGCACTGGCCATTCAGATGTACCTGGTGTTGTGGGCGCGCTGGCAGGCGCAGGCCAGCCTGATAGGCGGGCTGGTGAATGTCTTCAGCTACTTCACCGTACTCAGTAACACCCTGGTTGCCGTAGTGCTCAGTCAGGCGGCGTTTGGCCGAGAAGGCCCGGCGCGGCAGTTTTTTCTGCGGCCCTCGGTGAGTTCTGCGGTTGCAGTCAGCATTTCGCTGGTGGGGGTGGCATACAGCCTGTTGTTACGCCACCTGTGGCAGCCGCAAGGCTGGCAATGGCTGGTCGATGAACTGCTGCATGATGTCATGCCGCTGTTGTACCTGGGGTATTGGTGGTGGTGTGTACCCAAGGGCAGTTTGCGGGCAATACAGATTTTACCGTGGTTGCTTTACCCGCTGGGTTACTTTGGCTATGTGCTGCTGCGTGGGCACGAAATTGGCGTTTATCCCTACCCGTTCATTGATGTCGCCACTCTGGGGTATGCGCAGGTGATGCTCAATGCGCTGGCTATCCTGGTGGGTTTTGTTGCACTAGGGCTGTTGTTGATTAGCCTCGATCAATGGCAGGGCAGGCGTCTGGCAGCCGCCAGAGCGCAGCCCTGATGCCACGGTTTACGCGTTGTGGTTGTCGTCTTCGCCCAGGCGCCAATAGGCGACCGCTTTGAGCCGGTCCTCCTGCACGCCCTTGTCTTCCAGCAGCAGGCGTTTGGCCTGGCGGGTCAGTGTCTTTTCCAGGGCAACCCAGGTGTACAGCTCACCGGCGGGCAGGGGCAGGTGTTTCAGCACCTCAAGCAGGTCTTGCTGGTGACGCTGAACCCAGATGATCTGCACGTTTGCCAGGCTTGCCAGTGGTTGTTGTTCCAGCGCATTTTCCACTTCAATGACCACCAGTGCGTTACGCGTGGCCGGCAGTTCTTCAAGGCGTCGGGCAATCGCCGGAATGGCGGTTTCGTCACCGATCAACAGGTAGCTGTCGAACATGTCCGGCACCACCATTGAGCTGCGTGGCCCCGCGATGTTCAGCGTCTGGCCCACTGTTGCCTGAGCCGCCCAGGTAGAGGCCGGGCCGTCGCCATGCAGCACGAAGTCGATATCCAACTCACCCGCCACCTCGTCGATACGGCGCGGCGTGTATTCGCGCAGGGTCGGTTTGACGCCGTCCTGGTCCTGTCCCGGGTTGTCCAGTGCGGCCTGTTCTTGCGGCGAGCAGGCAAACAGCAGTTTGATGTGGTCATCACTGCCCAGGCTCAGAAAGCCCTGCAGTTCAGGGCCGCCCAAGGTGATCCGGCGCATACGCGGGGTCAGATCGGTGACGCGCAGTACCTGCAGGCAACGGCGTTTGATCTCATGGTTGACGCGGTGAATCGTGGTGGTGTCGTTAACCGTCATTCGGTTTTCTCCTGAAGGGCCGTTGCCGGGCCGGCAACAATGGCTCTGGCGGTGTCATTGAGCAGGTTGCGCACCCGTACGATTTCTTCGGGGTTCCAGCGCCCGCTGTGCATTTGCAGCGCATGGCGCAGGTTGTGTACGGCTTCGTGGATTTCCTGCGGGCGGTCATGCACGCCGATAGAGCGTTTGCTGACCTCAAGGCGCATGCGCACGCCGTCCAGGGCGATGGCCTGTTCGGCCAAGGCCTGGAGGCCCGCTGCTGTGGCGCTGTAACGCTTCTTGCTGCCTTCGGCCTGGCCGATGATCCACTCGCTTTCTTCAAGAAAGGTCAGGGTGGGGTAGATGACGCCTGGGCTTGGGCTGTAGCGCCCGTCGAACAGGGCTTCGATGCGTCGAATCAGGTCATAGCCGTGACAGGGCTGTTCGGCGAGCATCGACAGCAGCAGCAGCTTCAGGTCGCCCGGGGCAAAGATTCGCGGGCCTCGTTCGCCTCGTTCGCGGCCACTGCGACGTTCAAAGCCGTCATGACGGTCGCTGTGCTCGTGGTGTGAAGGATGATCGCGCATTAGGGCTGCCTTTGGGTCTGAGATATATCTTGAGATACTTATTTAGATATTACTCAAGATATATCTTAAAGCAAGCGCTCGGTGTGCGGGTGTGGTTCACGGCAAGAGGCGTCGTGGGCGTTGCCCTAGGTTTTTTCTTACATAACCCTCGGATTCCCTTTATTCCTGCTTGCCCCCGTCAACTCTAAGATCTGCCGCGTTTCCTTCACCCTTCAGGGGGTATATGACGTGGTTGGTTTTTTCTTGCGTGTAGGCTTGCTCTGGGGCCTTTCATTTTTTGCCCAGGCGAATGTTCATTTGGTTACCCCTAAGGGTGGGCACGACTATGTGGCCCGCCAGGAACTCGAGGCAAACCTCGACCGGCTGGTCGAACGTGCCCATGAGCTCATCGGCGTGCCTTACCGTTGGGGCGGAATGTCGGAAAAGAGCGGTTTTGATTGCAGTGGCTTGTTGGTCTATCTGTACCGTAGTGAGGTGGGTATCAGCTTGCCTCGCACCACATCATCCATGCTCAAGGGGCAGGGCAAGACCATAAGCCCGCCGCAACTCAAGCGCGGTGATGCGGTGTTCTTTAACCGCAACGGCCAAGGTCGTATTGGCCATGTCGGGTTGTACATCGGCGAGGGGCAATTCATTCATGCACCGCGTAGCGGCAAGGCGATTCGTATCGATTCGTTAAGCAATCGTTACTGGCGCAATAGCTTCACCACGGCCAAGCGCTTTCACGGTCATTGAACCGTTGCGCCTCGCTGAGCGGTGAGCGTGGGTATGTTGCACAACGTATGGGTGCCTGGCACAAGGTAGGGCATCAGAAGTGGCGCCATGCCCTTGAGCACTTGTACCGGCAACGCTGAGGTGAACTTGAACGATTCGGCGGCTCGCCCTGGAACGAAGGCGGTCAGGGTGCCGAAATGGCTGTCGCCGATGTAGAACACGAATGTCGCAGTACGGTTCAGTGAGCGTGATCCGAGGATGCGTCCGCCTGCCCCGAAGCTTTCGATGCGGTTGTCGCCGGTGCCGGTCTTGCCGCCCATGACCAGTGCTGTACCGTCAGGCAGTTTGAAGCTACCCGACACCCGACGTGCCGTACCGGCATCTACCACTTGTGACAGCGCACCGCGCAGGGCCTTGGCGACCTCCGCCGGCAATACCCGTTCGCCGCGGTCTGGGTCACTGATCAGGCGCGTTTCATAAGGGGTGTCGGCCGCGAAGTGCAGGGTATCGATGCGCAGGGTGGGCATGCGTACGCCGTCGTTCAAGATGATACCCATGAGTTCGGCCAGGGCGGCGGGGCGGTCACCAGAACTGCCGATAGCAGTGGCCAGCGATGGCACCAGGTGGTCGAAGGGATAACCGACACGTTTCCAGCGTTGATGGATGTCGAGAAACGCCTCAATTTCCACCAGTGTCCGAATACGGCTGTCGCGGGCGCCTTTGTGCCGGCTCTTGAACAGCCAGCTATAGACTTCCTGGCGTTCGAAATGGCTGGCTGTAACCGCATCCTTGAATTGTGCTCCGGGGTTTTTCAGCAAGTAGCCCAGCAGCCACAAGTCCAGTGGGTGAACCCGGGCGATATAGCCTTGGTCGGGCAGGTCGTAGCGGCCCGGGCCGTAGTTTATGTACATCTCCTCGAGCCGTTTTTCGGTCAACGCGTCTTTCTTGCGCTTGTCGGCTGAAGTGTCCTTTTTCAAGTGGGCCTGCACAAAGGCGTTGAAGGTTGCCTGGTCGGCTTCGGGAAACAGGTACCGGTGTACGGCAGCCAAACGGATCGGTGTGACATTCAGGCTGTCGAGAAAGGTGTCGAGGCGCTCCTGGGATGTCTTGCGTTGGTACTTTTTCCAGAATCGCTTGAGATAGTCGGTGCCTTCGCGGTCGGCGAAACGTGCCAGATACTCCTGGCGACGTGGGTCTGCATCGTCCTTGAGCAGTTGGCCGCTGTTGTTCTGTGATTGGTACGTGCTGTAGCGCACCAGATCACGCATCAGGCGAATGAAGGGGAGGTTGATCGATTCGCGCAGGGCATCCTTCAGGGTCGGCAGGCGCCCATTGTCTTCGCGGCGGAAGTTGTTGAAGACGTGCAAGCCTCCACCCGTGAAGAAGGCTTCGCCGGGGTTGGCCGAGTACTTGCGCTCCAGTGCCGCATCCAGCATCGCGCTGAGGTTGCGGTCCTTGTTCTGAATCAGGTAATCCACCGCCCAGCCGGTAATGCGGTCCAGCTCGGGCACCTCGACTTTTTTCAGCTCGGCCGGGCTTTTGTCGGCATAGCGATCATGCAGTTCGGCGATGATCTCCAGGTAGGTGGTCAGTACCCGCAGTTTGGCGGTTGAACCCAGTTCCAGCTTGCTGCCTTCGTTGATGTCGAAGGGTTGATCGGTGCTGTCGGTTTGCACCCGTACCCGTGCACCGTCCGGGGTGCGTTCAAAGAGGGTGAAGCTGTAACGTACCTGGGTTGTGGTGGTCGGGGTCAGCAGGCGCTCGCCGAACAGCCCGGTTTTTTCTGCAAAGGCTGGGTCCGCGAGATTTTTGAGGTATTCGCTGATCTGGTCTTGCAGGCTGGACTGCAGCGTACTGGTGACTGAAAGATCAAGACGATCCAGATCATACAGGGGGCGGTTGAGCATCGCCGAGAGCCGCGCACGTGCCAGGCTGATGCCCTTGTTGGTGACGATGGGGACAATGGTCGGCTGGGCAACCCAGTCACGGTAGGTCGCTTTGCTGGCCAGCGCGGCGTCAGCCAGCGATCGATCGATGATGTTGTTGGCCGCGAGCAGGCGCACGTGACTGTCGGCCAGTTCGGCCAGATCATTGCGGCCTTTGGACAGGAAATACGATGGCCGACGCTGTGCGATCATCAGCGAGAGCACCTGACGCAGTGCCAACCCTCGTGCGGCAAGGCTGGCCGGGTCGTTGTCGGTGGACAACAACGACTGATTGACCTGGGCGAAGTCCGCGCCGTACCAGACCCTCAAGCCTTCGGCCATACCATGCACTTCGCCGTGACCGGGGACGGCCGACAGCGGCACACTGTTGAGGTAGTCGCGCACGATACGTTGCCGGGCTTCCAGGGTTTGTGGGCCGTTCTGATAGGCGCGGACACTGGCCGAAATCATCTGCCGGATTTTTTCGCTGCCAGACACTGTCAGCCCGTCAGGGGAGTGCCGGTATTTTTCCAGTTGAGTGGCCAGGGTACTGCCACCTGCCGATTGGCCCGGAAGGGCCAGGTACTTGGCGACCTGGGTATAGGCTGCCTTGGCGAAGCGTGGCCAGTCGACTGCCGGGTTTGCATTGGGATCATTGGGGTCAAGCAGGTCGCGGTTTTCGATGAACAGCAAACTGTGAACGATCACCGGCGGGATCGAAGCAAAGTCGGAGTAGAGGTGCTGCGGATAGTGATACTGATACAGGGCCTCGCCTTTACAGTCAGTAATCGACAAACCCGCCTGGATTTTTTCGGTGTAAGGCACGAAGAAACCATGCTTGGCATAGTTCATCAGCTCGGGGGAAAAGCGTGTCTGCTCGCTGACCAGATAGTCGCGCTTGAGCAGGCGAGGCAGGAAGTCACCGAGTGCGCTGTAGCCCAGGCGCTTATCGAACGGGCCATCGCCCGGATACATGATCGCGTCGCTCGGGCCTTTGTGCATCGAGTAACTGAGGGTTGCTGCAAAGTGGCTGAATTCACGTGACTGCACACGTGAAGTCTGCATTTCTTCGGCGATGGCGAAGCCCACAGCGATGAGGGCGATCAGTAGCAATAACCACAAGGGCCACAGCAGCCGCCACCAGACGCGACGCTTGCGAGGGCTTTTGGGTGGAGGCACGTCTTCCAGACGTTCAGAAGGGGCTTCAGCCGTTGTTGGTTCCGATTGCCACAGTGCGCCCATAGTCTTTAGCCCGGCTACGTGTATTCGTCTTGCTTGCCTGAAGCTTAGACGCTGAGCAGCTTAGGTGAAAAATTTGTAGAAGCTTGTAAGGCATTTCTCGGAGCGTAATCGGAGCATGCGCCTTTGGTTGTGGTTGTAATGCCCTGGTTTGGTGCTATTTTACCCGCCCTGTTTTTGAGGGCGGTGTAAGCGCGGGGAATGCCACTCCGTATAAGCGGATTTTGCCGAGACTTCTCGCCAAAGATCCTGGTTTTTATAGTGAAAAGACCTGCGATGGCCTTTTTATACTGCTCGCCCCTTTTGCTCAGCCTGCGTGGTGTTTTGCGGGCTGACGGGCTCACCCAAAAGGTTGGTCCGGCAAGGCTTCGTACCTGCCTATCGGCGGTGCCAGGTCTGCACGATCGGTTTATATCCAATAACAAAATGAGGTTGTATTTCTATGTCAGTCGGCAACCACCCTTCTCACGGTGATACCGCCCAAGGCGGTCCGCTCAAGCGAGAACTCGGAGAGCGTCACATCCGCCTGATGGCACTGGGTGCCTGTATCGGTGTCGGCCTGTTCCTGGGGTCGGCCAAGGCCATTGAAATGGCCGGGCCTGCGATCATGCTGTCGTACATCATTGGCGGTCTGGCGATCCTGGTGATCATGCGTGCCCTTGGTGAAATGGCCGTTCACAACCCGGTCGCCGGCTCCTTCAGCCGTTACGCGCAAGACTACCTCGGCCCATTGGCAGGCTTCCTGACCGGCTGGAACTACTGGTTCCTGTGGTTGGTGACCTGTGTTGCTGAAATCACGGCGGTGGCCATCTACATGGGCATCTGGTTCCCTGATGTACCTCGCTGGATCTGGGCCCTGGCGGCCCTGGCAAGCATGGGCGGGGTCAACCTGATCGCAGTCAAGGCGTTTGGTGAGTTCGAGTTCTGGTTCGCCCTGATCAAGATCGTCACCATCATCGCGATGGTGCTGGGCGGTATCGGCGTGATCGCGTTTGGCTTCGGTAACGATGGCGTCGCGCTGGGCATCTCCAACCTCTGGAGCAATGGCGGCTTCATGCCTAACGGCGTGACCGGCGTGCTGATGTCGCTGCAAATGGTGATGTTCGCCTACCTTGGCGTAGAAATGATCGGCCTGACTGCCGGCGAAGCGCGTAACCCGCAAAAGACCATTCCGCATGCCATTGGCTCGGTATTCTGGCGCATCCTGCTGTTCTATGTCGGCGCACTGTTCGTGATCCTGTCGATCTACCCATGGAACGAAATTGGCAGCCAGGGCAGCCCGTTCGTGATGACCTTTGAACGTCTGGGCATCAAGACCGCTGCCGGCATCATCAACTTCGTGGTGATCACTGCGGCACTGTCGTCCTGCAACGGCGGTATCTTCAGTACCGGTCGTATGCTCTACAGCCTTGCGCAGAATGGCCAGGCGCCTGCCTCCTTTGCCCGCACCTCAAGCAATGGCGTGCCGCGCAACGCGCTGCTGCTGTCGATCGCGGCATTGCTGCTGGGTGTACTGCTCAACTACCTGGTACCGGAAAAAGTGTTCGTCTGGGTCACCGCTATCGCTACCTTCGGTGCGATCTGGACCTGGGTCATGATCCTGCTGGCGCAACTGAAGTTCCGTGCTGGCCTGTCCAAGGCCGAACGTGACCGTCTGCAGTTCCGCATGTGGCTGTGGCCGTTGAGCTCCTACCTGGCGCTGGCGTTCCTGATCCTGGTGGTAGGCCTGATGGCGTACTTTGAGGAAACCCGTATCGCACTGTACGTCGGCCCAGCCTTCCTGGTGCTGCTGACGGTACTGTACTACGTGTTCAAGCTGTCCCCGAAAGAGGACAGTGTGGCCGTGGCGCGCTCTGTGTCCTGATACGAAAACCCGGTCCAGTGAATGGATCAGGCTGCTGACGAACCCCCGCTTTTTAGCGGGGGTTTGTTTTTCCAAGCCAACGACGCCATCGCAGGCAAGCCAGCTTGTATGTTTAGACTTGAAGGGGTGGGTGGGACTAAAGCCTCGCTTCTGACTCTGACCAGTACAGACTGTTGGAG